>JARFQU010000108.1 GCA_029287595.1 Halioglobus sp. | reverse complement strand
TGCCAGGCCCAGCGCCGCCGTCCTGGCGTAGAAATCCTCCGGTGTCGTGTTGGCCTCGTCGGCGATTTTTGCCTGTGCCCGCATTTCTGCCGCGGCAAAGCGCTGCATGGTATCGCGGTTCATGCGCTGCTCGTCGGTGGGTGTCAGGTCAAACAGTGGCTGTGCTGTATTGCTCATGGGGTGCCTCTTTCTTGAATCAGGTACTGGTCCGTTGTTGCTGCTGGTCGGTGCCTGCAGGCTACTCAGTAAACAGCCCGACAGGTTTTGCAACAGGCGTGATTGCCTGATATTCGCGCAGCTGTCGCCGTCTATCGACGCTGACCGCGCCGGATTCCAGTGGCTGCGGTTCGTTCATCGGACGGCGGCGGGATTGGTTCTGGCGACGCCGGGCAGCAGGGCTGTGTAGCGTACCGGAAGCAGGCGAGAGATCAGGGAAATGTATTTCGCATCAGCGCCAATCAACAGGCGTTTGCGGCGTTTTTCCACGGCGCGGATGATTTGCGCCGCAGCGGATTGTGCCGTGGTGCGGGCAAATTTCTCGAATTCGTTATTGCGGTCATCGGCAGTCATTTTCGGGTCGCCGCCGCGCGCCGCGCGGGCAATATTGGTCTTGATGCCACCGGGGTGCACACAGCAGACGTGAATGTTGCTGCCGTCCAACTCCTGGCGCAGTGCCTCTGTATAGCCGCGCACGGCAAACTTGGCTGCGTTATAGGCTGATTGGGTCGGCACACCGATCAGGCCGAATACAGAGGAAATATTCACCAGGTGGCCCTGGCTGGATTGGCGCAGCAACGGCAGAAAGGCCTGGGTGCCATAAACCACGCCCCAGAAGTTGATGCCCATAAGCCACTCCTGGTGCTCGTAGTCGCTTTCCTCGACGGTTGCTGCGTAGCCCACGCCGGCGTTATTGATGACGATGTCCACATGGCCACTTTGGATGGCGATCTGCTCAGCCCAGGCGTGCATCGCGGCCTTGTCGGCCACGTCCAGGGGGTGGGGATTTACATCGACGTCTTTTCGCTGCAGCAGTGACAGGGTTTGATCCAGCCCGGCGCTGCTGATATCGCTGAGGTGCAGCGCACAGCCCTCGCTGTTGAGCTGCAGGGCCAGAGCCTGGCCGATCCCGGATCCGGCGCCGGTAATAACGGCTATTTTGCCTTCGCTGTATGCCATTTTGTCTTCCACTTTTACGGAGGGTGACTCATCTTAGGGAATTGCACCGTTACAGCAAGTGCTTTAGGTGCCTGTAGCGACGATAATCGGCGACTGCGGGTATGGACAGCCCCGGGCCTATCCCCTACAATCTTCGGCCAGTTTTTACACGTCCGGCCAGCGCACCGGGCAGTGTATCCTTGTGAATAACCAGAGCTGAATTTATGTAAAAAAGGCGAGATGAGGTTTCCCATCTCGCTTTTTTGCGAGTGCGCGCGGCCCGGGTTATTCCGTTGATTTCTGGAGGTTTGTTTGTCCATTCCGGCCATTTTAGCCCTTGAAGACGGCAGTATTTTCAATGGTTTGGCAGTAGGTGCTGCGGGCATCTCGGTTGGTGAAGTCGTTTTCAATACCGCCATGAGCGGTTACCAGGAAATTCTTACCGATCCCTCCTATGCACGACAGATTGTCACCCTGACTTACCCCCATATCGGCAACACCGGCACCAATCCGGAGGATGAGGAGTCCGGCGAGATCTGGGCCGCGGGCCTGGTGATTCGCGACCTGCCCCTGATGGCCAGCAATTATCGCAACGAACAGGGCCTGCAGCAGTACCTGGAGAGTCGTGGCATCGTTGCTATCGCGGACATAGATACCCGGCGACTGACCCGTATCCTGCGAGAAAAAGGCGCCCAGAGCGGTTGCCTGATGGCGGGCGCTGACTTAGATGAAGCGCAGGCGCTGCAGCAGGCCCGGGCATTTTCCGGTCTCAAGGGCATGGACCTGGCCAGGGAAGTGTCGGCGCAGCAACCCTACAGCTGGAGTGAGGGCAGCTGGGCGTTGGAGACAGGCCACAGTGTCAAGCCCGATGCGGACCTGCCCTGGCATGTGGTGGCTTACGATTTCGGTGTAAAACGCAATATTCTGCGTATGCTGGTGGATCGTGGCTGCCGCCTGACGGTAGTGCCTGCCCAGACCCCGGCGGCACAGGTGCTGGCGCTAAACCCCGACGGAGTGTTCCTGTCCAATGGCCCCGGCGACCCGGAGCCCTGTACCTATGCTATCGAGGCGATTACCGCCATCCTGGAGACGGATATTCCGGTGTTTGGCATTTGCCTGGGACACCAGTTGCTCGGTCTTGCCAGTGGTGCGGCTACGGTAAAGATGAAATTCGGGCATCACGGCGCCAACCACCCGGTGCAGAACCTGGACGACGGCACGGTATTGATAACCAGCCAGAATCACGGTTTCGCAGTGGATGAAAATGCCTTGCCGGACAACCTCAGGGTGACCCATAAGTCCCTGTTCGACGGCAGTCTGCAGGGCATTCACCGTGTGGACAAGAACGCCTTCAGTTTTCAGGGACACCCTGAAGCGAGTCCCGGGCCGCACGACGCCGCGCCCCTGTTTGACCATTTCATAGAGCTGATTGCCGCACGGCAGACGGCAGCCGCCACAGTATAAAGTTGATACCGAATGCCCAAAAGAACTGACATTAACAGCATCCTGATCCTCGGCGCCGGGCCTATTATTATCGGCCAGGCCTGCGAGTTCGATTATTCCGGCGCCCAGGCCTGTAAGGCGCTGCGCGAAGAGGGTTACCGGGTGATTCTGGTGAACTCCAACCCGGCCACCATCATGACCGACCCGTCGATGGCTGACTCCACCTACATAGAACCCATAGAGTGGCGCACGGTAGAGCGCATCATCCAGGAGGAAAAGCCTGATGCACTGTTGCCTACCATGGGCGGCCAGACGGCGCTGAACTGCGCCCTTGACCTGGCGCGCGAGGGTGTACTGGAAGCACATGGCGTGGAAATGATAGGTGCTACCAAAGAAGCGATCGACATGGCCGAGGATCGCCAGCTGTTCGATAAGGCGATGAAGCGAATCGGCCTGGAAACGCCGCGTGCGGCGCTCGCTCACAGCCTGGAAGAAGCGTTCCAGGTGCTGGACCAGATCGGTTTCCCCTGTATTATCCGTCCGTCCTTCACCATGGGAGGCTCCGGTGGCGGCATTGCCTACAACCGGGAAGAGTTCGAGGAAATCTGCCTGCGCGGCCTGGACCTGTCGCCCACCAGCGAGTTGTTGATCGATGAGTCGCTGATCGGCTGGAAAGAATATGAAATGGAGGTTGTGCGGGATAAGAACGATAACTGCATCATTGTCTGCTCTATTGAAAACTTCGATGCCATGGGTGTGCACACGGGCGACTCCATCACCGTGGCGCCGGCCCAGACCCTGACCGACAAAGAATACCAGATCATGCGCAACGCCTCGCTAGCGGTGTTGCGCGAGATAGGGGTGGAAACCGGCGGCTCCAATGTGCAGTTCGGGCAGGACCCGAAAACCGGTCGTATGGTCATTATAGAAATGAATCCGCGGGTGTCCCGTTCATCTGCGCTGGCGTCCAAGGCCACCGGCTTTCCCATCGCCAAGGTGGCGGCCAAGTTGGCCATCGGCTATACCCTGGACGAATTGCAGAACGACATTACCGGTGGTGCTACACCGGCCTCATTTGAGCCCGCCATCGATTACGTGGTCACCAAAATACCGCGCTTTGCCTTCGAAAAGTTCCCCGGTGCCGATACCCGGCTCACTACCCAGATGAAATCGGTGGGGGAAGTGATGGCCATTGGTCGCACCTTCCAGGAATCATTGCAGAAAGCCCTGCGCGGACTGGAAGTGGGCTCGGCCGGGTTCGAGCACATGATGGATGTGGAAGACGCGGACCGACGCGATGATCTGGTGGCGGAGCTTACCAATCCCGGACCGGACCGGATCTGGTATATAGGCGACGCCTTCCGTGCCGGTATGGATGTGGACCAGGTGTACCAGTATTCCGGTGTGGATCCCTGGTACCTGGTACAGATCAAGGACCTGATCGATACCGAGGACAGCCTGAAGACCTTGCACCTGGCGGGGTTGGACTACCAGCAGATGTATGCGCTGAAGCGCAAGGGCTTCTCTGATGAGCGCCTGGCTGTATTGCTGGCCACCACTGAGCAAGAGGTGCGTGAGCACCGCCACGGCCTGGGTATCCGGCCGGTATACAAGCGCGTGGATACCTGCGCGGCGGAGTTTGCCTCTGCTACGGCCTATATGTATTCCACCTATGAGCAGGAGTGCGAGGCCGCGCCCACAGATCGGGATAAGATCCTGGTGCTGGGCGGTGGCCCCAACCGTATTGGCCAGGGCATCGAATTTGACTACTGCTGTGTGCACGCGGCACTGGCCATGCGCGAGGATGGCTATGAGGCCATCATGGTCAACTGTAACCCGGAGACGGTCTCCACTGATTACGATATCTCCGACCGCTTGTATTTTGAGCCGGTAACCCTGGAGGATGTGCTGGAAATTGTCGCCCTGGAGCAGCCCAAGGGCGTGATTGTGCAGTTTGGCGGACAGACACCACTGAAATTGGCCAATGCGCTGGAGGCACAGGGCGTGCCGATTATCGGCACTTCGCCCGACGCCATCGACCGGGCGGAAGACCGGGAGCGCTTCCAGCAGATGATTCAGAAGCTGGGCCTGCGCCAACCGGACAATACCACGGTGCGCAGCTCGGAAGAGGCGTTGGCGGCGGCGGAAAGTATTGGCTATCCACTGGTGGTAAGACCCTCTTATGTATTGGGTGGGCGCGCTATGGAAATTGTCTACCGCGAGGAAGACCTGCTGCGTTATATGCGCGATGCAGTGCAGGCTTCAAACGATTCACCGGTGCTGCTGGACAGCTTTTTGAGTGCCGCCATAGAGGTGGACGTGGACGCCGTCTGCGACGGCGAACAGGTGGTGATAGGCGCGATCATGCAGCATATTGAACAGGCCGGAGTGCACTCCGGTGATTCCGCTTGCTCCCTGCCT
>JARFQU010000060.1 GCA_029287595.1 Halioglobus sp. | reverse complement strand
TGATAAAGCCACTCATAGGCTGGCAGGACCAGTGCTACGACCATGACCCCTTCGGCAATCAAAACGTAGACAGCCCCCATGGCGATACTGGCGGCTGAATCTCTAACTTCAAAGATGTCAGTTCGCCGGAAATGGAGCCATTCTACGGTTGCCAGCAACAGAATGATGGGTAGTGCCGAGAGTGTCAGTAATTGGCTGGCTGGCAGGGTAGCGACCAAATTCTGAATAGCCAGTACTGCCTCTCCAAAACGCTCCAACATCATGACTGGCTCCCGATGGTTGTGCGGTGTAAGAGCCGGTCATATCCTTCGTATCCGCCGCTTGCCCGATGAAGTACGCAGCGGTTGTCCCACATGACCAGCATGTTGCTCGACCACTTATGGCGGTATTGGAACTGTTCCCCGGTCTGCCATTGGTGAAGCTCCAGCAGGAGGTCTGAGGCGGCATCATGCTCCATACCCGCTATACCGATGATGTAGCCGAGACACCCGAACAGGCTCTCCCTGCCGTTTTCCGGGTGTTCTTTAATCAGTGGATGCAGAAAACAGTCCCTGGCGGCTTCTGAGGCTATTACCCGCATACTGCGACCGGACCCCTCATCCGCTTTGCCGTACAGGCCCTCGGGTGCATAACCTCCTGCGGCCGAGTGGATGGCATAACGACCCTCAATCCTGGCCCTCAAGCTCGAGGGCATTTCCTCAAGCGCCAGGTGCTGATTGGCAAACAGCGTGTCTCCTCCGGTTTCGGGAATTGTGATCCCGTAAAGGCAGGTGCCAGCGGGTGGGTTGCTTTGAAAACTCCAGTCGGTGTGCCATGCCTCCGCAAATATAGAGGATGTCTCGTCTGCCTTCCGTTGAATGGCGATGATATGTTCTCGGCCAGGTATTGCTTGTACGAAAGGATCCTCACCAAAATCGCCAAAGTAAGCAGTGAAGCGCTCCAGGTCATCATCCCTGAGAGACTGATCGGGAAAGGCGAGAACACCGTGCTCTACCCACGCCTGGCGAATATCGGTAACAAGGGATTCCCCAAGCTCCTTGCTTAAATCCACACCAGTTACCGTTGCGCCACAGGCCTGGTCACTTGGTCTTATCTTCATACCCATAATATTGATCCCACCCTTTAACGCCCACTTCCAATGATAGGTAGACCAAACATCACATGATTGACATACTACGCCATTGTTTATACATATTACGCCAAAGGCGCTGGGCACATGGTGATTCGAATATCGGGCAGTTTTAGCCAGATTCTCCGCCTGTGGATGGTGCGCAGGGGGATGGTCTGCGAAAGTCTGGAGACGAGGCTGGCCCTGGTCTCGCAACAAGAGACTTTGAGTGTTGAGGACTGGCGCGGTTTATTAAAAGAGGCAGAAGAACTTTGTCCCGGCGAGCCTGTGGGCCTGCAGATTGGTTCAGAAGTTCAACTTACACATGCCGGTGTTTTGGGTTACCTGCTGCTCAATAGTGATAACCTTGCAGACGCATTGGAGACATACCTGCTCTGTGAGCGACACTTTTATGGTGTCAATTTTGCGGAGCTATCGCGAGATGATTCGGGTTGGACGCTCGCCTGGCCTGATCAGCTTGGCAATGACAACGCCACATTTGTGCAAGTTGGCCTGACGGCGCTGGTTACTTTTCTTCGGCAGCGGTTCCCCGGGGCTTGTGACCTTTTGTCCGTCTCTCTGACCGGTGATGAGTCGGGTGACATCGTTCCTTTTCAGCGATTTTTCGGCTGCCCGGTCACGTTTAACTCGGACTATCCAGGGTTAACTTTTGATGCAGATACGATTCACAGGTCCAGCCCGGGGGCCCTGCCAGAAAACTTCCGCGCGATGCGCCAGCAACAGCAGATCGCGTTTTCAACTGTGGCGGGTACCGACGACCCTTTCCTGAAATGTCTGCAATCGGTGTTGTTGAAGTCGATTCCAGAGGGTGGCGCAACCCTGCCGAAAGTTGCTAGGGGAATGAATCTTTCCCCCCGAACCTTACAACGCAGGCTGGTGGAATATAATCTCTCGTACCAGGCGCTACTTGACGCTGTTCGTGAACAGCTCGCCCGTCGCTATTTATCGCGGACTTCTTTGATGCTGTCTGAAATCCCATTTTTGTTGGGTTACTCCGATCAAAGCGCTTTCAATCGAGCGTTCAGGAATTGGACAGCTATGACACCAGGCCGATTCAGGCAACTGGAGAGAGCGGGACAATAAAAGCGGATGCTGGTGGAGTTTTGGCGTTGAGAGCTCGATCTGAATTAATCCCTTGATAGAAGATTGTTTTACTCAATAGCCTGAGAATTTCCGGATTGGAGCAACTATCGTGAGTAAATCGCCATTTTTATCTCTCAATGCTATTTGGCAGGGTGCCAATAAAATCAGTAGCTTAGCTTTTTATCAGCTTTCATTTATGATGAGAAACAACAGATTAAACGGGAGAGTTGTTCGATTCATGGCATTAATTGGAGAGGAAGTGAGTGCAATATGTCTCCAGCCTCCATATCATGGAGAAGGAATGGGCAGGTATTTGCCTGATGTGCAGGTGTGACCACTGTAATACCCAGATACAGGTCGAAACTAGAGAAGTCTAATGGCAAAACAGAATTACGCGTTTGAAAAACGACAGAAAGAACTGGCAAAGAAGAAAAAGAAGGAAGAAAAGCGCCTGAGGAAACTGGAGGGCGGTGGCAACGAAGATCAAACCGACGCGCCAGCCTCAGACGGCGAGCTGAAAGCCCCTGACGATAGCCCTATCTAAAACGATCACATCAGATTATCCTTGTGTCGGCTACCAAACGGTGAATTGGTAGTCGGGAGTTTATATTTTTTCACCCAAGCAATAGAGTAGACAAGATGAGTAAAGGTACAGTTAAGTGGTTCAACGCAGACAAAGGTTTCGGTTTTATTACTCCAGAGGACGGAGGCAAGGACCTTTTTGTACACCATTCTGAAATTCAAAGTGGTGGCGGTTACGCAACCCTTAATGATGGACAGGCAGTGGAATTCGAAGTTGGTCAGGGCCAGAAAGGCCCATGCGCCAATAAAGTAGTGCCGCTTTAACCCCAAAGAAGTAACCCCTACACCCGCTAGCGACGGCCTCATGGCTGTCGCGGGTGTGGTATTTTCCAGTTGCTAAAGTATCACCAGGCGATTACTGGTCGGGTTTTATCGGCTTGATTTCCGCCAGTCGTGCCGGCTCTGCTGGAATATCCTCCAGGTTCATGGTGGCATCGATACGATCGTTTTCGATGTCGCTGTGAATCGGCTCCAGTGCAACCATCTCCTTGTTGGCCTTGGTCGACAGCTGTTGGAAGCGCTCAACTTTCCCATGCAGGCCCTGTTTCCCCACCAGGCCTTTCACCGTGTCATTGTAATGGTTGTTAGCGGCCTTAAGGGTATTACCCAATTTATTCAGGCGCTCCGCCACCACACATACCTGATTGTAAATATCTCCCGCCCGGGTACTGATCTCCCTGGCTTCCTTGTTGCTCTTATCGATCATCCACAGGTTGGCGACCGTGCGCAGTATGGGCATCAACGTGGTATGTGAGACCATGATCACGCCCTTCTTGTAGCCGGTATTGAACAGGTCCTTGTTGTGCTTCATCGCCTCGATATAGGCGGGCTCCACGGGCATGAACATCAGTACGAAATCCGGGCTGCCGATCCCGGGCAGGTTGGCGTAATCCTTGGAAGCCAGGTCATCAATGTGATTGCGTACCGCCTGGGCATGGGCATTGAGGGCCTCAGTGCGCTCCTCGTCAGTTTCGGCGGCGATGGCCCTGTCGTAATCTA
Source organism: Halioglobus sp. (assembly GCA_029287595.1). Taxonomy (GTDB): domain Bacteria; phylum Pseudomonadota; class Gammaproteobacteria; order Pseudomonadales; family Halieaceae; genus JAACFI01. The sequence goes on along the minus strand of JARFQU010000060.1, from coordinate 22,822 downwards.
CCAGTGATACCTTGCTGTCGATGACCAGGTTCTTGTTGTCCGGCAACTTGATGAGGAAATCCGGTAGTTTGCGTTTGCCATCATCATCCCGGTGGCTGGTCTGGGATTCATAGTGCTCGCCGGCCTGCAGTCCGGCCAGCTCCAGGGTGCGCTGCAACTGTGCTTCGCCCCAGTTGCCCGCTGTTTTCTTGTCACCTTTCAGTGCGGTTGTCAGGTTGCTGGCCTGGCTGTTCATTTCCAGCCCTACATCGAGGACTTTCTGGATTTCCTTTTCCAGAGCGGTGTTGCCCTTTACCGATTCCTGGTGAACTTCATTGATGCGTGACTGAAACCCGGAGATCTGTTCGCGAAAGGGTTTAAGCAGCGCTTCGAGGCTGTCCCTGCTGGTCACCGTAAAACTCTTGCCCTTGTCTTCAAAAATCTTGTTGGCCAGGTTTTCAAATTCTTTTTTCAGGTTTTCCCGGGTTTCATTCAGCAGCTGCACCTGTTCGGCATGTTGTCCCTGGCGCTCCCGGTGCTCCGTGTGCAGGCGGGTATGTTCATTCTTCAGGTCGTTGAATTGCCTGCTTAGCCCAGCCAGTTCCTGTTGTAGGCTGGCTGTCAGGGCGTTTTTTTCCCGTAACTGCTCTCCGGCCAGTTGTAACTCCACCGTTTTCCCCTGGAGGCTGGATTGCACCTCCCCCAGTTGAGATTTCAGTTCATCCTGGTCTGCGGTCATCGCCGCGCGCAGGGCTTCCCGGGCCTTGTGCCCCAGCAGAATGCTGATCACCAGGCCTATGGCGATGCCGCCAACGGCCGCTGCCCCGCTGGCAATTAACAGATTGATATCCATTTCCATGATGACACCCCGTGAACGACGACTGCCATTTTAAAGCAAAGCGGGGAGTTGTGCTGATCGCGCCGGGGAATATGTCGCGTTTTGGCGCATAGCGGGGCTTAACTCCCCAGCAACGCCCGGGCAGCCGCCAGTAGATTGTTATAAACAGGAATGGCGTCGATATTGTCCAGCCCCGGCGGGTTTGACATCAGGGCTTTGCGGGTTGCCTTACCCTTGCCCGTCTCCACCAGGATTGCCTCGCAACCGAAAGCCTGGGCGGCTTGCAGGTCCTTGAGACTGTCCCCGATGAACCAGGCGCCCCTGGCGCTCTCCCCCAGCTCTCTCTCCAGTGCGACTAACAGTCCAGTGCGGGGTTTGCGACACAGGCAGTCGTCTTCGGGCAGGTGGGGACAATAGAAGATACCCGCTATCTCTCCCCCGAGTTCCTCCACCTGCTGGCACAGCAGTGCGTGAATGGCCTCGAGTTCGTCCAGGCCAAAATAGCCACGGCTGAGACCCGACTGATTGCTGGCGATCGCAACCCGGTAACCCCCCCGGGACAGCGCGCAGATGGCCTCCAGGCTTCCGGGAATCGGCTGCCAGTCCGCGATGCTGCGGACGTAGTCATCGGAGTCCTGGTTGATCACTCCGTCGCGATCCAGGATGACCAGCGGCATGGGCTATTTGCTGACAGCCAGCTGCGATATGTCCGCGACCTGCAGGAACAGATCGCGCAATTTCTTCAACAGGTTTAAGCGATTGTGGCGCAATGCACTGTCATCGGCATTCACCATTACGCTGTCAAAAAAACTGTCGACAGTGTCCCGCAAGTCCGCCAGACAGGCCAACGCCTGGGTGTACTCGTCCCTGGCAAGGTGCTCACCACTGGTATGTGCGAGGGCCTGTAATTGCTCCGCCAGTGCCTTTTCCTGCGCCCCATGAAGTAAGTCAGCACTTACTTCTCCGAACTGATGACCCTCCTCCAGCTTGTCCAGGATGTTGGATACCCGCTTGTTGGCGGCGGCCAGGGCAGCGGCCTGGGGAAGCCGGGTGAAGGCGTCCACGGCATGTACCCGGCGCTGTATGTCCAGCGGCCGACTGAGGTTCCTGGCGCTGACGGCCCGGAATACCTCAGCGGCAATATGCTCTTCCTCGAACCAGGCGCGGAAGCGCTCGATCATGTAGACCAGTACCTGCCCGGTAGTGCCTTCTGCCAGGGTGTCCTCGGGGAATTGCGCAGCGGCAAGTTTCAGGCAGTTGCGCAAATCCAGGTCCAGGTTTTTTTCCACCATAATGCGCAATACCGCCAGTGAGGCGCGGCGCAAGGCGAAGGGGTCCTTGGATCCGCTGGGTGGCTGGCCGATGCCGAAAATACCCACCAGGGTATCCAATCGATCAGCAATGCCCAGCGCGCAGGCAGTGCCCGACTCGGGTAATTGGTCGCCGGCAAACCTGGGCCAGTATTGTTGCGCCAGTGCAGCGGCCACATCGGCCTCCTCGCCATCGTGCAGGGCGTAGTAGGAGCCGGCGATACCCTGCATGTCGGAGAATTCCAGCACCATGTCCGTGCCCAGGTCAGTCTTGCTTAGCAGGGCTGCCCGCCGGGCAGATTCTACCGGCGCGCCAATTTGTTCGGCCAGGGCGCCGGCCAGCCCTACAACCCGCTGGGTCTTGTCGTACACCGTGCCCAGTTGTTTCTGGAACACAATGCTGTTGAGTTGTTCCACTCGATCCGCCAGGGGCACTTTTTTGTCCGTTGCAAAAAAGAAAGCGGCATCCGCCAGGCGTGGCCGAATCACCCGCTCGTTACCCGCGATCACCTGTATCGGGTCGGTACTTTCAATATTGCACAGGGTTACGAAGTTGGGTTTCAGTTGGCCCTGCTGGTCCACCAGGTGAAAGTACTTCTGGTGTTCCTTCATGGAGGACACCAGTGCCTCGGCGGGGACTTCGAGAAAACGCGCTTCGAAGGAGCCCGTTAGTGCTACCGGCCACTCCACCAGGCCGGTGACCTCATCCAGCAGGTCCTGGTCTATGACTGCGGTGGCCTGCAAGGCACTGGCCTCGATTGCAACCTGCTCGCGAATCATCTGCTGGCGCTGCTCGAAGTCCGCTACCACCCGGGCCTCAGCCAGGGCGGCGGCGTAATCTTCCGGGCGCTGCAGGGTAATGGTCCCACTGCTGTGGAAGCGATGCCCGCGTGTGGTGTTGCCGGTGGGCAGGCCCAGTATCTCGCCGTGATCGCAATCCTGCCCCAGCATGGCGACGACCCAGTGCACCGGCCTCACGAATTCCACCCGGCTCGCGCCCCAGCGCATGCGTTTGGGAATGGGCAACTGCTGGATACTGCCCTGGATGATTTCGTTCAGGCATTCCCGGGTCTTGACCCCGCTGACTCTGGAGCGCAAACCCAGTCGCGCCCCCTTGGGTGTATCGATACTCTGCAGGGCGTCTGGCTCCACCCCCTGTTTGCGGGCGAAGCCAGCGGCCGCGGGTGTCCAGTCCCCCGCGTCGTCGCGGGCCCGGTCCACCGGGGGGCCAAGTACTTCCACTTCCCGGTCCGCCGCCTGTAACGCTACCCCATGCACCAGCACCGCGAGTCGCCGCGGTGACGCGAACCACTGGACTTCGCCAAAATCCAATTCGCGCTGCCCCAGCCCGTCGACGATACCGTCACGAAAGGCGAGCCCCAGGGATTTCAGCGCCTTTGGCGGCAATTCCTCGGTACCCAGTTCGACCAGTAAGTTTTCTGTGCTCATGGGTTAACTGGCCTCCGCCTGGATTCGGCCCAGGACATCCTGGCGCAGTCCCTCATCTGCCAGGGGAAAGCCCAGGGCGGCACGGACATCGAAATACGCCTTGGCTACCGACCGGGCGAGAGTGCGAACCCTGAGAATAAAGCGTTGGCGTTCAGTTACCGAGATGGCGTGGCGCGCGTCCAGCAGGTTAAAGGTGTGGGAGGCCTTCATTACCATTTCGTAGGCGGGCAATGGCAGGTTCTTGTCGACCAGGCGCATCGCCTCCCGCTCGCAGTGGTCGAAAAAACCGAATAAGTATTCCACGTCGGCCTCTTCAAAATTGTAGTGTGACATCTCCACCTCATTCTGGTGGAACACATCTCCATAGGTGACCTTGCCAGCGGGCCCATCAGCCCACACCAGGTCGTAAATGCTGTCCGCACTTTGCAGGTACATGGCAATGCGCTCCAGGCCATAGGTAATTTCCCCGGTGACCGGAAAACACTCCAGGCCACCGGCCTGCTGAAAATAGGTGAACTGGGTGACCTCCATACCATTGAGCCAGACTTCCCAGCCCAGGCCCCATGCCCCCAGCGTAGGCGACTCCCAGTTGTCCTCGACAAAGCGGATGTCGTGAATTGCCGAATCGATACCCAGTGCTGCCAGGGACTCCAGGTAGAGCTCCTGAAAATTCTCAGGCGAGGGCTTCATCACCACCTGGAACTGGTAGTAGTGCTGCAGGCGGTTCGGGTTATCCCCGTAGCGACCATCGGTAGGGCGCCGGCTGGGTTGCACATAGGCGGCATTCCAGTTTTCCGGTCCCAGGGCCCGCAGGAAGGTGGCGGGGTGAAAAGTGCCGGCCCCCACTTCCATATCCAGGGGTTGCAGCACAACACAGCCACGCTCCGCCCAAAACTGTTGTAGCTTCAGGATAAGTTCCTGAAATGTTAAAGGTTTACTTGGTTGTTGTGCCACCGGTCCGCCTGCGAGGTCGCTGCAAAAAGCCGGCTATTATACAGGCTCTTTTGGCGGCATAATACGCGCTTTCCCGGAAAGTGAAATTCTGCCATGGATGCATTTAAGGTGGTCCTGTGGCAAAGGTGTTGTTGTATTTTCTGCCCGGTGTTGCCACTGCGGCTGGCAACGAAGAGCTGGTGATGCCCCGGGTCAGTGATGATTAAGGATTGATATGGTTTTTGGCAAAATAATTGGTGGCGTGATTGGCCTCCTGGTCGGTGGGCCAATCGGCCTTATTATCGGGCTGTTTATAGGCCACGCGTTCGACAGGGGGCTTACCCATACACTGCATTTCGGCTCACCGGAAAATATCGAGCGCATAAAAACCAGCTTTTTCGAAACCACCTTCCTGCTGTCCGGACACATTGCCAAGGCAGATGGCCGGGTATCGCAACAGGAAATAGAACACACAGAGCAACTGTTTACCCAGATGGGCCTCAGTGCCCAGCAGCGCACCCGGGCCATAGAGCTGTTTCGCCGGGGCTCGGGCGGCGACTTCCAGCTGGAGGAAACCGTCAACACTTTCCTGCAGACCTGTGGGCCGCAGCGACAACTGCAGCAGACCCTGCTGCTATTCCTGATTTCCCTGGCCCTGGCAGATCAGACCATAGAACCTGAAGAGCATGCCGCCCTGGTGCGCATCACCACCCTGATGGGCATGGCGCCGGCCCAGCTGGAGCAACTGCTGCGCATGGCCCAGGCGCAAGAGCATTTTCACGGCCAGGGCGGTTTTGCCGCGCAACCCGGCACCAGCCTGGAGGATGCCTACACCGCGCTGGGTGTGAACAGCAGCATCAACGACAAGGACCTGAAGCGCGCGTATCGAAAATTGATGAGTGAGAACCACCCGGACAAGTTGATTGCCAAAGGTGTACCCGAGGACATGGTGAAGCTGGCAACCGAGCGCTCACAGGAGATCCAGGCGGCCTATGAAATGATCCGCAAACAGCGCGGTGGCAAGCGATAGCGGCTTCAGATACGCCAGAACATTGGGGTGAACAATACCAGCAAGGTGAATACCTCCAGTCGGCCCAGCAGCATGGTAAAGCACAGCAGGCCCTTCGCCACCTCGTTGATGCTGCTGTAATTTGCCGCCACTTCTCCCAGGCCGGGGCCCAGGTTATTCAGTGACGCCGCGACCGCAGAAAATGCGGTGGTAAAATCCAGCCCTGTGGCCATCAGCAGCAGCAGTACCACAATGAAGGCTGACATGTAGACGGCGAAAAAACTCCACACGGCACTGACCACCGCGGCCTCCACGCGACGCCGCCCGACCTTCAGCGGGATCACCGCGCTGGGGTGCACCAGCTGCTTCAGCTCGCGGATGCCCTGTTTGTAAATCAGCATCAGACGCATTGCCTTGATGCCGCCCCCGGTAGAGCCCACACAGCCGCCCATAAAGGAAAAGAACAGCATCATCACCGGCAGAAATGAGGGCCACAGGGCGAAATTCTGCGTGGCGAAGCCGGTGGTGGTGGTAATGGATATCGCCTGGAACAGGCCGTGAATCAAGCTGTCTCCCGGGCTCAGGGTTTGCGTGAACATCAGGTAGGCGCAGGTAATGACAATACACACCAGCAGTACGCCGAAGAAGAAGCGGGTTTCCGAGTCCTTCCTGTAGACCACCGCGGTGCGCCTTCTCCAGGCAATAAAGTGCAGGCCGAAATTGACCGCGGAAAAACACATGAACAGGCTGCACACCAGCAGGATACCGTCATTATCGAAGTAGCCCATGCTGGCGTCGTGGGTGGAAAACCCCCCGATGGCCACGGTAGAGAAGGCGTGGGCAATGGCGTCAAAACCCGACATCCCCAGGGCGTAATAGGCTATGCCACAGGCGACAGTGAGCGCGAGATAGACCGAAAACAGGGCCTTGGCTGTCTCTGTTATGCGCGGGGTCAGTTTGCTGTCCTTGGAGGGCCCTGGCGTCTCCGCCTTGTACAGCTGCATGCCCCCGATTCCCAGCATGGGTAACACCGCCACCGCGACCACGATGATGCCGATGCCACCCAGCCACTGCAGCAACTGTCGGTAGATCAATATCGACTGGGGTAAGTGGTCCAGGCCCACGATGACCGTGGCACCGGTGGTGGTCAGCCCTGAAATGGATTCGAACACGGCCTCAGTGGGAGTCAGGTGCAGGGAATGAGTGAGCGCGAAGGGCAGTGCCCCGAACAGCCCCAGGACTGTCCAGAATAAAGAGGTAATGAGAAAGCCATCGCGGATACGCAGGTCGTGACGGACGTTCCTTACCGGCAGCCAGATCAGCAGCCCGGAAAAAAAGGTAATTCCCAGTGCCGAGAGGAAGCCGGTTACGGTGTCGTCCTCCGCCAGTACCGCCATTACCAACGGCGCCAGCATGGCGCTGCTGAACAGCATCAGCAGAATTCCGAGAATACGAAATGACACCGATATGTGCATCAGGGCGCCTTAGGAAAAGAAACCAAAGCCGACGGCGAACAGTTTTTCCACGGCATTGATTTGCTGGCGATCAACCAGGAACAGGATAACGTGGTCGTCGCTCTCCACCACGATATGGCTGTGGGCGATAACTACCTCTTCGCCGCGAACGATAGCACCTATGGTGACGCCATCCGGCAGGTTGATTTCATCCAGCCGTCTGCCCACGACCTTGGATGAGTAGGCGTCTCCGTGGGCGGTAACCTCTATCGCCTCCGCGGCGCCGCGGCGCAGGGAGTGCACGTTGCTGATGTCGCCTCTGCGCACATGAGTCAGCAGGCTGCCGATGGTGATTTGCTGCGGTGAGATAGCGATGTCGATTTCATCCCCCACCAGGTCGGCGTAGGCGGCATTGGCAATCAGGGTAACGACTTTCTTGGCCCCCATGCGCTTTGCCAGCATGGACATCATGATATTGGATTCATCGTTGTTGGTCAGGGCACAGAATACGTCGGTGGCCTCGATGTTCTCACTGGTCAGCAACTGGGGCTCCGAGGCGCTGCCGTTGAGAACGATGGTGTGCTTCAGGCGTTCAGACAACACCCGGCAGCGGTCGTAGGACTTCTCTATAATCTTGACCTGGTAGTTGTTTTCTATGTTGAAGGCCAGGGTCGCCCCGATGTTTCCGCCACCGGCGATCATCACCCGCTTGTAGGGTTTGTCTATTTTGCGCAATTCCGACATCACGGCGCGGATATTTTCCCTGGCGGCAATGAAGAATACTTCATCGTCCACCTCAACCACGGTGCTGCCCTCGGGAATGATGGGGCGATCCTGGCGGAAAATGGCGGCCACCCGGGTGTCCACCTTGGGCATGTGCTGGCGGATTTCCTGTAATTCCTGGCCGACGATCGGCCCGTCGTGGTAGGCCCTGACCGCTACCAGCTGTACCCTGCCCTCGGCAAAATCCAGTACCTGCAGCGCCCCGGGGTTGGCGATGAGTTGCTGGATGTTCTTGGTAACCAGCTGTTCTGGCCCGATGATCACATCTACCGGGATATGGTCCCGGTTGAACAGCTGCTCCTGGTGCGCCAGGTAGTTGGGTGAACGCACCCGGGAAATCTTGGTCGGGGTTTTAAACAGGGTGTGGGCCACCTGGCAGGCCATCATGTTGATTTCGTCGGAATTGGTTACCGCGATCAACATATCGGCGTCTTCGGCGCCGGCCTTGAACAGGGTGTTGGGGTGAGAAGCCCCGCCGGCCACGGTGCCGATATCAAGGCGATCCTGGAGTGCGCGTAATTTCTCGCCATCGGTATCCACTACCGTGATGTCGTTTTGCTCGTTGGCCAGGTGTTCTGCGAGGGTGCCGCCTACCTGGCCCGCGCCGAGGATTATTATCTTCATGGCTCCGGGAGCTCGATACGGTTAAGGGTCGCTAAGTACCTGTGCACCTTAAAGAAATCGGCAGGTGAATGTAAGAGCCGGCGTGGCGAAATAGTGCACATTGTCAGTGTGCCCCGGGTACTTTGCCAAGCCGCGCGTAGAACAGCCCGTCCGGGCCATCCGGGCTGGGTAATACCTGCCGACCATGGCTCATGGCAATGCCCCATGGCTGGGGAAGTTCAAGCAGCTGTGCATCTGCCTTATCAGCCAGAAAGCGCTGTATCACAGCGCTGTTTTCCTCCTGCAGTACCGAACAGGTGGCGTATAGCAGCGTGCCGCCGGGGCGCAGCAGGCGCCAGAGGCCCTGCAGAATGCCCAGTTGTTGCAGCGCCAGTTGCTGGATATCTTGTTCCCTGCGCAACAGCTTCACGTCCGGGTGCCGCCGGATCACACCGCTGGCTGAGCAGGGCGCGTCGACCAGGATGCGGTCGAACTCGCCACAGGGCCAATCTCCCGGCGGGCTGGCCGCATCGGCACACACCAGCGTGGCGGCCAGGTCCAGGCGGTGCAGGTTTTCCTGCACCCTGGACAGGCGCTGCTCGTCTACATCCATGGCCACCAGCTCGGCAAGCCCCGGTTGCAGCTCCAGAATATGGCAGGCTTTCCCGCCCGGCGCGGCGCAGGCATCCAGGACCCGTTCATCGGGTTGTGCCTGCAACAGGTGGGCGGCCAGCTGCGCGGCTTCGTCCTGCACGCTGACCAGACCCTCACCGAACCCCGGTAGCTGCAGTATGTCCCGCGGCTGCTCCAGCGTGACCGCCTGCGGGCTCAGTGCGCCGGCTCGGGCCTCAATGCCCTGTTCTGTCAGCCGTTGCAGGTAATCTTCCCTGGACTCGCGTCGGGTGTTGAGGCGCAGGGTCATGGGGGGCTGTTGGTTGTTTGCCGCGAACAGGGTTGCCGCCTGCTGCGGCCACTGCAGCAGCAGTTTGTGGTATAGCCAGCTGGGGTGGCAGGCGGTAGCGGCCTCATCCAGTGCGGCCGACAGTTCCTGCCCTTCGCGCTGATAACGGCGCAGCAGGGCATTGGTCATACCTTTTGCCCAGGGCTTTTTCAGCGCGCGGGTGGCGGCAACGGTAGCGGAGACTGCCGCGTGGTCAGGTATGCGCATGCCCTCCAACTGATAGAGGCCGCACAGCAACAGTCCCTGCACGTCGCTATCCTTTTCCCGCAGTGGTTTGTCCAGCATCATGTCCAGCAACGCCTGGAGTCGCGGCTGGTGACGCAAGGTGCCGTAACACAGTTGCTGCAACAGGCCACGATCGCGCTCGCTGACTTTTTCCAGCGCCGTTGGCAGAGCCTGGTTGAGGGATTTGCCAGCCATAACCTCGGCCAGCACCAGGGCGGCTGTCGCGCGAACGTCGACGGCCTTCACGGCTTGTCCCTAAGTATGGTCTGGAACTGTTGACCTGGTGCGAACTGGTCCTGTCGCGCATTGAGCATCTGCTGCGCGCTCAGGGGCTTGCCCCCGGGCAGTTGCAGCTTGAGGATATTCAGGCAACCGCTGCCACAGCGCACTGTTATGCCGTCGCGGTCCGCGCTGACGATGGTGCCGGCACGGCCCTGGTCTCCCGCCGCTCCGGCGACCGGCTGCGCCTGCCAGAGTTTTACCCGCTCTCCCCGCAGTGTGCTGAAACAGACGGGGAAGGGATTAAAGGCGCGAATACGTCGATCCAGCGTCAGTGAGTCCTGCTGCCAGTCGATTTCGGCCTCCTGTTTTTGAATCTTGCTGGCGTAGGTAGCCAGCGCATCATCCTGCTGCCGGGCTCCCTGCTGGTGGGCCTGGAGATCTGACAGCACCTGCAGTAGCAGGGGTGCGCCCAGCGCCGCCAGTTCATCGTGCAGGCTGGCGGCGGTGGTATCGCCGTGGATGGGGCAACTGGCAGTTGCCAGCATATCGCCGGTATCCAGGCCGGCGTCCATCTGCATTATGGTAATACCGGATTGCGGGTCTCCGGCTTCTATGGCCCGCTGGATGGGTGCCGCACCGCGCCAGCGAGGCAGTAATGAAGCGTGTACATTCAGGCAGCCCAGCCGTGGCATATCCAGCACCGACTGGGGCAGGATAAGTCCGTAGGCTACCACCACCATCACATCGGCCTGCAGATTGGCGAGTTGCTGCTGCTGGTCTGTCCCTTTCAGCGAGGCGGGCTGGTAGAGGGGGAGTTGCGCCTCCAGCGCCAGTTGTTTGACTGGGCTGCCGGTCAATTTTTTACCCCGGCCCGCCGGCCTGTCAGGTTGGGTATAGACGCCTATAAGTGAGTGCTTACTATTTATCAAAGACTCTAGATGTATGGCTGCGAAGTCGGGTGTTCCGGCAAACAGGATACGCAGGGAGGAGTCTGCCACCCGCCTCAGTCCCGCTGGCGCTGGATTTTTTCCAGCTTCTTGCGGATTCGGGTGCGCTTCAGGGGCGACAGGTAATCGACGAACAGTTTGCCGTCCAGGTGGTCGATTTCGTGTTGCAGGCAGATGGCCAGCAGGCCTTCCAGCTCGCGGGTGAAGGACTTTCCATCGCGATCCAGGGCGGTAACCTGGACCCTCTGTGGACGATTTACCGTCTCGTAAAAGCCCGGGACAGAAAGGCAACCCTCATCGTATTCACCCAGTTCCGGGTCAATCACAGTGACTTCCGGGTTGATGAACACCTGAGGATCACTGCGGTCCTCGGATATATCGATGACCAGCAGCCTTTCATGCACGTTGATCTGGGTTGCTGCAAGACCGATACCCGGTGCCGCATACATGGTTTCAAACATGTCGTCGATCAGGTCCCGGGTGTCTGCGGTAACCGCCGCCACCGGCCTGGCGCGGGTGCGTAAGCGCGGGTCCGGAAATTCGAGAATTTCGAGTACAGCCATGGTAAAGGGTGCTCAGTGTATCGTCTGGAGGAGGATTGCCGCCTGCGTGAATTAATAACATTAGGGCTTGCCAGCGATAATTCGCGGCAGCAAACTGTAGATATTATACTACCAGTAACAAAGGGGTGCCCAGTTTGGCGGCAGTCGCGGCGGAAACCGTGTGGTTTCTCTGCTGATATGCCGGTGACGGGGAAGGGTCAAGGGGCGCTGATGGGCTGCAGTTCGAGGGCCACTGAAGCAGATCTGCTATATTGCGTATAGCTAGCAGATAATAACAAAGACCACGCAGGGACGGAAAAATGAAAACAAGGTCACTCTCGGTTTGCCTATTGCTATTGTCACTACTGTTCAGTGGATGGCTGCATGCGGCAGTGGAACTTAACGACAATGTGCCGGAAACCTACATCGTCAAGAAAGGCGATACGCTCTGGGGCATATCCGGCATGTATCTCAAGCAGCCGTGGCTGTGGCCGGAACTGTGGGATGTTAACCCGCAGATAGACAATCCCCACCTGATTTTCCCGGGGGACGAGCTCTACCTGACCTGGGTAGACGGGCGGCCCCGCCTGGGCGTGCGTCGTGGACGCGACGTAAAATTGACGCCCACCATGCGCGTCAGCCCGCTGGACCTGGCTATTCCCATTATCCCGCTGGATGAAATAGGCGCTTTCCTGAAGCGCCACCGGATTATGGAAGCTCAGGATCTGAATGAATCCGCCTATATTGTCGCCGGTGACCGAGACAATCTGCTGAGCGCACCCGGAGACCGGGTATTCGGTCGCGGTTACTTCCCGGATGGGGAGCGGGCCTACGGGATTTTCCGCCCGGGTGAAGCCTATGTGGATCCGCTTACCGAGGAAGTGCTGGGCTACCAGGCCCAGGAAATCGGCAATGCCAAACTGCTTAGCGCCAACGACCAGGAAATCACCGAACTTGAGGTCACCCGGATCACCGAGGAGGTTCGCCACAGCGACCGCCTGCTGCCCATTGTCGAGCGCATTATCGATGCCACTTTCCACCCGCGGGCACCGGAGGCCACGATTGAAGACGGCTTTATGATTGCGGTGGACGGTGGGGTCAGCCAGATTGGCACTATGGATATTGTGGTACTTAACAGGGGCAAGCGCGATGGGCTGGAGATTGGCCAGATCCTGGCGGTGTATCAGTCCGGAGAGCTGGTATTCGACAAGGTGGCCCAGGAAAATGTGCAACTGCCAGACACCAAGGCCGGGCTGGCCATGGTCTTCGAGGCTTTTGAGAAGGCCAGTTACGCCATTGTGCTGAAATCCAGCCGGCCACTTAAGATTATGGACAAGGTGAAGAACCCCTGATGCAATAGCAGGTCGCCACAGGACGTGGCGACCGCCGTTGGGCCCCGGGGGCGCCAACACCAACAATGCACAGCAGACATGACGTCAAGGATGATGTATGAATGTTGCAGATACCGGGCTGAGCCCCGCCCTGTCCGCCATGGGGGTGCAAACCCTCGCCATCGATGATGAGCGCTACCCCCCACTGCTGCGCCTGATACCTGACCCCCCTGCCCTGCTTTACGCGCTAGGCGACGTCTCGCTGTTGCGCGAGCCACAGGTGGCTATGGTGGGCAGTCGGCGTGCCAGTCCCGCAGGCCTGCGGACAGCCCGGGACCTGGCGCAGCAACTGGCTGCCACGGGCCTGCTGGTCTGCTCGGGCCTGGCCCTGGGGGTGGATGGCGCCGCCCATCGCGGGGCCCTGGCTGCCAAGGGCAAAAGTATCGCGGTGATGGCCACCGGCATAGACCTCATCTATCCACGCAGGCACCGTGATTTGGCAGCACAGCTGCAGGGCAATGGCTGCCTGTTAACCGAATTCCCACCGGGTACCCCTCCCAGGCGCCAGAACTTTCCCCAACGCAACCGCATAATCTCCGGCCTGTCCCTGGGCGTGGTGGTGGTAGAAGCGGCGCTGCCAAGTGGCTCCCTGATAACAGCGAATACCGCACTGGAACAGGGTCGGGAGGTATTTGCCCTGCCCTGGTCGATGCTGCACCGGGGAGGGGAAGGCTGCCTGCAGCTGTTGCGCGACGGGGCGAAAATGGTGCGCGAGCTGCAGGATATCCTGGAAGAGCTGGGCCCCCTGTACGCTTTGCACAAGGAGATGCGGGGAGCCGGGATGGCAACGGCAGAAGCCGCCGCCGACTCACCCGGTAGTTTGTCTGTTCTGGAGCTGCTCGGTTTTGAGGCCAGCAGCGTTGATCAGCTGGTGGTCGGCGCAAATATGCCGGTAGAGCAGTTGTTGGTGCAGTTGTCTGAATTGGAACTGTTGGGCCTGGTGCAGCGCTGTCCCGGTGGCTATATACGCTGCTAGTCAGAGTTTTGGCTTGCCAAGTCTGTGTGAGTTGGTTAAATTTCGCGCTCTTTTAGCGGCTCCTTGTCCGGGTCGTCAATCTGCTGTGGAGAAAACTGATGAGCAAGCCGTTTGTGGCGATTGTGATGGGATCTGATTCTGACCTGCCCGTGATGGAGGCCTGTTTCGATGTGTTGCGCACCTTTGATATCCCTTTTGAAGCGCGTATCACCTCGGCACATCGCACCCCTGAGGTAACCAAAAGCTTTGTACAGGACGCCGAACAGCGCGGCTGCGGTGTCTTTATCGCCGCCGCGGGTATGGCGGCCCATCTGGCGGGCGCGGTATCGGCAACCACGGTGCGGCCGGTTATCGGCGTACCCATGAACGCGTCGATGGATGGCCTGGACGCGCTGTTGTCCACAGTGCAGATGCCGGCGGGCATTCCCGTTGCCAGCGTGGCTATCGGCAAGGCCGGGGCCAAGAACGCGGCCTACCTCGCGGCGCAGATCCTGTCGGTGTCCGACTCTGCGCTGGGGCAGAAGCTGCGCGATGAGCGCGCCGCGAACGCCGAGCAGATTTATGCCAAAGATGCAGCGTTGCAGGAATCGCTTAAGGGCTGACCATGGGCTTTTCCCCCAGCTCCCTGCGCCTGGGCGCTGCGCTGCAGGCTATCCGCTCCTCGGGCGTGGTAGCCTGTCCCACGGAAGCGGTCTGGGGGCTGAGTTGCGATCCCTATGACTCGCTGGCGGTAAGGCGCCTCCTGCAACTCAAGCAGCGCCCCGTGAGCAAAGGGCTGATATTGGTCGCATCAAGTGTCAGCCAGCTGGAATTTTTACTGAGTGACCTGCCGGCGCAACAGCGCGAGCAGTTGGCGGCCAGCTGGCCGGGCCCCGCTACCTGGCTGGTGCCACACAGGGATCGGATACCACCCTGGATCCACGGTGCCCATCCTACCGTCGCTATCAGGGTGACCGCCCACCCGGTGTTGAGCAGCCTGTGCAGCGCCTGGGGTGGGGCGCTGGTCTCCACGTCCGCCAATCCGGGCGGTGCCCAGCCCGCCCGGGCGATGTTCCAGGTGCAGCGCTATTTTGGCGCTTCGCTGGATGGCATGCTGCCCGGCCATACGGGTATTGCCGCTCGCCCCACCGTTATTCGAGATCTGGCCAGCGGCCAGATAATTCGCGTCTAGTTATTTACCCCGGCCCGCGCTGGGCGCGTATAATGCTGCGCCATATCCGGATATGGAACGCGAATGATGCAGATTGAACAGGTCAAAACCTATCTTTTACAGTTGCAGGACAACATCTGTGGTGAGCTGGCCGCGGAAGATGGGGGCAAAGGCTTTATCACTGATGAATGGCAGCGTCCCGAGGGCGGCGGTGGTCGCAGCCGGGTATTGGCCGAAGGTGAAGTGTTCGAGAAGGCCGGGGTAAACTTTTCCCATGTAACGGGCGCAAGCCTGCCGCCTTCTGCCAGCGCCTCGCGCCCCGAGCTGGCGGGGCGCAGTTATCAGGCCATGGGCGTCTCCCTGGTCATCCACCCGCGTAACCCCTATGTGCCAACCTCCCATGCCAATGTGCGCCTGTTTGTTGCGGAAAAAGAGGGCGAGGAGCCTATCTGGTGGTTTGGCGGAGGTTATGACCTGACACCCTATTACGGTAACCACGAGGACTGCATCAGCTGGCACGAGCATGCCAACGCCGCCTGTGCGCCTTTTGGCCCGGAGGTCTATCCCCGTTTTAAAGCCTGGTGCGACGAGTACTTCTATCTCAAGCATCGCCAGGAGCCGCGGGGTATAGGCGGCCTGTTTTTCGACGATCTCAACGAGTGGGATTTCGCAACCAGCTTCGCCTTTGTGCAGTCTGTTGGCGACTCCTTCATTCGTGCCTACAGGCCTATTGTGCAAAGCCGTAAAGATATCCCCTACGGCGAACGCGAGCGACAGTTCCAGTTGTATCGCCGGGGCCGCTACGTCGAGTTCAACCTGGTGTTTGACAGGGGCACGCTGTTTGGTTTGCAGTCCAACGGGCGCACCGAGGCGATCTTGATGTCCCTGCCGCCGCTGGTGCGCTGGGAATATGACTATCATCCGGAGGCGGGATCCGCCGAGGCGGAGCTGACGGAGTATTACCTGTGTGACCGGGATTGGCTGAACGAAAAATAGCGGGAGCGAACCGGGCAATGAGTGAAATAGACAAGTACGCGGTGTTCGGCAACCCCATCAAGCAAAGCAAGTCGCCACTGATTCACAGCATCTTCGCGCAGCAGTGCGGGCAGTCCATGCACTACCGGGCGGTGCGCGTGGAGCTGGATGGTTTTGCCAGGGCGGCGGGCAATTTTTTTGCCGAGGGCGGCCTGGGATTGAACATCACCGCTCCCTTCAAGCGCGATGCTTATGACTTCGCCCAGCGCCTCAGTGACAGCGCCACGCGCGCTGGTGCGGTGAATACCCTGTCCCTGATGGGCGATGGCATTATCGAGGGTGATAATACGGACGGTATTGGCCTGGTGCGCGACATGGTAGCCAACCTGGGATGGGCGATCCAGGGCCTGCGCATCCTGATACTGGGAGCCGGGGGTGCGGTGCGCGGTGTTCTGGAGCCACTGCTGCGTGAGCGCCCGCGGGAGTTACTGGTGGTCAACCGCACGGCCCGGCGAGCCGAGCAATTGGCCGACGAGTTTGCGGATATCTTTCCGCTGCAGGGCGGCGGCTATGAATTGATAGGTGAGCGCCAGTTTGACCTGATTATCAATGCCACCAGCGCGGGCCTGGTGGGCGAAATGCCGGACCTGCCCAGCTCGCTGCTCACGGAACGCAGCTGTTGTTACGATATGGTCTATGGGCCCCAGCCCACCCCATTTATGCTCTGGGCCGCGCACCATGCGGCCTGGGCGGTATCGGATGGCCTTGGCATGCTGGTGGAGCAGGCGGCACAGTCCTTTTATATCTGGCGCCGGCAGAGGCCGGAAACCCGCCCGGTGATCAACCAGCTGCGGGAGGCGATGCAGGCCGCCTAGCGGCATCTTGCGCGAAGCTCAGTCTTCCAGCTCGGAGATATGGCGGTCTTTCAGTGCGACGTAATTGTTGGCACTGTAGGTGAAGTAGGACATTTCCCCCTCACTCAACGCGCGGCTCTCCCTTGCGGGGCAGCCCGTATACAGGTAGCCACTGCGCAGGCGCTTGCCCGGTGTTACCAGGGCACCGGCTGCAATGACCACATCGTCTTCCACCACGGCGCCATCCATGACAGTGGCTCCCATACCCACCAGCACCCTGTCCCCTATGGTGCAGCCATGCAGTGTGGCGTGGTGCCCAATGGTGACGTCGCAACCTATTTCCAGCGGCCAGCCGTCCGGGTTGAAGGGTCCCGCATGGGTGATATGCAGTACACAGCCGTCCTGCACGCTGCTGCGGGCGCCCACCCGGATGCGATGCATATCACCGCGAATGGCGGCCTGGGGCCAAATGGAGACATCGTCGCCCAGCTCAACATCACCCAGGACGACGGCGCTGGGATCGATCAGTACGCGCTGGCCCAGTTTGGGTGTGATACCGCCAAAAGAGCGCAGGCTGGAAGAGGTGAAGTGCGACATGGGTTGGCTGATCCTGAATTGGCAGTGTTGTTATAATAGGCAGTGTACTGCACTGCGTCAGCTGACGCAGTGACCGATTTCGCCCCTGGCAGGGCTCTGGAGACCACGATGAATGACAGTGCTACCAGGCGGCGCTTTATTGCCGGCGCAGTGTGTCCTCGCTGTGGCTTGATGGACAAAATTATAGTTAATCTCGACACCGACCAGCGCGAGTGTGTGTCCTGTGACTTTACAGAGGTCAGGCCGGGTAACGAAGCTGATAAAGCCGGACCTGCAGTGGAAGTCCAAACCCGTGTCAGCCGTCCCGCTGCGCGCAGGGTGGAGACCCCGGCTGAGCCGGTTACCCTGATCGACCCGACTGAAAAGAAGCGCTGAGGTCCCGCTCAGGAAGCCAGCCGCAGGCGTATCTTTTGTGGTGACCCGGTCAGGCTTTCGCTGCACATCACGGGCGACGCTGTTGTTTCCCCCCCGCGCAATGCGCGCACTTTTTCCCATATATGCTCCCGTTCCAGTAGCTGTGCTGCGGTGAATTGCACCAGCTGCTCCAGGCGCGTGGCAAAGCTGTCTCCCAGCAGGTGATGTACGATGATATTGGCCTCTGTCATATCGATGGGTAACAGCGGGCGCTGTATGTGCCGGATGTGGTGGTCGTTGACCTCCTCCAGCAGGCGGTGCGCGAGAAATGCCTCGTCGAGCAGTGCCTCCAGGCCCCCATCCCCCGGGAGCTCCTCGGGTGGTTGCAGGAAATAATCCTCTGCCATGTGCAGGAAAGGTGCGGCGTAGCCGTAGAAGCCCAGTTGTTTGCTTACCGCGGTCACCAAGTTGAGGCAGCCCGGCACGCTTTCCACGTAATCAGTAATAAATGCCATCAGTGCGTTCACCGGTTCATGTTCGGGGAGTACCAGTTTCTTGCGCAATTCCGGTAACTGTTGCGCCACTCGCTGGCGCAACAAACCGGTGGCGCTCTCTTGCGCGAGAGCGGCGTTGATAGTCTCCCTGATACCCGGTGTGGCCATGATCCCTCCGGCGCTGAGGACATCCCTCGAGGGTATCATTCAGGCTAGTACATTCCGCCCGATTAGCTAGTGCCTGTCTCCAGGCCCTTGCCTGCACTCTTTTGTGCACCCTCCTCGCCCAACCAGCCATTTTTATTGCTGAGACGTCGATAGTAGTAATACAGCGTAGCTCCCCGGGCGGCATTAAATGCAGTGAAAGCCAGCCATAGGCCGTGGTTACCCCAGTCTCGGGTGAAGAACCACAGGGGCAGGTATACACCCAGTGCGCTGAACAACATGGTGATCATCATGTAACGCGTCTCCGCGCTGCCAATGAAGACGCCGTCCAGCAGGTAGCTGGGCGCCGCAACCAGTGGCAGCACTAACAGCCAGCCGCGGTGTTGCAGCATCACGGTGCGCACCTCGGGTATGTTGGTCATCAGTGCGAACAGCGGCACGTGCATTAGCGTAAAAAACAGTGCTATTAGTGCCGCACTGAACGCGCACCACATGGCACAGCGGCGGGTGGCAGCATAGAAGCCCTGCAGGTCCCGGGCGCCCAGGCTGTTGCCGGCGAGACCCTCCGCGGCGAAGGCAAACCCGTCCAGGGCAAAAGCTGCCAGAAGCAGCAGCTGCAGCATGATACTGTTGGCCGCCAGGGTGTCGCTTCCCAGTTTGTCTCCCATAGCGGTAAAAAACGCGAAACACAGCAACAGGGTCACGGTACGCAGAAACAGGTCGCGGTTGCCGCGCAACAGCACTCCATAAGGCCCGGGGAAGAGCAGCTGTCGCAACAGATCGCGGCCCGGCCGCCTTGGCAGGGTGCGCCACACCGCCCATAGCGCCAGGGCACAGCCCAGGTACTCCGCCACTACAGTGGCCATTGCCGCGCCGTCACTGTTGAGCCCCAGGCCGATGATGAACAGCACATCCAGGACAATGTTGAGGACATTGGTGCTGACCATGATCAGCATTGGCCAGCGCGTGTTCTGGCGACCGATGAACCAGCCCACCACGGTATAGGTGAGCAGTACCGCTGGGGCACTGGCGATGCGGATACTGGCGTAGCTGTTTGCCAGCGGCAACAGTTCCTCCCGGGGTGCCATCAAGGCGAAGCCGGCTTGCAGCCATAAAGGGTGCAGCAGGATGACGAGTGCCGCCAGACCGATAGCAAGTACAGCGGATCTAGCCAGTACCAGCAGGGCGCGTTCATCCTCCCCTGCTCCACTGGCCTTGGCTACCAGGCCGGTAGTGCCCATGCGCAGGAAGCCGAAACCCCAGTAGAGAAAGGACAGCAGCGCGCTGCCCAGTGCGACTGCACCAAGATAGTGCGTAGTTCCCAGGTGCCCGAGGATTGCGGCGTCGACCAGGCCGAGCAGCGGCACAGAAATATTAGACAGGATAGCCGGCCAGGCGATACCCCATATCTTGTGGTCCAGCCGATTTATTTTGAGCATATATTGGGCTTAGATTGGCCTGCCAGGATGGACTATACCCTGCATATGTCGGCTAAGTCCCTACAAACGCCGCATCTTTGTAGGCTTTGGCCAACAGTTTCGCTATAATCGCCGCGGTTTACCGGTGCGACCGTTTGTCGCACGGCCGGTAAATGGAAGTCAGCTGGCAAGCCATGCCGTTACTGCGCTTACCCCGCTCGCCCCTGTGGCTTGGCCGGGGGGAGGCAGTCGTTCCCGGTCTACCGGGGCGAGGCGATAACAACAATGGCAGCCGGTTGAGGGGATTACTTTACTACATGGAGACACGGGAAATGTGTTTTGAAGCGAAGCGGCTTTTCAGGCTCGCGCTTGGTCCTGTGCTGATGCTGATGAGCGCCGTTGTCATGGCAGCCGGTGCAGAAGTCAGCCAGGTCAATATGAGACCTGGTGTCACAGAAGTGGGCAAGGAAATTTATGACTTGCACATGATTATTTTGTGGATCTGTACAATCATTGGCGTCGGCGTTTTTGGTGTGATGTTTTATTCCATCATTTACCACCGCAAGTCCAAGGGCGTAGTGCCCGCGACCTTTCACGAAAGCACCAAGGTGGAAATCGCCTGGACGATTGTGCCCTTCTTCATTCTGATTGGCATGGCGGTTCCAGCGACCTCCACACTGCTCAATATCTACGATAATGATGATGCCGACATGGACGTTCTCATTACCGGGTACCAGTGGAAGTGGAAGTACGAGTACCTGGACGAAAATGGTGAAAATGTCACATTTTTCAGTAACTTGCGCACCCCCCAAAATGAAATTTACAACACCGAGAGCAAGGGTGAGCACTACCTGCTGGAAGTGGATGAGCCACTGGTTCTGCCCGCAGACACCAAGGTTCGCTTCCTGGTGACCGCCAACGACGTGATCCACTCCTGGTGGGTGCCGGATCTGGCGGTTAAAAAGGACGCCATCCCCGGCTTTATTAATGAAGCCTGGACTCGCACCAGCCAGGAAGGCATTTATCGCGGCCAGTGTGCCGAGCTGTGTGGCAAGGACCACGGCTTCATGCCGATTGTGGTCAATGTGGTAAGCCAGGGCGAATACGATGAATGGTTGTCCGGCAAGCAGGCGGAAGCCGCTGAGATCAAGGAATTGATGGCCCAGACGTTCACCCTGGATCAATTGATGGAGCGCGGCAAGTCAGTTTATGACCGCTCCTGCCTGGCCTGTCATGGCGCCAATGGCGAGGGCGGCCTGGGTAACGCGATTGCCAACAGCGCGGTCGCCACCGGTGACCTGGGTGAGCACCTGGAGATTGGCATCAATGGCGTTCCCGGTACTGCGATGCAGGCCTTTGGCGGCCAGATGAACGACGTCGATATGGCGGCTGTCATCACCTACCAGCGCAATGCTTTCGGTAATAACATGGGCGATATGGTGCAGCCCATTGATGTTTACAATCACAAGAAAGGCTAATTGGAGGAGTTAACGATGGGCGATCATCATCACGGTCCTGCCAAGGGCCTGGGCCGGTGGCTTTTTACCACCAACCATAAAGACATAGGAACCATGTACCTGTGGTTCTCTTTTGCCATGTTTATTCTCGGCGGATTCTTTGCCATGGTTATCCGGGCAGAGCTGTTCCAGCCCGGTATGCAGCTGGTAGAGCCGGCGTTCTTCAACCAGATGACTACCCTGCACGGCCTGGTCATGGTATTCGGGGCGATCATGCCCTCATTTGTAGGTTTGGCCAACTGGCTGATCCCGATGATGATCGGGGCGCCGGATATGGCGCTGCCACGGATGAACAACTGGAGCTTCTGGATTTTACCCCCGACGTTCCTGTTACTGGCCTCCACCCTGTTCATGGAAGGTGGCGCACCGGCTTTTGGCTGGACGTTCTATGCCCCGCTCTCCACCACTTACGCTCCGCCGTCGGTGACCTTCTTTATCTTCTCAGTGCACGTACTGGGTCTTTCATCCATTATGGGTTCCATTAATATCATCGCCACGGTGATGAATATGCGCGCCCCCGGTATGACCTATATGAAGATGCCGCTATTCGTGTGGACCTGGTTGATTACCGCCTTTTTGCTGGTGGCGGTCATGCCGGTGCTGGCCGGTGCGGTGACCATGATGTTGATGGACATCCACTTCGGCACCAGCTTCTTCTCAGCCGCTGGTGGTGGTGATCCCGTACTGTTCCAGCACGTGTTCTGGTTCTTCGGTCACCCCGAGGTATACATCATCATTCTGCCGGCTTTCGGTGTTGTGTCCCAGATCATCCCTGCATTTTCCCGCAAGCCCTTGTTTGGTTATGACTCCATGGTCTATGCGACGGCATCCATCGCCTTCCTCTCGTTTATCGTATGGGCACACCATATGTATACGGTGGGTATGCCGGTGGCAGGTGAACTGTTTTTCATGTACGCCACCATGCTGATTGCGGTGCCCACCGGGGTGAAGGTGTTCAACTGGGTCTCCACCATGTGGCGTGGCGCCCTGTCATTTGAAACACCCATGCTGTTCTGCCTGGGTTTCCTGGTGCTGTTTACTATCGGTGGCTTCACCGGGCTGATGCTGTCTATCGCGCCCGCTGACTTCCAGTATCACGACAGCTACTTCGTGGTTGCCCACTTTCACTATGTGATGGTGGCGGGAGCGGTATTCTCCATGACGGCGGCGGTGTACTTCTGGCTGCCCAAGTGGTGCGGCAAAATGTACAACGAGACCATGGGCAAGACCCACTTCTGGATCTCTTTCGTGGGCTTTAACCTGGCCTTCTTCCCGCAGCACTTTGTGGGCCTGGCGGGCATGCCGCGTCGTATACCGGACTACGCCCTGCAGTTTGCTGACTTCAACATGATGTCCAGCATCGGTGCCTTCATTTACGGCGCTTCGCAGATCATGTTCCTGTACAACGTGATTGCCACCATTGTCTCCGGTACCCCGGTCAGTGATGAGAAAGTGTGGGACGGTGCGGAAGGACTTGAGTGGACGGTGCCCACGCCGGCGCCCTACCATACCTTCGAGACGCCGCCGAAGATCGACCCGGCTCACGCGCACTCTTGAGAGAGTAGTTTCCGGTGATCCGAGTAAGCGCCAACCCTACCATCGATACCGTCATCAAGCTGGTGACGGTAGCGGTGGCGATGTTCGCGTTTGTTTTTGTGGTGATGGTGCCGCTGTAC
>JARFQU010000105.1 GCA_029287595.1 Halioglobus sp. | reverse complement strand
CGAGGCGGAGATCGTGATGTTCAATCACGCCCTCAGCCCCAGCCAGGAGCGCAACCTGGAAGCCGAACTGTGCTGCCGGGTACTGGATCGCACCGGACTGATCCTGGATATTTTCGCCCAGCGCGCCCGCACCCATGAAGGGAAGCTGCAAGTGGAGCTGGCGCAACTGCAACATATAGCTACCCGCCTGGTGCGCGGCTGGACCCACCTGGAGCGCCAGAAGGGCGGTATTGGCCTGCGCGGCCCGGGTGAAACCCAGCTGGAAACTGACCGCCGCCTGTTGCGTGTGCGAATCAAGTCCATTACCGCCCGCCTGGACAAGGTGCGCAAGCAGCGCGACCAGGGTCGCCGCTCCCGGCGCCGGGCCGAGGTGCCCACGGTGTCGCTGGTGGGTTATACCAACGCGGGCAAGTCCACCCTGTTCAATCGCATGACAGATTCCAAGGTGTACGCGGCAGACAAGCTGTTCGCCACCCTGGATCCCACCCTGCGTCGCCTGGAACTGGAAAACGTGGGACCGGTGATACTGGCCGATACCGTGGGTTTTATCGCGCACCTGCCGCACAAGTTGGTCGATGCTTTTAAAGCCACCCTGGAAGAAACCCTCAACGCCAACCTGCTGCTGCATGTGATCGACGCGGCCAGTGCCGAGCGCGAGGACAATATGTTCCAGGTGCAGGAAGTGTTGGCGGAGATCGGTGCCGATGAGATCCCCCAACTGCAGGTATTTAATAAACTCGATCTGCTGGAGCAGTCGCCGCGTATAGATCGTAACCCTGATGGCGTGCCCGAG
Source organism: Halioglobus sp. (assembly GCA_029287595.1). GTDB lineage: Bacteria > Pseudomonadota > Gammaproteobacteria > Pseudomonadales > Halieaceae > JAACFI01. Next base: position 6,932 of record JARFQU010000105.1, on the reverse strand, counting down.
CGGGTATGGCTGAGCGCCGCCACCGGCGCCGGCGTGGATCTGCTGGTGCAGGCGGTGGCCGAGCTGGTAGGACAGGATATGGTCAACGAAGAGCTGGACCTGGCGCCGGACCAGGGCGGCTTGCGCGCGGCTCTGTATCGTCTGGGCGCGGTGGAAACGGAAGATTATGGCGAAGACGGCGTGGCGCACTTGAGTGTGCGCCTGCCAAGAGCGGACTGGAACCGACTGATGAAAAAGGGCCCGGAGCCGTTGTTTTAGAGATTTGGAGATTTGGGGTCGAGAATTGGGGTCAGGCCGAGATTTGGGGTCAGGCCTATAATTGCAGCGTGCCGTGGCACGCTGCAATTATAGGCCTGACCCCAAATCTGGACCCCAAATCTGACCCCAATTCCCCCGGCACGCTTTAATTATAGGCCTGACCCCAAATCTCACTCAATTGACAAAAAATTTGATAGACTCTTGCGACTTTAAATTAGGAGCACAATATGTCCTGGAACGAGCCGGGCGGCGGCAACAACAAAGGTCCCAAGGATCCATGGGGCGGCGGTGACCAGGGTCCTCCGGATCTTGACGAGGCGCTGAAGAAACTACAGGAAAAACTGGGCGGCCTGTTTGGCGGCGGCAAAGGTTCCTCCGGCGGTGCTTCCGGCGGTGGGGGGCGTGGTATACCCGGTGCCCTGCTAGGCGTAATCGCCATGGGTGCACTGGTGGTCTGGGGCCTGATGGGCTTCTACCAGGTGGACCAGCAGGAGCGCGCCGTGGTGCTGCGCTTTGGTAAGTACCTGGAGACAGTACAGCCGGGCCTGCAGTGGAATCCGCCGCTGATCGATGAAGTGATCAAGGTGAATACCACCAAGGTGCGATCCGCTACCCTGCGCGAGATCATGCTCACCCAGGACGAGAACATCGTCGAGGTGAATCTCTCGGTGCAGTACGTGATCAACGACCCCGACAAGTTCGTGCTCAAGGTGCGCGAGCCTGAACGCTCGCTGCAGCACGCCTCCCAAAGCGCCCTGCGCCATGTGGTGGGCGGTACCGGCATGGACATGGTACTGACAGAAGGCCGTGCCCAGATCGCCCTGGACGTGCGCGAGCGCCTGCAGGAGTACCTGGACATGTACGACACGGGCATTCTGGTGAGCAAGGTCAACGTGGACGAATCCAAGCCGCCGTCGCAGGTCCAGGCCGCGTTTGACGACGTGATCAAGGCCCGCGAGGACGAGGAACGGGTGAAGAATGAAGCCCAGGCCTATGCCAACGCGGTTGTGCCCGAGGCTCGCGGTGCGGCCCAACGCCAGATAGAAGAGGCCAATGCGTATAAGGAACAGGTGATCGCCAATGCCGACGGTGAGGCGGACCGCTTCCTCAAACTGCTGACTGAATACCGCAAGTCACCGGAAGTCACCCGTGAACGCCTGTACCTGGATGCGGTGCAGGCCGTCTACAGCAACACCAGCAAGGTGATGGTGGATGTGGAAGGGGGTAACAATATGATGTACCTGCCCCTGGACAAACTGGCGGAGCAAAGCCAGACCCGCAGCGGGGGTAACGTAAACATTGACAGCAACACCATCCGTGAGCTGACTAACGCCGTCACCGAGCAGCTGCGCCGCGACGCCGCTGCCACGGGTGGCACACGCAGGGCAGGGCGCTAATTATGTCTGGACGTAATGTAACTTTTATTTTGGTAGCGGTTCTGCTGCTGTTTATCGCCAACAACTCCCTTTATGTGATGAAGGAAACCGAGCGTGGCGTATTGCTGAAGTTTGGTGAGGTGGTGAACGCAGACATCAAGCCGGGCCTGCACTTCAAGATTCCCTTTGTGAACAACGTGCGCAAGTTCGATGGCCGGATTCTCACCGTGGATTCCCAGCCGGAGCGCTTCTTCACCCAGGAGCAGAAAGCCCTGATCGTGGATTCCTACGCCAAGTTCCGTGTGGCTGACACCACCAAGTTCTACACCGCCACTAACGGTGAGGAAGCCCGCGCCATGGGCCTGCTGGCCCAGCGCATCAACGACGGCCTGCGCAACCAGGTCGCCGTGCGCACCATCCAGGAGGTGGTGTCGGGGGAGCGTGACCAGCTGATGATCGACCTGGCGGAGCTGCTCAACGATGTCGCGCTGTCGGAACTCGGTGTGGAACTGGTGGATGTGCGGGTCAAGCAGATCGACCTGCCGCCGGACGTATCCGAATCGGTGTATCGCAGGATGAATGCCGAGCGTGAGAAAGAGGCCCGTGAGCACCGCTCCCAGGGTCAGGAGCTCGCCGAGGGTATACGCGCCGCCGCCGACCGGGAAGTGACGGTGCTCAAGGCCAACGCCTATCGCGACGCTGAACTGCTGCGCGGTACCGGCGACGCCGAGGCCACCAACATTTACGCCAGCGCCTTCAGCCAGGATCCGGAATTCTACTCCTTCACTCGCAGCTTGCGCGCTTACCAGGACTCTTTCCAGGGTTCCGGCGACATCATGCTGCTGCAGCCCGACAGCGAGTTTTTCCGCTACCTGAAGGACTCCAGCGGCGGTAAGTAAGCCTGACCAGTGGTGCGTTTTGCGCACCACTGGAATCTATCTCGATATTCGTCCCCTGACTAATGCGCAACTGACTTCCGTCTAGTGCGCATGTTATCGCCCCTTTCTTAAAATACTTCGTGTTTAATTAATCAATTTCGGCCATTGGCTGAATTTGATGTCTGCTTCAGGGCCGCGCCTCCTTAGCATCAAAGGCACATTTTGATGGCTGGCGGGAATCATGCAGCATCTGAGCTGGAATTCAGATAAAAATCAGCAGCTTATAGACTCCCGAGGCGTGTCCTTTGAGGACGTTTCGCGGGCGCTGCGCGAGGGACGCTTGCTGGATGACAGAAAGCACCCCAATTCCCATCGTTACCCGCTCCAGCGGATTTTTGTTGTGGAGATCCGTGACTATGTATATCTGGTACCCTATGTCGATGGCGCAGGTATCCTGTTTCTGAAGACGATAATACCGAGTCGCAAGGCCACGCGAGATTACCTGGGAGGTGGCAGATGAATGAAAAAAAGCTGGATGCCGAAGAACAGCGGCTGCTGGAAGAGTTCGACAAGGGCGAGTGGGTTTCCGACCTGACACCCGATAGGCGCGAGCAAGCCCGGCTTGCGGCTGAGCAGACGGCGAAACTCGATCTGTGCATAAGCGTTAACATTTCTTCCGGGGACCTGGATGCGCTGCAACGCCGGGCCTTGGAAGAGGGGTTACCCTGCGAATCCCTGGTAAGCAGCATCCTGCACAAGTATGTTTCCGGCGGTTTGGTGGATGCAGCAAGGGAGAAGTCAGGCTCCTAAGGTCGCGGTTAAACGATCGGCCTGAATTGTGGAGCAGCCCTGGAGGCATGATGAGAGAAAATGCGTTTGATACTTTATGCTGGGCCAAAAGACTGGAGCGGGCCGGGTATGCCCGGGAGCAGGCTGAAGAGTTGGTTGGTATAGTGGCGAAGACCTGTGTATTCACTGATGGCAAGTTGGTAAGTGATGTTGAGCCCAGGCAGCTGAGCGCCGCCGTCTGGGCATTAGAGGAGATTGAAAAAGCGATTCAGTAGGGTGCGCCATGCGCAGCATCCTGTGCTAGAATCCCTCAACCGTGGGGCTCGGCGTTTCTTTGCAGGCGTTGTACCCGCGGTTTTTTGCGCCCGGTGAGGGCGCAAACACTGCGTAACAACATAATAAGACGGGAGAATTCGTGGATTTCTGGCATGTGCTTCCGGTGGCTGTTGCGTTGGTTTTTATCATTGAGGGGATGCTGCCTTTCATCAGTCCGCACCGCTGGCGCAATATGCTGGCCATGGCGAACCAGATGGAAGACCGCGTGATCCGCAATATCGGCCTTGGCAGCATGCTGTTCGGGGTCTTAGTGCTATATCTGGTGCATTAGGGGCAGCTGAAGTAGCGTTAACGAGCCCTGGGGATTCTGAAATGACATCTGTCGATCGCTGGCAACTCCCGGACGGGGTGGAGGAAGTGCTTCCTGCCCGGGCAGAGACCGTGGAGCGCCTGCGCCGCCGGCTGCTGGATTTGTATCGCAGCTGGGGTTACCAGCTGGTGATCCCGCCACTGGTCGAGTTTACCGATTCCCTGCTGGTTGGCCTGGGGCAGGACCTTGACCTGCTCACCTTCAAACTGACCGACCAGCTTTCCGGCCGCACCATGGGTGTGCGCGCGGATATCACCCCCCAGGTGGCGCGCATCGACGCCCACAGCCTGCCCCAGGAGGGTGTGACACGCCTTTGCTATGCCGGCTCCACTCTGCACACCCGCCCGAAAACACTGATGGCCTCGCGCTCCCCGATACAGTTGGGGGCGGAACTCTATGGCGACAACAGCCTGGCCGCGGATGTGGAAATCGTGCGCCTGATGCTGGCCACGCTTGAGCAGGCGGGCCTGGAAAAAATCACCCTGGACCTGGGCCACGTGGGCGTTTACGAAGCGGTGCTGGACAATGCCGGGCTCAGCCCCGAGCAGGAAGCCACGGTGTTCGATGCCCTGCAACGAAAATCCCTGCCGGACCTCAAACTGGCCCTGGAAGGCGTTGCCCCTGCCGCCGCTCAGTTGATTATCGGCCTGGTGGATCTGCACGGGAATGACACGGTGCTGGCCGATGCCCGTGAGTTATTTGCTGATGCCGCGCCGGCTGCGCTGACCGCAGTGGACGCCCTGCAGGAAGTGGCCACGGACATACGCCGCCAGCGCCCCGACCTGGATATCTATTTTGACCTGGCGGAACTGCGCGGTTACCACTATCACACCGGTATTGTGTTCGCCGCCTATGTGCCCGGCCACGGCCAGGCACTGGCCAATGGTGGGCGCTATGATGATGTCGGCAAAGTGTACGGCCGCGCCCGTCCCGCCACCGGTTTTGCTACCGATTTGAAAGCGCTGCTGGATCTGCTACCTGTCGAGGCGACGGGGCAGGGCGCCATCAGCATGCCGGATGCCGACGATCCGGCCCTGGAAGCGACAGTCAACACCCTGCGCGACAGCGGCGAGATCGTTATCAACTGCCTGGCTACCGACCCGGATCCGCGCTGCGACCGGACTTTGGTGGAAGTGGATGGGGAATGGCAAGTGCAGCCCCTGGAACGAAATTAAACAACAGAGTTACCCAGTAATGAGCAAAAACGTAGTAGTCCTCGGCACCCAGTGGGGCGACGAGGGCAAAGGCAAGATCGTCGACCTGCTGACCGACCAGGCCAGCGCCGTGGTGCGTTTCCAGGGCGGGCATAATGCGGGTCATACCCTGGTTATCGACGGCGAGAAAACCGTCCTGCACCTGATTCCCTCGGGCATCTTGCGCGAAAACGTGCAGTGCCTGATCGGCAACGGCGTGGTGCTGTCCCCCGAGGCCCTGTTGAGTGAAATGGCGGGCCTGGAGGCTAAAGGCATCCCGGTTCGTGACCGCCTCAAAATATCCCCCGCCTGCCCGCTGATCCTGCCCTACCACGTGGCGCTGGACCAGGCCCGGGAAGCCCGCCGTGGCGACGCCAAGATTGGTACTACCGGCCGCGGTATCGGCCCCGCGTATGAGGACAAGGCCGCCCGGCGCGGCCTGCGCCTGGGTGACCTCAGGGACCAGCACCGCTTCGCAAGAAAGCTCAAAGAGGTAATGGAGTACCACAACTTCGCCCTGGAGCACTATTACCACGCCGAGCCGCTGGATTACGACAAGGTACTGGCCGACACCCTGGCCATGCGAGAGCAATTGCTGCCGATGATCGCCGATGTCACCGCCATCCTGCACGAGTGCCGCAAGACCGACGCCAAGATCATGTTCGAGGGCGCTCAGGGCTCCCTGCTGGACATAGACCACGGCACCTACCCTTACGTTACCAGCTCCAACACCACCGCCGGCGGCACCGCCACCGGTTCCGGCTTCGGCCCGCTGTACCTGGACTACGTGCTGGGTATTACCAAGGCCTATACCACCCGGGTGGGCAGTGGCCCCTTCCCCACGGAATTATTCGACACCACCGGCGAGCACCTGGCCTCGCGCGGTCATGAATTCGGTGCCACCACCGGGCGGCCCCGCCGCTGCGGCTGGTTCGACGCGGTGGCCCTGCGCACTGCGGTGAATATCAACTCGTTGAGCGGCATCTGCCTCACCAAACTCGACGTGCTGGACGGCCTGGAAGCCATTCAGATCTGTATCGGCTACGCCTGCAAAGACGGCAAGCCCGTGCCCAACCCGGTGGATTCCGACGACTACGACGGCCTGCACCCGGTGTATGAAGAAGTGCCCGGCTGGTCGGAGTCTACCCTGGGCGCCAAGACCCTGGAAGAATTGCCCCAGGCCGCGCGGGACTACATCAAGAAGATCGAGGAAGTCGTCGGCGCCCCCATCGACATCATCTCCACCGGCCCCGACCGGGTGGAAACCATCGTCCTGCGCCACCCCTTCGGCGATTAACCGGGGGGTCATAACCGCGTAACCGGGGGGTCAGGCCTATAATTGAAGTGTTCCACGCATCGATTCCAGGCCTGAATACCCAGTACGTCTCGGAACGCTTCAATTATAGGCCTGACCCCCTGGTTCTGGCGGGCAAAAATTTGGCAAGCTCCAAAATCCTGGTCTACACTTTTCTCTTATACACCCGCAAAGACAGGGGGAGGGAATCCTATGGATCAGGCTCTGCTCATCATTGTTTGTGGATGCATCACCGGTATCCTGCTGCTGCGTCTGTTCGGTACCCGGCCACAGGATAGCTGGGCATCGGGTGGGTCTGTGATCGCGCCAGATGATCCCTGGGAAAATGAATACTGGGACCATCAGCAACACCCCTATCACTGCGTCTCCTGCAGTTGTGATGATTGTGGCTCCGGTGCGGTAGATCCCTTTAAGGGTAAGTACTTCCTCGTTCGTAAATCCAGTGAGCTGCCCGTGCCCAAATGCACCTCCGTGCCC
>JARFQU010000098.1 GCA_029287595.1 Halioglobus sp. | reverse complement strand
GATCCTGATGCCGGCACTGGCCTTCTTCCTGGTGAAGCCCAAAAAGCATGCCAGCGACTGAGCGCGTGTGACAGGCGCTGGGTAGGTAACTCTCGCGCTATATCAACGGCCATCCTACTGTAGCGATGGCCGTTTTTTTTTGAGGATAAAGACTATGTTGCTTGGCATCAAAAATACCCTTGCGCTATTGGCGCTGCCACTCATCGTTGCCTGTTCATCTCCGCCTGCCCTGGAGCAGCAACCCGCAGGAGAGTTTGCCGCGCAGGGCTTGCACCCGGTGACGAGCTCCGGCTTTGCCCAGGCCTATGCCAAACCCGGTACCCAACTCAGCAGCTATAGCGGTGTCGCTATCGCGACACTTTCGACCAGCGCCATCGAAACCGGGCATACCACTGTCGGCGGCACACTGCGCCGGGACTGGCAAATGAACCCCGAGCGGGAACTGGCGTTGCAGCAGGTCTGGGCGTCGGCCATGCAGCGCGCTTTCAATAGCTATGACCAGTCCGGGGAGGGCGCGATGGTGCTGGAAATCAAGGCTGCTATCACCCGGGGTGCACCCGGCAGGCCAACGGCCACCACCATAGGCGGCGGTATGCAACCCATGGCATCGTCACAGGATGTGGTGGAAATATTTATGGAATTCCGGTTCTACGATAAAGCCAGTAGTGACTTACTGGTGGTTATCCGGGACAGCCGCACCATGATATCGCAGGCGATGTCACGCACTGCGCCGGTGGGTGTACAGACGATGTTCAACTCCTGGGCGGCCTTGCTGCATACCCGGGTGTCGGGAAGATAAGTCAGCTACCCTGTAGCCGTCGATAAAAGGGCTACAAGAGTAGCTGGGGAGTGCATTGGAAATTCAGGGACTTCAACACTCACCGTGCGTGCCCTGTTCGTCCTGCCATATGGCCAGGACGAGAATCGCAATATATGCGGCTAGTATAATCGGCATGGTCGTTACCTCTCTGTTCAGGTGATACCGACTTAGATGTCGGTGAAATTTCCCTGGGACTCCAGCCATACGGCCAGGACCAGCAGGGATGAGAAAAATCCAATCGCGAAACTCATAAACGCCTCCTTGGGTGGGTTTACGCTGGTGCAGCCATCTGCCCAGCTGTGAATTAATGTATGGGCGACTGCAGCATTCTTCAAATTGCCATTATTCAGCTACACTATGAATTAAATTCATAATTTTAGCTCCCAAGGGAGGCCGTATGGACATACGTGAACTGGGTCGACTGGACATGAACCTGCTGGTGGCCCTGGAGGCACTGCTGGAGGAAAGGAACGTTTCCAGGGCAGCCGAGCGACTGTTCATCACCCAGTCCGCCATGAGCAAAACCCTGGGTCGTTTGCGGGATCTGTTCGATGACCCACTGTTCATACGCAAGTCCGGTGCCATGATTCCCACGCCACGGGCGGAGCAACTGGGGCAACATCTGCCGCGGGTACTGCAGGCTGTGCAGTCCATGATACGGCCGGTGGAATTTGATCCACTGACCTATGACGGTGAAATGGAACTGATGGTACAGGGGCATATGGGAGTCTGGCTGGTGCCCTTGCTGCTGGCGCACCTGCGAGAAACTGCACCCAGGCTGCGCCTGCGCAGTGTTTCCAGCGCAGACCAGCCCATGGAGATGCTGGCAACCGGCGAGTTGGATTTTGTGTTACATGCGGAGCACAAACTGTATCCGCAGCAATGTAAACGGGTAACACTGGGCTATGCGACGCCCGTGTTGCTGGCGCGCAAGGGTCACCCGCTGGAGGGCAGGGAGGTCAACTGGGCAACCCTGGCCCAGTACCCCCACGTGCGCCTGATTATTCCCGAGTTGGAAGACATCAGGTTTAGTGGTGATGCCGGTAGTGTGGAGGAATCCGCATTTATGCAACGCGAGAGCGAGTTTACGCCGCACCTGCGTACCGACCATCTCTACACCGCGATCCAGGTGGTGCTGTCTTCGGATTACCTGTTTCCTGCGCCGCCCCTGTTTATGGAGCAGGAGGACCTTGCCAGGGAGTTGATTTCATTGCCGCTGCCTGACGATGAGAAAATAGCCATTAAATATGTGATGGTCCAACATCAAAGAACGGAACACTCGGCGGTCCATGCGTTTTTGCGCGGGGAGCTGATCACGGTGATAGAGCGCTTCCGGCACCGTTACGGCTTGCCTTGCCTGGATGATTTACGTGCCCAGAAAAACCTTCCCTACTGAACCCCGTCGACGCTGCCAACACGGCATGGTTCCTGCTATTCTCTGGCTTTTGAGGTAACACCATAACAAAGGAATTTGCCGACCATGTATTGGCCAGATAAAACGCTATTCCAGCGTCTCATATTGATCGTGCTGGTGCTGCCAATGGCTGGCGCGCTTTACGCTGCCGGGGTTGAGGACAGTCTCGATGTCGTCGCCACTACCAATCGCAGTGCGGCCGCCTCCCAGGAAAAAATCGACCAGGTGTCACGGGAAACCAGGGACTTGCTGGAAGAGTATCGCAAGCTGGAGGAGGGCAGTGAGTACCAGGCAGCCTATACCCGCGAGTTACAGGAACTGGAAGGCACACAATTGCAACAGCTCGAAGAACTGCGGGAGCAGATAGTCCAGGCGCGCATTACGCGACAACGCATAGTGCCGCTGATGCGCAGCATGGCAGACGCCCTGGAGAAGTTCGTGGTACTGGATCTGCCGTTCCAGCAGGAAGACCGTATCAATGCTGTGCTGCAGTTGAAGCAGCGCCTGAGCCAACCCGACCTGTCAGTAGCGGCAAAATTTCGCCTGCTGCTGGAGGCATATCAACTGGAGCAGAACTACGGCTCCACACTGGAGGCATGGCGGGGGCCGCTGACATTGAGTGACCGGGAACTTTCTGTGGAGTTCCTGCGTGTGGGTCGCGTTGCCCTGTATTTCCAGAGCCTTGACGGTGAAACCAGCGGCTACTGGGACCGGGAGGCGGATGACTGGATTGAACTGGATACCCAATATAACCGCGACCTGTTGCAAGCCCTGCGCGTAGCCAGGAATGTCCTCGCGCCACAGCTATTGCAGTTGCCATTGCGCTCACCCGGAGGTGCGTCATGAGGCGGATCGCGGGTTTGCTGCTGGGGTCACTGCTGTTGCTGGACCTGCCGCTGTTAGCGCAAGAGACCCAGCAATCCCAGCCGGCCATACCGGCGCAAATAACCGATCTCGATCAGCTGCTGGATGCGGTAAAGCAGGAACAGCGGGAACAGCGCGCACGCAACGCGCAGCGGGAAAAGACGTTCCTGCGCGATAAGCAGCAACAGCAGGCATTGCTGGCGCAAGCCCGGCGCGACTTTGAACTCCGCCAGAGAGAGAATCAGCCCCTGGTGGGCAAGACCGAGGCCAATGCCGCGCAGATAAAGCAGCTGCAACAGGAGTTGGAGGCGGTAGTGCGAGACATGGGCGACCTTGCCAGTACCTTTCGCGAATTCAGCGGTGATTTCTCCGCGGTACTGCAGCAGTCGATGATCACCGCACAGCTGCCGCAGCGCTCAGCACAGTTGCAAGCGCTGGCCGCAGCCGATAACCAGCCCACCATAGAGGAGATTGAGAGCCTGTGGTTATTGCTGCAGGAAGAAATGACCGAAGCGGGAAAGCTCGCCCTGTTTGATGCCGAAGTGGTGACGCCCGACGGTACCGCCGCGCAACAACAGGTGTTGCGGCTGGGGACTTTTTCCGCCTATGCCGGGGGCGATTTCCTGCGCTATGTGCCGGAAACCGGGGAGTTGTTGGTGCTGTCCAGGCAGCCCGCCGCCCGTTATCGCAGTGCGGCGCAGGATTTTAGCGGCCAACCGGGTTCGATTGTTGCGCTGACGGTAGATCCCACCGGCGGCAGTCTACTGGGCATGCTCAGCTATACACCCAGCCTGCGCGAACGCATAGAGCAGGGCGGTACTATTGCCCTGATTATTATCGCCCTGGGTATTCTGGGTCTGCTGATGGCCGCGTGGCGCGGAATCTATCTGGGTCTGGTGTTCCTGCGGGTTAATGCGCAACAGCGCAACGTGGATGCGCCGCAGCCGTCTAACCCTTTAGGCAGGGTGTTGCTGGCGGCCCGGGGAGTGTCGCTGCAGGAAGAGGACCTGCTACAGCTGAAACTCGACGAGGCGGTATTGGCGGAATTACCCGCGCTGGAGCGCGGTAACGGCGTGATCAAGTTGCTGGCGGCCACATCCCCCTTGTTGGGTCTGCTGGGTACGGTGACCGGTATGATACTGACCTTCCAGGCAATCAGCCTGTTTGGCACCGGCGATCCGAAATTGATGGCTGGCGGCATCTCCCAGGCCCTGGTCACTACGGTGCTCGGCCTGGTGGTGGCTATTCCACTACTGTTCAGCCACAGCGTTATCGCCTACATATCCCGTTCCATGATCCAGCGTCTCGACGAGCAGTGTGCCGGTATCCTGGCGCGCACCGCCGAGCGACAGGAGGGTGGGCAATGAATTTTTTTCTCTCTACCAGTTATGCCCTGCAGGATTTCATTGGCCTGGGCGGGCCGGTGCTGTGGGTCATCTTCGCCGCCTGCCTGTTATTGTGGTTGCTGATTCTGGAGCGAGCCTGGTTTGTACGCGTGACCTGGCCCGCGCGTGCCCGGCTGAGGGTGGCGCAGTGGCATCAGCGGCAGGACCGCACTTCCTGGCGCGCCAAAAAAATTCGCGAGGCCACCGTGTCCGAGGTGCATATGGAATTGCACGCTATGCTGCCCCTGATCAACATGCTGGTAGCGCTGTGTCCACTGCTGGGCCTGCTGGGCACGGTAGTCGGTATGATCGGGGTATTCGAAGTGATCGCGGTCAGCGGCAACGACGATGCCCAGGCCATGGCCCGGGGTGTTTATCGCGCGACAATTCCGACCATGGCGGGGCTGGTGGTTGCCCTGACCGGCATCTATTTTACCGTGCGCCTGCGCCGTCTGGCTGACCGGGAAACCAGTCGCCTGATGGGCAGCCTGACGCTGCACGATAACACGCCCGGAGGCACGCCGTCATGACCGCCAAGCGCCACTTACCGGCCCAGGACGATACCGAACTGGATATGACGCCGATGCTGGATATCGTGTTTATCATGCTGATTTTCTTCATTGTCACTACTTCTTTTGTCAAGGAATCCGGTGTTACGGTGAGTACGCCCCAGGCACAGACTGCCTCCCAGCAGGAGAACACCAATATCTTTATCGCGATCACCACTGAGGGCGAGGTCTGGATAGACCGGCGCCCGGTGGACCCGCGCTCGGTCCGGGCAATCGTGGCACGCCTGCATGCGGACAACCCCGAGGGCTCGGTGATTATCCAGGCGGATGAAAATGCCGCAACCGGTATGCTGGTAGAGGTTATGGACCAGGTGCGCCTCGCGGGAGTCGAAGGTATCGCCATCGCCGCAGATAAAGGCGCGGACTGAGCCGGTCCTGCCGTATGCGATTACTTCCCGCTTTATTGGGCGCGCTGCTGATCTCAGTCGCCATATTTCTTTTTATGCAGAGCCTGATCCAGCGCAACAAGGACGAAGTTGTGCAACCGGTGGTGTACAACGATGTACGGATTCTGCGCCAGGAAGAGCCGCCGGATGAGCCTGAGCCAGACCCGGATACGCCACAGGAGCCGCTCGAAGAGCCCGCAATGGACGCCCCGGACATAAGCCAGGTGAGCCCCCCGACGCCGCAGTCAGCGACTGACCTGGAGTTGCCCGCGTTGGATCTGGGATTAGGCGACATACAGATTCAGCCGGCTGGGAAAAGCTGGCGCGCGCCGCTGGCGGCTTCGGCGATTACGGTTAATGCCGGTGGTTCTGATGCGCTGGGTTATCTCGAGGTGATTCCGTTTAACACCCGCACGCCCAATGTTCCCGAAGTGGCCTGGCAGAACAAGATCAGTGGCTGGGTGCTGGTGGCTTTTGCTGTGACCAGCAAGGGCACTACGCGCGATGTGCGGGTTCTGGACGCCAGGCCCCGCGGCGTATTTGAAGAGAAGGTCATTGCAGCGGTGGAGGACTGGACCTACCGCATCAGTTTTTCCGGCAAGGCGGCCCAAGGCAGTGTTGTGCTGACCCAGAAAATAGAGGTGCGGTGGGAGAGCTACCCGCAGAATATACCCAATGTGGACTGAGACGACCCCCACCTCGTGCCGTTACCTGTGCTGCCTGTTCGCGGGCATGTTGCTGGTGTCGTCGGTTGCCTTGGCACAGCAGTATCGCAGCAAGATACTGATCACACCCGAGGGAGAATTGAGCAAGGGCGCGTCGCTGTCCACCGAGGAACTGGAAAAGCAGATTGGTTCCATACAGGATGCCTATGGCAAGTCCAGTGCGGGGCGGCACCTGGCGCGGCACTACGTTGAGCAGAAGCAGTATGACAAGGCCATAGAATTCTACCGCACCGCGTTGGCGGCGCAGGGCCTCTCCGACGTGGCGAACCGTGAAATGCTCAGGGAGCTTGCCCAGGTGTACCTGCTGCAAAAAGACTACAGCGCGGCGGCCGGGGTATTGCAACAGGCACTCAACATTGATCTGGTGCCTGAGGTGACCGACTTTCTGTTGCTGGCCCAGGCGCACTATCGCATGAAGCAGTACGTGCAGGTGGTAGCCGCACTGGACCAGATAGCAACCCTGGGTCTGGTGATGAACCCCCGGCAGATGCACCAGGCGCTGGCCCTGTATTATCAGGCGGGCGCCTATGCCCAGTGCGAGGATTTGCTGCGACGCCTGCTGCAACTGGAACCAGACAATGCCGACAACTGGCATCAACTGGCGTCGGTGTACCTGCAGCAGAATAAAAAGCGCCAGGCGCTGGATGAACTGACCCTGGCTCGGGAAAAGCGTGTGCCATTCAGCGCGGACCAGCTTGTATTGTTGGCTGATTTACAGGCCTTTCACAAGAACCCCTACGGTGCGGCGGAACTTTTACAACAGGCCATGGACCAACAGGAAATTCCGGGGGACGCAACGAACTACCGCAAACTGTTTGAATACTGGTTCCTGGCAAGGGAAGAGCAGAAGATGCAGGCGGCGCTATCGAGGGCCGCACAGTTGAGCGGGGATACTGAACTCTATCTTTACCTGGCGCAACTGCAGATGGAACAGCGCGCCTGGCAAGCCATGCACCAGACCATGCTGGCGGCCTGCGCGGAACAACTTGCGGACCGTTACGTCGGCCGTGCAAATGTGCTGCTGGGCATCAGCCAGTTGAAGCTGGGGGATGCGGTTAATGCCCGCCGCTCTTTTATCAATGCCACCTTGATTGCCGGGGCCAATACCCAGGCGGCCCAGTGGCTTGAATTCATGGGTGCGGAACCTGCTACCAGGAAGGAATCCCGGCGCATCGTCGGCGTTTGTTACGGTTCGATCGATAAACAGCAGGCAGAGGACGGTACGCTAATAGTGGATGCGCCAGAGGCAGCTGCTGATCCGGGCGTGGAATTCCAGATCAAGACGGTGCCTTCCCTGCGGTTGTTTTATGCCAGCTACGAAATGCCCCTGGCGGAATTGGCCGCCCAGGCAAAATCCCAGGTAGTGCGAATGGGTGTTAGCCTGGTGAAATCCGGTGGCAGCGTGGACGGTCCGGTACAGCTTATATCGCAGGGTGACTTGCCTGCCCAGGGTGACTCCACCTGGCAACTGGCACTGCCCAGCAGCGGGTCGCCCCGCGCCAGTGGCAGGTTCCGGGTGCGAACCACCGAGGCTTTCAAATGCGCCTATACCGCGCTGCAGGGGGCCGGTCCGGAACTCGCGGAGCAGGCCCTGGCTTTCGCCGGCGCCTTGCAGGAGGCTGGCTATAGCCTCAGTGGTGAGAGGCGGCTGGTGCTGCCTTCGCGTGAGAACGGCAGTGGCACTATCATAGTGGAGCTGCAAATCGGTATTCAATAGCTCCTCCCGGAGCTTGCGCCGGCCAACAGACCGGTGGCATATGCCACACGAAGGTCCGCAGCGCCATCCCGGGGTGTCCAAAAATGCAACACCTGCGAGCATTATCGGGCATTACGTTGCGAAAGTGATAAGCCTAGACTCTTTCCATCGGCTCATAGTGAGCTGGTAGGGAAAAATTAAAGAGGTAGGTGCCATGTTAATCATTCTTTCAATATACTCATCCATTCTGGCCCTGGCGGTATGGCAGCAGGATCAGAACGACTCATCCACACTCGAGAAAAGGACCAATGCGGTCGAATAGGCACTGGCGAACATGAAGACACTGGTTACACTGGCGATGATCGCCGCGCTGACCAGCCCCCTGGTTCAGGCGGGCGGGGAGATCAATCCGAAACTGGCGGGGTGTCAGGCCGAATTGCAAGCCCATTTCGGTGAGCAGGCCCAGTTCAGTCTGGTTAACAGCCGGCGCACCCCACAGGGAACGCGACTGCGTGTCGCTGCGCAGGTGGATGCTGACACGTCCTACTTCGCGGACTGCTGGGTGTCGCGAAACAACGTGGCGAGCCTGGAAGATGGCAAAGGGCGGCCATTACTGGCGGTGACGGAACCCGAAACCGTCGATCGCTAAGCGCGAGGGCTTACCGCTAGCTCACTGCGCCCGATACCAGATCGGCGAGGACCATGCCCGTTCCTGGATGACCGGCGAGTAAAAGGCTTCCTGTGACGGGTCGGTGCAGCACTTGCTGAATACATCGCCGGTGGCGCCATGGGATTGCGCTGTCAAAGTAGCCTGACTGGCCTGTTCCCGGCACCGGGTGTCGAAAGGGTTTACCCCGGCCGCCTGGCACTGCAGGGTACTCCAGCGGCAAGTCGGGTTTTCCAGCAGCCGCACATAGTAAAAAGCGTCCTGTGAGGCATCGAAGTCCGGATCCTGCCAGACGCGGCAGGACCGCTGTATACCGCTGCCCACCCGGGCGCAGGTTTGCCGATTCACCCCGGCGCCGTTGTTTTGTTCGCCCTCGATATCGAATACCCGCTCGTGGGTTTCCCCTGTAGCGTCTACCCAGCCCTTGATAATTTGGACCCGTTGTAGATCGGTGCCCGGGTTGTCCAGATTGCCTGCGTCCTTTTGCGCGCTGACCAGGAACCGCGGTGCGTCGCCATCCGCCAACGCGCTGATAGCGCCCCCCATAGGTACGCCCTGGGTGTAGGCGGCGGCAATCATGTCCGGCTGTCCGCACAATTGGGGATCCAGGTCTCCGGCAAAAAACCGCAGGGTAGGGCGGGTGCCGCTGGTGGCGTAGGTTTCCTTGCGCCGTATCGCGGCAAAAATGCTGTCCCTGGAGTTTTCCTCGGCCCACACTACCGCGTGCCCGCCGGGATTGGAGTAGAAGTGGTCCTGCACATTGTTGTACTGGGCGTCGCGACGCCCCAGGTGCCCGACGTAGTTGTCCTCTTCCGCGCTACCCGGCGCGGCGCTGTGGGTGTCGGTGCTTCCTATAAAACCCATCACGAAAGGGTTGCGTCCGAGTATGTCCTTCAGTACCAGGCCGTCCTTGAGTGCATTGCGCACCATATTGCGGCGAGCGAACTGTTCCAGGGGTACCGCATTGGCGCGTTGCGTACGCACCTCACCGTGCACTGATCCAAGCATGTTCAGGTTGTCTGCCGCTATTTGCTCGAAGTCGCAGGCCTCGTCAGTGGTATCCAGACCCATGCCACGCAGTCGGTCATAGCGACACTCGGAAGCACCTTTGTGCTGCACCAGTTCAACTACGGGCTCGAAGAACAGCCGGTTTTCCAGTTCTTCCTCATTGCCGGGATCGTTGAACATACGTCCGCCAGACAGATTGGAGTTATGGGGAATGGCCATTACATCGCAGCCGTTGTCCAGGTCTGTGCAGCGCTCGCGCAATTGACGCCACAGGCTGGGGAAACTTTCGTACAGCGTGTCGTAGACTGTCACCGGGCTATCTGCCACTTGATCGTTACGAAAAATTACATTGCGGTGCATATTGTTCTGGTCAAAGGCCTCGGTGTACTCATAGGCCACGAAGGTGGTAAACGCACATTCGGCTGAGCGATCATAGTTCTCCTCTGCCGCCTGTTGGATTTTTTGCCAGGTATCATTATCTGCCTCGTCACAGTCGGACAGGGTGCAGGCAAAAGACCTGGACGGCGGGTCTTCCAGTTGGCCACCCAGGTCCGTCCACCAGCTTGCCGCCAGCAGCTGCACCCAAATATTTTGTGCCCGGGTCATCGCGCAGTGGGGCCACCAGTAGCCCAGCTTGCCGGAGTCCTGGGTGCAGATGTTGATCTGGCCGAAAAACTCCGCGTGGTCGGTAACCGCAGTGAAGTCCAGCGGACGGCCTATTTTGGCGATGACGGTTTGCTCGCCGTTGGCGTCCGGCAGGACGATAGCCTCGCCCCTGGCGTAGCGGTAGGCATCCCAGGGGTCACGACGCTGACTGGAGAGATAGGAGTCAAATGAATAGCTGGTGTGCACGTGCAGGTCGCCGAATAGCGGCCGCCGTCCGGGTGAGTAATCTGCACAGGGCGCGCGCTGCTCAGTGCGCTCAAAACCCGGGCTGTTGTTGTCGTTTGCCTGGGCGCTGCCAATGTCCGCCAACTGCGACAGAAGTGGCAACACACCCAGTAAAAGCCGGTTTGCAATAATATTCATAGCTGAATTTTCTAGTCTTCAGGCGGTTTCCAGTTGTTGCACCAGATGCCGGGCATCCAGTATCGCCCCATCAATATAGCCCACCTCACGGCAATCGCCGATGCGGTGAACTGTAGCGCGGCCGGAGGCCAGCTGCTGTTGCAGCGTGTTATCGCCCTCAGCTCCCATGGCGATGATGACTTGCTGGCAGTCTACGGCCTGTGGTTCGCCCTTTAGCTGGTAAAGCACCTGGTTGTTGCTGATGGCGCTGATGGTAGCGCCGCCATGGATGACCACCCCATGGGCTTTCAGCGTGTGCAGCACCCGGGCGCGGCGCACGATGGCCAGCTCTGCACCCAGGGATTTTCCGGGTTCGAGTATGGTCACCTTGCGTCCCCGTTCGACCAGGTATTCCGCCAGCTCCAGGCCCACCAGGCCGCCGCCGATGACGACCACGTCCCGGGCGATGGGCATCCAGATTTTGCTCAGGAAACGCAGCAGGGTGATGCTGCGCAACAGCTGGCTGATGCGCCCGGCGAATAACATCATGCGATGTAAAGGGTGGAGCTTGGCGATGGCCTGCGGGTCATTGCCGAACAACACACCGCGCAACTGGTCGCCGTCGAAGACGTGACGCTGGTCCTTGCCCGGTATGGGCGGCGCCTGTCGCAGGGCGCCGGTGGCCAGGATAATGTGATCGGCGCCCTCGGCGCTTATATTGCCCACCGTGGCGGTCTTGCCCAGTTGCAAGTCTATAGGCAGTGCCTTGACCGCCTGGGCCAGATAGCCTACCAGGCGTTCGTTGGGTTCATAAGCCAGGGCGGCGATGCGCGCGGTACCGCCCAGGTCCTTGTCTTTTTCCCACAGGCTCACCCGGTGGCCTTTTTCCGCCAGCATGCGCGCGGCCTCCATACCGCCCGGGCCGGCGCCAATCACCAGTATCTTTTTGCTATCGCTGTCGCGGGCAATGATGTCGCCCTCGTATTCGCGCCCCATATTGTGATTCACGGCACAGCACATCGGTTGATTGATAAATATCTGGCTGACGCAGATATAGCAGTAAATACAGGGGCGAATGGATTCCGGCACGCCCGCCGCCAGTTTATTCGGCAGCTCCGGGTCCGCCAGTAGCTTGCGGCCCATGGCCAGGAAGTCGAAATCATCTTGCGCGATATGGCGTTCGCCAGCTTCGGGTTCTATGCGCCCGACACCAATGACTGGAATGCTCACAGCGCGTTTCACGGACTTTGCGAATTCGACAAAGCCTCCGGGCTGGTGCACCAGGGGCGCCTCGGTAAAGGCGATAGCGTGGGCCGTGTTGCCGTAGGCGCTGACATCGATGGCATCGGCACCAGCCTGCTCACACAGCACGGCTGTGCGTACGCAGTCTTCCGGGCGTATGCCGCCTTCGGTACGATATTCCATCGCATCCAGGCGCACCAGGATGGGAAAATCCGGTGACGTCACCTCACGCATGGCCCGAATCACTTCCAGCAGGAAGCGCGCCCGATTTTCGGCAGATCCGCCATAGGCGTCTGTGCGCTTATTCGTATAGGGGGAAAGGAAGCTGGCCAGCAGATAACCGTGCCCCGCGTGGATTTCTACCCCGTCCATACCGGCTTGTTGCGCGCGCTTGGCCGCCGCGGCAAACTCCTGCACCGTGTCGGCTATCTGTTGCGGGCTCATCTCATAATACTGGGGGCCCTTGCCGTCCGGGCCTGCGGACTTCACGAAGTGGCCGATTTCCTCACGGGTCAGCACGTGAAACATATCGCTGCCACCGGGCTTTATCAGCGATGGCAGGGGAATAGGGCGTCCCGCTGCGGTATCTTCCTGTGCCAGTTTGCCGCCGTGGTTCAACTGGGCAACAATTTTTGCACCGTGTTGCTGTACCCGTTGTGCCAGTTCGCTGAGCCCGGGGATGAATTCGTCCCGAGAAAAGGCCAGTGTGTTGGGCATGGTCGAGCCATTGGGAAAGCAGGCCGCCGAAGTCTCCAGGATCAGCA
>JARFQU010000077.1 GCA_029287595.1 Halioglobus sp. | reverse complement strand
GGTCTGCGCAAGGCGCGCAAGCGTCCCCAGTTCTCCAAGCGTTAAACGGGTTGGTCCCGCGGCAACAGCGGGGTGCGAGCAAGATCCAGAAACGCCCGGTTGCGATGTGCTCCGGGCGTTTTTTTTGACAATTCATTGGCCCTTGCGCTAGCGCAAGCTATCGCGGAAAACGCAGTGAAATCAAAGCGTTTTCCTTGTCACAGCACGGCAAAGTCATTACCATTTGCTCCATTTTGGAAAGTGGGCTCCCGGCTGTTGGCAAATGGCTGCGCGGGGCTTTGTAATCAGGGGAGAAAAGCATGAGTAGCGAAGGCGTAAACTCCGGCAGGAGAAAGTTCCTGACGGCAGCTACCAGCGTGGTAGGGGTGGCCGGTGCAGTGGGCATTGCAGTGCCCTTCGTCGGGTCGTGGAACCCGTCAGCGAAGGCCAAGGCCGCCGGCGCGCCGGTAAAAGCCGATATCGGTAAATTGGAGCCCGGCCAGATGGTGGTCGTAGAGTGGCGCGGCAAGCCCGTCTATGTGCTGCATCGCACCGAGGATCAAATCGCCGATCTGCCCCAACTCAATGGCGATCTCAAGGATCCCGATTCGCAAATATCCGACCAGCCCGCTTACATCACCGGCATTGATCGCTCCATCCGCCCGGACATCCTGGTGGTGGTTGGCCTGTGTACTCACCTGGGTTGCGCACCGAAATTTCGTCCTGAAGTAGGGGCGGCCGACCTTGGGGGTGACGAGTGGCTGGGGGGCTTCTTCTGTCCCTGTCATGGCTCCAAGTTTGACCTGTCCGGGCGTGTTTACTCTGGTGTCCCGGCTTCCGCAAACCTGGTGGTCCCCCCGTATTCCTTCGAGGGCGACAGTGTGCTGGTAATTGGCGTGGATACGGAGGCAGCCTGATGATCAATATGCTCGTAGGTTTACGTGACTGGGTTGATGACCGCCTGCCCATCATGCGCGCGTGGAACACCCATATGGGCCAGTACTACGCTCCCAAGAACTTCAACTTATGGTACTACTTCGGGGTCTTTTCCCTGGTGGTGCTGGTCAACCAGCTGTTGACCGGCATCTGGCTGACCATGAACTACACGCCCAGCCAGGAGGATGCATTCGCCTCCGTCGAGTACATCATGCGTGATGTGGACTATGGCTGGTTGCTGCGCTATATGCACTCCACCGGCGCTTCCGCGTTCTTCGTGGTGGTGTACCTGCATATGTTCCGGGCCTTGCTGTACGGCTCGTACAAGAAGCCGCGGGAATTGATCTGGATTTTCGGCATGCTGATTTTCGTGGTGCTGATGGCTGAGGCCTTTGTGGGTTATGTGCTGCCCTGGGGGCAGATGTCCTACTGGGGCGCGCAGGTGATTATCTCCCTGTTTGGTGCTATCCCCGTTGTGGGTGAAGACCTGGTGACCTGGATACGCGGGGACTTCCTGATTTCCGGCGTGACCCTGAATCGCTTCTTCGCCCTGCATGTGGTGGCCCTGCCCATCGTGTTGCTGGCCCTGGTGGTATTGCACCTGCTGGCGCTGCACGAGGTTGGTTCCAACAACCCGGATGGGGTGGATATCAAGAAGCATAAGGATGAGAAGGGTATTCCGCTGGACGGCATAGCGTTTCATCCCTATTACTCGGTGCATGATCTGCAGGCGATAGGCGTGTTCCTGTTTGTATTCTGCGGCATCATCTTTTTTATGCCGGAAATGGGTGGCTACTTCCTGGAGTATGCCAACTTCGAGGAAGCCAATTCTCTGAAAACCCCGGAGCACATCGCTCCCGTGTGGTATTTCACCCCGTTTTACTCGGTATTGCGTGCGGTGCCGGACAAGTTCTGGGGATTTATTGCCTTTGCGGCATCGGTGGCGGTGCCCTTCATGCTGCCCTGGCTGGATCGCAGTCCGGTGAAGTCCTGGCGGTATCGCGGCAACCTCAACAAGATCATGCTGGTATTATTTGTCGCCTCCTTCCTGATACTGGGTGTACTGGGCGTCAAAGCCCCTACGCCTGAGCGCACGTTCCTCGCGCAGATCTGTTCGATCATCTATTTCGGCTTCTTCCTGCTGATGCCGATCTGGAGCTCTATGGATAAAACCAAACCGGTGCCGGAGCGGGTGACCATGGACGGGGGTATTGGCGTATGGGGCAGCCTGGGCGCATTTGCCCTGATCATGGCCCTGACCATATTGCCGCTCAAAGCAGTGGGTGCGGAGTCGGCTTACAAATGCGGCAGTATGCCCTGCGACGAGTTCACCGCAGACCCCCGCGACCAGCCCTCGTTGCAACGCGGGGCCGCCCTGTATATGAATTACTGCATGGGTTGTCACTCCCTGCAGTACTCGCGTTACAACCGCGTCGCCCAGGACCTGGGCATTCCCGAGGACCTGATGCAGGCCAACCTGATATTCGATCCCTCGGTGAAAATTGGTGAGCTGATGACCAATGCCATGGACAAGGGCAATGCCAAGGTGTGGTTCGGTGCTACGCCTCCGGATCTGACCCTGGTGTCCCGGGCGCGCCAGCCTGAGTGGCTGTATACCTACCTGCGCACCTTCCACCGGGACGACAGCCGCCCGTACGGGGTGAATAACAAAGTATTCAAGGACGTGGGCATGCCCCATGTCATGCTGGAACTACAGGGCATGCAGGAGTGTGCCATGGGTCCGGTAACGGCGCATAACGGTGGCGTAAAACGTGACCCGCTGACCGGGGAAGATCTGCTGGAGCAGCCCTGTGGTCAGTTCACTATCAGCGAAGCGGGCAGCATGTCTCCGGAAGAGTTTGATGGCGCAATCTACGACCTGGTGAATTTCCTGGCCTACACTGCAGACCCGATTGTAGTGGAGCGCCATCGCATGGGCATTTTCGTGCTGCTGTTTATTGCCCTGTTCTTCGTCATGGCCTGGTTGCTCAATCGCGAGTACTGGAAAGACGTACACTGATCCAAGGTGATCACAAGATGGCGCGCCACATGGTCGCGCCACATTAATATGTTCAGAAGCTATTGAGGAATCCCAGATGGGTGTAGTGGCAAAGCGGTCTTCGATGACCTTTTTCTCCGATAATTTGAGTCACTATAGTCACCGCGTGCGTATCGTCCTGGCCGAAAAAGGCGTCACCGTCGATATGATTGAGTCAGATGCCGCGCACCCGCCGGCGGAACTGGCCGATCTCAACCCCTACAACAGCCTGCCCACACTGGTGGACAGGGATCTGGTGCTGTACGAATCCAAGGTGATGATGGAGTACCTGGATGAGCGCTTCCCACATCCGCCCCTGTTGCCGGTCTACCCCGTCGCCCGGGCCGAAAGCCGCCTTTACATTCACCGCATCGAAAAAGACTGGTGTGCCCTGGTCGATGCTATCCTCCATACCCGCAGTGAAAACGTGATAAAGAAGTCCACCAAGGAACTGCGCGAAAGCATCATGGGTATTGCGCCTATTTTTGCTGAGAAGCCCTTTTTCATGAGCGAAGAGTTCACCCTGGTGGACTGCGTTATCGCCCCCATCCTGTGGCGTCTGCCTTCCCTGGGTGTCGATATACGCTCCAGCAAGCAATCCAAGCCTTTGCTGGCCTATATGGATGCCCTGTTCAGTCGGGAGTCCTTCCAGGAGAGTCTCTCCGAGCAAGAGCGGGAAATGCGCCTCTAGGCGCAGTCGTTAATTGATGCAGGTGAGGCATAGCCAGTGGTGACCTCCAGTCGCCCCTACATCATGCGAGCCCTCTACGAGTGGATTGTGGACAACGACTGCACGCCCTACGTGCTGGTGGACGCCACGGTAGCGGAGGTGCAGGTACCGCAGCAGTTTGTAAAGGACGGGCAGATCGTCCTGAATATTTCGCCCAGTGCGGTGATGGATCTGAATATCACCAATGACGCGGTATTTTTTAATGGCCGCTTCGGGGGGGTCGCCACCGACGTCTATGTCCCGGTGTCCGCAGTGGTGGGTATCTATGCCCGGGAAAACGGTCAGGGTATGGTATTCGAGCCCGAGGAGGCGCCGGAGCCGCCCGATGACACGCCGCCGGAGCCGGACAAGCCCGAGGGCCGTCCCGCCCTCAAGATCGTCAAGTAGCTGGCTGCTCGGTTAACTCAAAAAGTCGCACTACCCGCTGAACCCCGCCTATGCTGGCGGCTTTTGCCGCTATGCGGTCCGACTCTTCCCGGGTGGCCAGGCCCATCAGGTACACCACGCCGTTCTCGGTAACCACCTTGACCCGGGTGCCTTCAATCTTGGTGCTGCCCAGCAGCCAGGATTTGACCTTGGTTGTTATCCATGTATCGCTGGTGCGGGTCATGCCAGAACTGGGGGAGGCGATCTCCAGTTCGTTGTAGATGCGGCGAACACCGCGAATTTTGCGCAGTACATCGGTCGCCATGGCCTTGAGCCTCTCATCGGTCACCTGGCCCGCCAGCAGCACATAGCCGTTGAAACTCACCACCACAATATGGGCGTCGTCAAAGCCGTCATCAGCGGCATGAATGTTGACCACCGCCTTGGTCTCTATATTGTCGTCCTCGATCAATTGGCCCACGGTGCGTTCACCCGGGTCGTCCTCGATGGTGTCGGCCTGCATGGTCGCGAGGAAGCTGCCACAGCCGGTTAGCGTGAGCAGGCTGCACAGCAGCAGGGCGGGTAAGGCTGGTCGTATCATTTTCAAGGTTCCTGGTGTAGGGGGCCAAACAGATTGAGATCGATCAATTCGCACAGGCTGTGCAGTATCATGGTGTGCAGCTCCACCACCCCCGCGGGTCGCGATGCGGCCACTGCCAACTCCGTGTCACCGGTCCCCAGCAGCGATGCGAGTTGGTGGTCGTTGGCACTGGTCATCGCGATGGTGGTCATATCCCGCTCACCTGCCGCCTGTGCTGCTCGCAGCAGGTTGCTCGCGGCGGTGCCACTGCTGATGCACAGCAGAATATCGCCGGGCTGCCCCAGGGCGCGAATCTGCCGGGAAAATATCTCTTCGATGCCGTCGCTGTCGGCGATAGCCGTTACGCTGGCACCGTCACCCGCAAGGGTCAAAGCCGGCAGGGCGGGACGTTCCCGGGTAAATTGGTTGAGAAGTTGACTGCAAAACAGTTGCCCCAGGGCGGCATCTGCGCCATTGCCGCATACCAGCACCTTGCGATCTTCCAGCAGCGCATGGGTAATCGCCTGGCTGGCGTTGGCTATCGGTTCCGCCAGGTTGTCTACAGACAATGCGATGGTCTCAATAGTGCCCTGAAAGTTATTGGCGATAATCTCGTAGTAGTCCATGCAGTCCGTTCCGGCTGTTCTGTCTTTTTCGCATCATGCGTCTTGCTGTCGGGTCGTCAGGCGCTGAATGCGGAGCGTATCCAGCGTACCTTATCCTCGCCGCTGGATTGTGGCGGCTCAAAGGCAACTACGTCAAATCTGCAGGCCAATTTTGCAAGTCCGGGGTGACGTTGCAGGAAAAACGCCGCCGTGCGCAAAATCTTGCGCTGTTTACGCCAGTCCACGGTGATCGCAGCTCCTCCGAAGCGGGTGTTGCTGCGTGACCTGACTTCGACAAAGACCAGGCATTCCCCCGCCAGGGCAATAATGTCAATTTCACCTGTTTTCGCCCGGAAGTTTCGCTGCAGCACCCGCAGTCCCCGTTCTTCAAGGTATTGTATTGCCCGGCCCTCAAAACCGTCCCCCAGCTGTTTCATCCCGGAACTCCATCCGCGGCTTACGCGCCCGGGTGCCAGTCTAATTATTGCGGGCGCAACTTACCGCCATCAAATGTAGCCAAAGACAGCTCCCGGTGAATCCGTTGTTTCTGGTCCAGTGTCAGCAGGCCGGTATTGCCCCGCAACAGGGCGTCCGGGCCCGCCTGCAGTTGCATAAAACGCGATTGCAGCAGATGCGCGTCCGTCCCCAGGGCGTTCAGGCGGGTGTAGTTGTCGCTGCCGGTGCCCCCGGCGGCGATGGCCACGCGCAGCCCGGGGCTGGTACCCAGCAGCCAGGGAATCTCTACCAGGTTGATGCCATTGAGGTCTTTGTCCCGGGGGTCGGGAATGCCGCTGTAGATACTGGAAGTGGCATACACTGGCAGGTCACCCGCATAGTGAAAGCTCAGCAGGGGTTTGATCGAGCGCGCGTCCGCGGCACTGCGGCTCAGCAGGAATATCGTATCAATGTCCTGGCGGCGACGGCCGGTGGACTCGATATTGGTGGCGAGCATGTCGCGAATGCTGCGCGCGCGTCGCTCGCTATTGAAGATGTCCAGCCCATTCTTGACGCTTGGCGAGTAGTCTTCGCGTCCCGTGTAGCTCTCGCTTCCGGTGACAGTGCCACCCAGGGCGGCCCAGCGCTGGCGCAGCACGCTTTCCATCTTGTTGCCCCAGCTGCCTGCGGGGCGAATGATCAGGGCGGAGCGGGCGCCCTGACCGAAAGCGTGTTCGGCGATCAGCGCCGCCTCGTCCTCCGGTGCCAGGGATAGTTGCACCAGGCTGCCGCTCCCGGTGTCGCCAGTCTGCCCGGCACGGTTGAGAGCGAGCACCGGCACCGGACGCTGGGGCAGCTTGCCCAGCTCTCCCACGGCCTCCTTACTCAGTGGCCCCACCACCAGGTTGGCACCCTGTGCCATGGCCGCATTGTAGGCAGCAGTGGCAGAGGGGTATTGATCCAGGTCCAGTATGGCCAGTTCGGGGCGACTGTAACTGGCGTAATAGCTGGCCAGGTAGCCGTCCAGTACGGCCTTACCCGCCGGCGCCAGGCGCTCGCTCAGGGGCAGCAGCAGGGCGACCTTCTGCACCTGTGCGGGATTGGCCTCTAGCAGGTATGCCAGGCCGCCGGGCAGGGTGTCGGCTGCGGGATGTTGCGCGTTGTTGCTGCGCCATGCCGCCAGCTCCAGGGTGTTGCCCGGGCCACTGGTCCTGGAGATGGCTGCCAGCTCCAGCCAGCCGTGCCAGCGCAGGTCGGTGGTGGCATCCATGGCCTGTTGCAGTTGCTGCTGGTCAAGCTGCTGCAGGTTGTGCCATATCTCGCGCCGCAGCATGTCGGTTTTTTCACTGGGAGCGTTGCGCAGCATCAGGTCGCCCAGGCGTGCGCTCTCCAGGTGATCCCCCGACAGTGCCAGGGCCCGGCGTCGCAGGTCGCGCGCACGATATTGCAGGGCCGCGTTGGTGCCCGGGTACTCCAGGGACTCCAGGCCCAGTAACGCCTGTGGCTGCAGGCCTCGGGTGTAAGCAATGCGCGCCTGCAGGTAGCTTAAATAGCTGCTGTCATCCCGGTTAAGTGGCTGCTCGGCCAGCGGGTCGAGGATGACGCTGGCGCTCATCCAGTCGAAATTCTGCAGGGACTGCTCGGCGGCACTGAACTCGTTGCTGAAGTCGCTGGGTGGCAGCGCCAGGCTGATACCCTGTTGTGTGGCCACGGGCTGTTGCGGCGCCTGCGCCACCTGCTCTGGTTGTTTCTCCGGCGCCGCGCCACAGCCACCCAGAATAAGCAATGCCAGTGACAATACGCTGTAGCGGATGTGCTGGCCTGGTCGGGATGGGGGCTGTCTCATGCTATGCTTCACCGGCTGAAATTTCACAGCGGCTATTATAGGGGGAAACGTGGATTCCGGTCTCTATGTTGTGGCGACACCCATTGGCAATTTCGGTGATATGTCACAGCGGGCAGTGGAGGTGCTGCGCTCGGCAGACCTGATTGCGGCGGAAGATACCCGGCACAGCCAGCGTTTGTTGCAGCATTACAGTATCGACACGCCCTGCATGGCCTACCATGACCACAGTGATGAGCGTGCCCTGGCGCGCATCAGTCGCTGCCTCGCCGACGGCGGCAGTGTGGCGCTGGTGTCGGATGCGGGTACCCCGCTGATTTCTGACCCAGGCTATCGCCTGGTGCGGCAGGTGCAGGAACTGGGGCATCTGGTGCGCCCGGTCCCGGGTGCCTGCGCCGCTGTTGCGGCCCTGAGTGCTTCCGGGTTGCCTACCGATCGATTCCTGTTTGAGGGTTTCCTGCCCGCCAGGGCCGGAAGCAGGGCAAACCGCCTGGCTGAACTGGCGGGAGAGACGGTGACCTTGATTTTCTATGAGGCACCGCACCGGGTGCGGGAGTGTCTGGAGGACCTGGTCACTGCCTTTGGCGGCGAGCGCGAGGCGGTGCTGGCGCGCGAGATTACCAAAACGTTTGAAACTATCAGGCGCGGATCCCTGCTGGAGCTGGCGCAGTTTGTCGCCGCCGACAGCAATCAGCAGAAAGGCGAAATTGTGCTCCTGGTGGCGGGCAGGGCGAAGAGTGGGCAACAGCTGTCGCCGGCAATGGCCACGCTGTTGCAACGCCTGGCAGAGGAATTGCCGGCCAAGCGGGCTGCGGCATTGGTCGCTGAGCATACCGGGCTGCGTAAAAAGCAGCTGTATGACTACCTGCTGGCGTTAAAGCAGCAGTAGCGCTTGCTCGACACCGGCGCTGGCTGTAGTCTTGGCGCCGAGTCGGTCAGGCGATCGCTTCCGGTGCGCAGTGATGTGCGCGGGGGGAGGAAAGTCCGGGCTCCACAGGGCAGGGTGCCAGGTAACGCCTGGGGGGCGCGAGCCTACGGAAAGTGCAACAGAAAGTATACCGCCCAAACCACTCTCGAGTGGCTGGGTAAGGGTGAAAAGGTGCGGTAAGAGCGCACCGCGCGGCTGGTAACAGGCGTGGCGATGGTAAACCCCACTCGGAGCAAGACCAAATAGGAATCCGTCAGCTGTGGCCCGCAGTGGATTCGGGTAGGTCGCTACAGGCA
>JARFQU010000054.1 GCA_029287595.1 Halioglobus sp. | reverse complement strand
AGATTGGCCAGCATTACGCCGGCACAGAATCTGTACGAGCTGGAAGATCGCAGCCTGGGGCAAAAACTACTCGACAGCCTTAATCAGCCTCTCGCACGCATCCAGCTTGTCCTGGTCTTGCTTGGCTTTCTTAAGGCAGGACTTATACTCCTGCATTGTTTTTGTTTTCTCCTGAGTGTACTCCGCTTCCGCCTTGTTTTTCTGCTTCTCGCCGGCGGAACCACATGCGGCAAGCGCTGCAAGGGATACCGCCAGAATCGCTGTTTTGAATATTCTCATCATTACCTTACTCCTTGGAAATAGGTTACGGACACCGGCTCAAACAATAATGTCATATCTTCACGCGTTTTCGCGGCCGATACATTGACATGGCTCATTCAATTTGTAGCCTGGAGATTATTTAAAAGGTATCGAGACTCTCGTACCCTTTAAGGATTATCTGTACCTGGAAGGTGTCTTGACAGATGCGAAAGCTGCCGTCCATCAGAGCATGCTCTCGGGCACGACCAGCGACAGGAAACGGACAACGAAGCGTTGCCATACCGTGGTGTGGGGCTCTTTGTGGTAGCTGACAGTCTCGCCGTCTTTATGCTCTAACCAAAGGAGATTACCCGATGCATCCAGTTGCACCTGATAAGCCTGCTCCACAACAGCCTCGTTGAAAGCCCCGAGCATTCGTTGATCCAGTTCCGGGTTCTCGAACAGTACACCCATCTCCGTGTTGAGCGCCACTGATCGCGGATCCAGGTTAAAGGAACCGACAAACACGAGCTTGCCATCGGCGCTCATGAACTTGGTATGCAGGCTGGAAGACGAAGAACCCATCCAGTGCTTGCTAGCGTTCAGGGTTGCGGGATCGGGCTTGAACTCATACAAATCCACGCCTGCGCGCAACAGGTCTTTGCGATAACGCATGTAACCTGCATGCACCATACCCACGTCGTTGGCTGCCAGCGAGTTGGTAAGAATACGTACCCGGGTGCCCCGCGCCTCGAGGTCGGCAAAATACGCCACCAGTTTATCCCCGGGCACAAAATACGGTGATACTACCTGCACCTCAGTCCGGGCATTGGCAAACAGCGGCGCCAGCTTCGGCGCCATGTGCGTCGCTTCGCTGATCTCTTTGTGATCCATTTTGCTGGGATCGTCATAGATCAACTGCGCGCTTCCCCACCTGAAGGTAATGCGGGACAAATGCAGCTCGTCAAGAATTTTCGATTCATGTACTGCCCGGATATAAGGTGATGCCAGTTCCTCGTCGATGCTAGCCTCAAAGCGCACCCGGGCATCGTGCAGGGCCTCACCGGTCAAATCATGCGCGCCGGTGAAAGCAGCCACTGGCACTACCATTTCGCTATTCCAGTACAGGTCAAACATATTGGAGACATCAGCTACCAAAGGGCCTACTGCAATCACGTCCAGGTCGCTGAAGGCCGTATCATCTGCAGCATCGAAATACTCATTGCCGATATTGCGCCCGCCCACGATGGTCAGCTGGTTATCGGCAGTCAGAGATTTGTTGTGCATGCGATAGTTCAGGCGCCGCATATCACTGGCAAAGCCCAGGCCACGGCTACCCCGGTAGCCAAAGGCGTTAAACAGTCGCACCTCGATATTGGGATGGGTATCGAGTCGCAGCAGCCCGGCGTCCTTGCCCTGGGTGTCCAGGTCATCCAGCAACAGGCGCACCCGCACCCCCCGCTCCGCCGCCTGCAGTAACTGGTTAGCCAGTAGCTTGCCGCTGCTGTCGGCGTGCCAGATGTAATACTGCAGGTCCAGGCTGCGTTCGGCCGCAGCGATTAACGCCATCCGGGCTACGAAAGCCTGCATACCGGAATGCAGCGGGAAGACACCCGTCTGCTGCAGCTGGCCCTCAAAATTCTCCCTGACCTGCACGCCCAGATTGGTATCACCGGTATCCGTATAAGCGAAAGACGCTGTTCTTGGATAGTCGGTAGGTACGCTGGCGCAACCGGAGAGCAGGCCCAGGGTGAGCGCCACGGCTATGGCAATCTCTACCGGGAGGCTATTCCGAAGACGTATGGCCACGCTGTTCAATCCGCCTCCAGGACCAGCTGGGTTCGAAAGATACCGTGCCCGGGGCTTTCCCAGTAGCACAAGCAAGGCGGCAGGGATTTATTGTTTGCGATAGCAACACCAACACTGAAAAATGTGGCCTTCATGGGCCAATAATACGGGAATATCGAATACAAATGTATCGATGAGCCGGAACTCTCGAAAAACCGATGCCAGGGCAATTCTCTGTATTATACCGCGTCTCTGGCAGAGAACGTTGCAGTGCCATTGGACGGTAATCGAGCGACGAATGGAAAAGCAAAAAAGGCTTAGAAAATCGCTTTCCTAAGCCTTTTATATTTTCGAAATTTGGTCGGGACGGCAGGATTTGAACCTGCGACCACCACACCCCCAGTGTGGTGCGCTACCAGGCTGCGCTACGCCCCGAGAATCGCCTGCTTGGCGAGGGCGGCATTATACTCAATACCGCGCTTGATACAAAGGCTATTTCGAGGGCGACAGAACCTTCAGCAGTTCTTCCAGTTCCTCTATGGTTTCCTTGATCATGGCGTCTGCCTGGGCCGGGGTGGACGTACCCTCCCCCTCGTCAGTCATGCGCTGCCGGGCGCCACCGATGGTGTAGCCCTGGTCGTACAGCAGGGTGCGTATCTGGCGGATGGTAAGTACGTCGTCGCGCTGATAATAGCGGCGATTGCCGCGGCGCTTAACCGGTTTTAACTGCGGGAATTCCTGTTCCCAGTAGCGCAGTACGTGGGGCTTAACAGCACAGAGTTCGCTGACTTCGCCTATCGTGAAATAGCGTTTTCCGGGGATTGCGGGTAGTTCACTGTTGTGGCTCGGTTCCAGCATATTCTTCCACTCTTGCCTTCAGCTTCTGCCCAGGTCGGAAGGTGACTACCCTGCGTGCGGAGATCGGAATCTCTTCACCGGTCTTCGGGTTGCGCCCGGGACGTTGAGCTTTATCGCGCAGGTCGAAGTTGCCAAACCCTGACAACTTGACCTGCTCGTTGTTTTCGAGGCTTGCGCGGATTTCCTCGAAGAACAGCTCTACAATCTCTTTGGCTTCCCGTTTGTTGAGACCCAGCTCTTCAAACAGGCGCTCTGCCATTTCAGATTTAGTGAGGGCGGTCATTTTTCCGTTTACCTAGTTCCTAAGCTCGGCTTTATAGTTTTTTTCCAATAGATCAACGACTTGACCCATGGCTTTATTAACGTCTTCATCACCAAGAGTGCGTGATTGATCGCGGAATGTCAAACCCAATGCAAGACTTTTTCTTTTAGGATCAATGCCTTTGCCCTCATAGACATCAAAAAGCCTTAAGTCCGTGAGGTAAGTTCCCGCCACTGTTCGAACATTTGCCATCAGCTCCGCTGCGGGCACGGACTTGTCGACAACAACCGCCAAATCCCGACGAACTTCCGGGAACTTGGAGATTTCGGCAAATGCGGGCAACTGGCTCTGCAGCACCGCTCCCAGGTCAATTTCACAGGCATACAGGGGGGCGGCGAGGCCAAGCTCAGCCGTTACCGAGGGGTGCAGTGCTCCCAGGTAACCCACCACCTGACCCTGACGGGTTATGTTAGCCGTCTGACCGGGGTGCAGTCCGGGGCGACTGCCAGGCTCAAAGGCAAATTCCCCGGGTGCGCGAGTTAGCTGCAGCAGGCCCTGGAGATCCCCTTTGAGGTCGAAAAAATCAGCCGCTTCGGCACCACCGGCCCAGGACTCTTCACCGCGCCCCCCGGTCATTACCAGGGCCAGCGTGGATATCTGCTGCAAGCCATCCGCACCCGGCACAAAGCGCAGCCCGGTCTCAAACAAACGCACCCGTGGCTGCTGTCGCTTGGTGTTGCGCAGCACGGCCCCCAGTAAACCGGGCAGCAGGCTGGTACGCATCACCGCCATATCCGCTGAAATGGGATTACTCAGGGCTACCGGCTCCAGTTCAGGATCGAATACCCGCTGCAAACCGGGCTCTACAAAACTGTAGGTGATGGCCTCGCGGTAATCGCGGGCGGCCAGGTGGCGGCGTAAAGCACGCACCGAGAGTGACGTTTCTTCCCGGGCAGGGATGACCAGGTCGGCCCGGATGTGAGTAACCGGCAAGCGGTTATAGCCGTATACCCTGGCCAGCTCTTCCAGCAGGTCGGCCTCGATGGCAATATCGAAACGCCAACTGGGTACCGCACAGGTCCAGCCATCCGCCGTGGCGCTCACCCCCAGGCCAAGCCCCGACAGTATGCGTTCCACTTCACTGCCATCCATGCCGAAGCCCAACAACTTTTCGATACGCGCGGAGCGCAGCTTGACCGCAGGTCGCGCCGGCAGGTCCTGTGCCGATACCACCTCGATAATGGGGCCGGCCTCGCCTCCCACGATATCCAGCAGCAACTGGCTCGCTCGTTCCATTGCCGTCACCTGCAGCTGGAAATCAACGCCGCGCTCGAAGCGGTGCGATGAATCGGTATGCAAACCGTATGCGCGCGCCTTACCCGCCAGTAAATCGGGCGTAAAAAACGCGGCCTCCAGGAAAATATTCCGGGTGCCCTCGCCCACCGCGGTTGGCTGGCCACCCATGATACCGGCCATGGCCACCGGGCCACTGCCATCGGCGATAACCAGGGTGTCCGCTTGCAGTTCCACGGTCTGTCCGTCCAGCAGTTCCAGGGATTCACCCGCACTGGCGTTGCGCACCACGATGCCGCCCTGCAACTTGTCATAATCGAAGGCATGCATGGGCTGGCCCAATTCCAGCAACAGGTAATTGGTGACATCCACCACAGCGTCTATGGAACGGATACCGCAACGACGCAGCTTTTCCTGCAGCCACAGCGGGCTGGGGCGCGATACATCCACCCCCTTGATAATGCGCCCCACGTAGCGCGGGCAGCGATCAGCGGCCTGCAGCTCCACCGGAAAAGTATCGGCAATGGATTCGCCAACCTTGTCGTAGTGCAACTCATTGACCGGCAGCTTGTTGAGCAGCCCCACTTCCCGGGCGATGCCAGCGATACCCAGGCAATCGGCGCGATTGGGTGTCAGGCCTATTTCGATGACCTTGTCATCCAGTACCAGGTAATCGCGAATATCCGTTCCCACCGGTGCATCCGCAGGCAGTTCCATCAGGCCGTCGGAGGCATCCGACAAGCCCAGCTCCTGTTCTGCGCAGAGCATGCCCCGGGATTCCACACCGCGCAGCTTGGCCTGCTTGATCTTGAAATCCCCCGGCAATACCGCACCCACCACTGCCAGCGGCGCCTTGAGACCGGCCCGGGCATTGGGTGCGCCGCACACGATCTGCACCGTTTCGCTACCGGTGTGCACCTGGCAGACGCGTAATTTGTCGGCATCGGGGTGCTGCTCGGCACTGATGATCTGGGCCACCACCACGCCACTGAAGGCGCCGGCCACCGGATCTATGGCGTCCACTTCCAGGCCGGCCATGGTGATCTGATGGGCCAGTTCCTCGGTGCTCAATTCGGGGGAGACCCACTCGCGCAACCATCGTTCGCTGATATTCACTGTAAATTCTCCGCTTAAAACTGTTCGAGGAAACGCAGGTCGTTGTCAAAAAACAGGCGCAGGTCGTTGACGCCATAGCGCAACATAGCCAGGCGCTCTACGCCCATGCCGAAGGCAAAACCGGAATATTTTTCGGTATCGATATTGGAGTACTCAAACACCCGTGGGTGCACCATGCCGCACCCCATCACTTCCAGCCAGCCGGTATGGCTACACACCCTGCAGCCTTCACCGCCACAGTTCACGCACTGAATATCCACCTCTGCGGAGGGCTCGGTGAAAGGAAAATAAGAGGGGCGGAAACGCACTTCCAGCTCGCGTTCAAAAAACGCCCGCAGGAAATCCTCGATCAAACCCTTGAGATCGGCGAAGCTGGAGTGCTCATCGATCAACAGGCCCTCCACCTGGTGAAACATGGGGGTATGGGTCAGGTCAGAGTCGCAGCGATACACGCGACCGGGGCAGATAATCCGCAGGGGTGGCGCCTGGCTCTCCATCACCCGCACCTGTACCGGTGAGGTATGGGTGCGCAGCACGGTGTGTTCATCCACGTAAAAAGTGTCGTGCATGGCCCGGGCAGGATGGTGCGCGGGAATATTGAGCGCCTCGAAATTGTGGTAGTCGTCCTCGATTTCAGGCCCTTCCACCACCTCAAAGCCAATGGCGGCAAAGAAATCTTCCATGCGCTCCATGGTGCGCGTCACCGGGTGAATGCCGCCGGTGGATTTGTCGCGACCGGGCAAGGTGACATCGATGGTTTCCGCCGCCAGCTTCGTCTGCACAGCCGCCGACTCGAGCGCGTTCTTGCGCGCGCTGATCAGTTCCTGCAGCTCCTGCTTGACCACGTTGATCTGCGCTCCCGCCGCCGGCCGTTCCTCGGCCGACAACTGGCCCAGGCCTTTGAGCAATGCGGTGATCTGGCCTTTCTTGCCCAGGTAATCAACACGCAGCTGTTCCAGCGTGGCGCCGTCTTCTGCCGCGGCAATCGCAGCCTTCGCCTCATTGGCGAGTGGTTCGAGGTTTTCCATCTAATCTCTTCTCGATTTAAATTCGCTTGTTCCGTCTGTTCCCTGCTTACCGCACCGGGCAAACAGCAATAAAAAAGGGAAAGAGCAGAACCCTTTCCCTTTTGTCATACATGTAGCCAGCGAACCGCCGGGGCGGTCAGGGTGGGCTTAGGCCAGTGAGGCCTTCGCTTGCTCCACGATCGCTGCAAAAGCCGGCTTATCGTGTACCGCCAGGTCAGCCAGAACTCGGCGATCCAGGGCGATATCAGCCTTTTTCAGGCCATTGATCAGGCGGCTGTAGCTCAGGCCATTGGCGCGAGACTGGGCATTGATGCGGGTGATCCAAAGCGCGCGAAACTGGCGCTTGCGCTGACGACGGTCACGGTATGCATACTGGCCAGCCTTGGTAACGGCTTGCTTGGCAACACGAAAAATACGGCTGCGGGCGCCATAGTAACCCTTGGCCTGCTTTAGAATCTTCTTGTGACGGCGATGAGCCACCACACCACGTTTAACTCGGGGCATTAGTCTTCTCCTGTAATTTCCAGATAACCGTTACTTGGCACGCATCATACGATCGATCAGAACCTTGTCGTTCTTGTCGATCATGGAGGTACCGCGCAGCTGACGCTTACGCTTGGTAGTCATCTTGGTCAGGATATGACTCTTGTTGGCGCTCTTGCGCTTCTGTCTCTTATACACATCTGACGCTGCCGACGACTTCGCCGTAGTGTATATCTCGGTGGTCGC
>JARFQU010000052.1 GCA_029287595.1 Halioglobus sp. | reverse complement strand
TCACTTCCTGTGCTGAATGCCAGTCGCGGTGCACTGCCCCCGGCGGCGGCCTGTGACTATGCGCGCTATGTCTCCCAGCTGGATTTTTTCTTTCTTACCGACCACGCGGAAAGTTATACATCCCAGCGCTGGCGGGATGCCCAGGAGGCGGTGCGTCACTGCAATGCAGTTGCCGGTGACCCGGACAACCCCGATCTGGTGGCGTTTATTGGCTTCGAGTGGTCCCAGTTCGGCAGGACCCCCGAGCAGCACTACGGGCATCACAATGTCCTGTTCAGGGATATAGAAGCGGAAAACCTGCCCGCCAGGCCGATTGGCGCGGCGGGCCCCGCCAGTGATTCGCTACGCGGCGGCGCCCCCGGAGGCAGCGGCCTGGGCATGTTGCGTTGGCTGGATGTGGAAAACCGTTCCTACTATCGAGCGCTGTCGACGTTCATGCAGGAATTGCAGGGAGAAGCGAACTGTCCTGAGGGGATAGCAAGCCCGCAACTCCCGGCTGACTGTTATGAATCGGCGCCAACGCCGGGGGAGCTCTATCGCAAGCTCGATGAATGGGGCCACGATACGCTGGTGGTACCGCACGGTTCCGCCTGGGGTATCTACACCCCGCCGGGAGCGAGTTGGGACCACCAGCTTACAGCGGATAACCACGACCCGGACAAGGGGCGCCTGATCGAGGTGTATTCCGGCCATGGCAACTCGGAGAACTTCCGCGACTTTGCAGCCCGCACCTTTGATGAGCGGGGACAACCGGTCTGCCCCGAGCCGCAGCCCAACTACCTGCCTTCCTGCTGGCAGGCGGGAAACATTATCCGCCAACGCTGCCTGCAGGCGGGCGAGGCTCCATCGGAGTGTGAGGACAGGGCGGCTGCGGCGCGCCAGCACTATGTTGAGGTGGAGCACATAGGCGGTTGGAAGAGTGTTCCAGGTGCCAGCGCGGCAGAGTGGCTTGACGCCGGCCAGGCCCGGGACGTGTTTCTGCCGGCGTTCAATTACCGCCCGGGCAAGTCGGTGCAGTATGGCCTGGCGAAGCGTAACTTTGACGATCCCGATCAACCGATCGGTTACACCTGGGGCTTTATCGGCTCCACGGATACGCACTTCGCCCGGGCGGGCAACGGCTTCAAGCAATATCCGCGTATCGGTACCGGGGATGCGGGAATGCGCGGTGCGCGCAATGGATTCTGGGACTGGCTGGTCTACCTACGCAACCAGGAGCCCCCAGAGGCGCGTTCCCGCAAGGTTGTCAATATCCCGGGTGACGACAGTGAACAGGAGCGCAAGATGTCCTTCCTTACAGCCGGCGGCGTGATGGCGGTTCATGCGGCTGGCAGGGACCGGCAGGCGATCTGGGATGCCATGCAGCGCCGGGAAGTCTACGGAACCAGTGGCCACCGGATGCTGCTGTGGTTCGATCTGCTTCGCGAGCAGGGGGAACCCCTGCCCATGGGCTCGGAACTGGTCACCGCGGTAGCGCCTCGTTTCCGGGTCACGGCGATCGGATCCCTCAAGCAGCGGCCGGGCTGTCCCGACTATGTCCGCCAGGCGCTGAGCGCTCGGCGACTGGATAAACTGGCCCACGGTGAATGCTACCACCCCTCGGATGAGCGTTACCTGGTCGATCGTATCGAGGTGGTTCGTATCCGGCCGCAGGTGGCGCCCGATGAGCCGATTGCGGGACTGGTAGAGGATGTCTGGCGCTCATTTCCCTGCGAGCCGGACCCCGCCGGGTGCAGTGTGGAGTTCAGTGATGCGGAGTTTCCGAATAACGAACGGGACGCCATTTACTACGTGCGCGCCATCGAGGAGGCTAGCCCCACGATCAATGGTGGCAACCTGCGTCCTGTATACGATGAGCAGGGCAGGGTAACAGCGGTCGATCCCTGTTACGGGGACTACCGCATTGACAGCTCCGATGACTGCCAGGTACCGCTGGGGCAGCGCGCCTGGTCTTCGCCGATCTTTGTCACTTACCAGGCGGACGCTGATGACGATGAATGAGCCTGGGTCGCCCTCTGCATTGAGTCGCCTGGCACTGGGTGCCGTGGTCGGCGCCTTGTGCGCGGTCCTGGTCCTGCTGGATGATACAACTGGCCGCGGCGTCGATGAGGGCGCGGTGGCCTCCGTCAATGGCAGCCCACTGGCGCTGGACGAATACCAACGTGCGGTAAGGCTGTTTGCCAGCGAGAAGCGTTCGGCGGTTAGCAGGGATGATCGTTCACTGATCCTGGAGCGGATGATCGAGGAAGAGTTGCTGCTGCAGTACGGCTTGCAAGCGGGCCTGGTGCGCGACGACCCGGGAGTGCGTGCGGAGGTGTTGCGTTCAGTGATCACCAGACTGACAGCCGAGTCGCAGGCACGTGATGGGGTCGAGGCAAGCGGGGGGGCGAGCACACAGGATCCATTGGCAGAATACCTGGGCCAGCTGCGAGCTGGCGCCAGCATACGCTGGGCTGCCCCGGGTGTAACGCGATGAGCCTCGTTTTGCCTGCCAGTACCCGGCTGGGTATGGTCGCGATCCTGTTATTGGTACTGGTGCCGCAGGTCCAGGCCCATAACCGCAGCCAGTCCTATTCTACCTGGGACATAGCGGGCAATACGCTGGACCTGGTGTTTACTGTCAAGGCCCGGGAAGTGACCAGGCTGCCGCCTATTGAGGGTGGCCTGCTGACCCTGGAAGCGCTTTTGACAAAGCATATTGAGGCGACCGCCCGGATCTCCTCCCTGGATGGGGCCAGTTGTGTTCAACGAGGGCAACCGCGTGCACTGGCCGCCTCGAAAGGCTATTTGCGAGTGCAGGTGGCGTTTGATTGCAAGTCCGGTCCGCCTTCGGCACTACTGCTCGACAGCTTCTTTGCCATTGCCCCCAGCCATGTGCACTACGCTCGGGTATTGGGCGATGGAAATTTACCCGAGGAATACCTGTTCACCGACAGCAGACGTGAGCACGCCATTGTTGCTCCATCGAGCGCTTTCGACAATGTGTTCAGGGGTTTCCTGCAGTATCTTACGCTGGGTGTCGAGCACATCCTGGGCGGTATCGATCACCTGGCTTTCCTGGCGGCTCTGTTGCTGCTGGTGCGCAATCTCAGGGATCTTTTCTGGGTCGTCACCGGTTTCACAGTCGGTCACAGTATTACCTTGAGCCTTGCCGTA
>JARFQU010000168.1 GCA_029287595.1 Halioglobus sp. | reverse complement strand
GCCCTCCTCACGTTTATCGGAATGTAATTCATGCTCATCGATCACGTCGGACAGCATGGAGTCCAACAGGATGATATAGGCGATGAAAAACACCTGGGAAATACCGTTCACGGTAAAAATAAAAGCGAATTTGCTGGTAAGGCTCATGCTTTCCAGCACACCGGTGAAATACAGCACCTGGGGTGAAAAGGCAAAAACGCCGCCGGTAATAACACACATGGCCAAGGCGCGTTTTTTATCGAAGCGCCGGGACAGTCCCTGGGCCACAACCGA
Source organism: Halioglobus sp. (assembly GCA_029287595.1). GTDB lineage: Bacteria > Pseudomonadota > Gammaproteobacteria > Pseudomonadales > Halieaceae > JAACFI01. The sequence goes on along the minus strand of JARFQU010000168.1, from coordinate 22,168 downwards.
GGCGAAGATGATCCCCACCACCACCGAACTGGCCAGCCCCGCCAGGTGCTGGGGCTGAAAATCGAATACATAGGTGGCCACGTACACCAGCAGCGTCTGCACCACACCCGCCAGCGTGTTGAAAATCAGCACGGAAATAAACAGGATGCGGAAGGAATCCAGTTTCAGGGTGCGAAAGACATCAATAAATGCCCACAAGGCGCTGCCCTCGCCGTCATGGGCCGCTGGCTTGCGCAGCCTGGGAATGGCACCGCGGGTACCGAGCACACACAGCAGCATCGCGGTTGACCCCATGATGGCGCAGAACAGGCCAAAGTTGGGATAGCTGGCCTTGTTCAGCATACCGTTGCTGAACTCCTCGGTGGGCGGGAAAAACACCGCAAAACCGATCACGCTGATAAGCAAGATGCCCGCATAGGTAAAGAACACCCGGTAGCCGATCAAGGAGGTACGACCGTGATAATCGGTGGCCAGCTCGGCACCCAGGGACAGGTGCGGCACGAAAAATAGCGTCAGCATCAGGCGCACCGCGATAGCGCCCCCCAACATCCAGCTGAACAGCTGCATCTGGCTGAGCCCATCCGGGGGACTGAACAAAGCGACTATAGCGATGCCGAAGGGAATCGCACCCGCCAGCATAAAGGGGTGCCGGCGCCCCCAGCGGGATTCAAAGCGATCGGATAACTGCCCCACCATGGGATCGGTGATGGCGTCGACCATCAGTGCCAACAGCGCCGCCATGCCCGCCAGGCTGCCGGGAAGTCCCAACACCTGGTTGTAATAGAAAAACAGGAAGGTACTGAACGCCGACTGTTTCACGCCGTCAGATAGCTGACCGACGCCGTAGCTCAACTTGGTAATCAATTTCAAGTCATGCGCCCCTGTTCCTTGGTATTATCCGCGGTCAGCGAAATAGCGACTGACGATCTTTGCATTATCAGGATTGAAGCCACCCGCCGCAGCAAATACCTCAAACGCGTCGAGAAAAATATCAGGCCCCACTTCCTCCAGGACAGCAAAGGGACCTTTATCGAGGGAGGTGCCCACCATCCAGGCCCGGTCTATCTCCTCGGGCTCCGCCACGCCCGCAGCGGCGACCAGCACGGCACTGGCTACAAGGGCAAGCATCAGCGGCTGGTACAACATTTCCAGGGACTCGTCCGCCCCGGCAAAATCGGGCCCCTGAAAGGCGGGCTCAGGATAGCGGTAAAAGCCCTTTCCGGTTGAAATGCCCAGTTCGTTGCGTTCGATGTAAGGATTGAGCAGTGCCAGAACCCGGGGTCGCAATCCGGGTATGGAGCCTTCTTCGCCACGCTTTTCCCAGCTGTCATAAATCAGGTTCAGTCCGATAATATCGATGATTCCCAGTGGGCCCATGGGGGCCGATCGGTAGTGCATCCAGGCGCGGTCCACCTGCTCCACGGTACCAAGGCCCTCGGCGACCAGCCTCATCCCCGTGGCCAGCACTGGCCCCAGTATGGCATTGAGTACATAGCCGGGGTGTTCTTTGTGTAATACCAGCGGTACCGCGTTGATGCTTTGCACATAGCTCTGCAGCACGCGTAGGGTATCAGCACTGGTTCGGCGGCTGCCGACGATATCGACCAGGGGGGACCCCATGTAAGAGTGCATGGCTGCGAAACGATCACCGCGCTGGACTGCATCTTCTATACTGGAAGGCAGCAGGTAGGATGAATTGGTAGTGAGAATCGTCTTCGCCGGGCACAACTGGTCCAGCTTGCTGTGTACCTCCCGCTTGATGTCGAGTCGCTCAAATACCGACTCACTCACCAGGTCCGCATTGGCGGTAACAACTGCCAGATCCGCGCTGAATACCATACGGCCAAGCGCCGGGGCAACATCTTCGTTCTGACAGTAACCGATGGACGCAAGATAGGCCGCAAACCCCTCGCAGCGAGACCGCGCTTGCTGCAGGTTGTCCTCACTGACGTCATAGAGGGTTACACGATACCCGGAACAGGCCGCCTTCGCCGCATTGAAACAGCCCATATTGCCGGCACCGACGAAACACACTGTCTGTATCTCATCAATAGGCATGAAGATATCCTACAAGTGGGTTGGCAGGCATCAGGCAATCGCCCGTGGCAGCCGGTCCGGCAAAATCAGGTTGGTACTACCCTTCGCCACCAGTGCCGGCAGGTAGGACAGTACCGGTAGATCGGCCAGGGCATTAACAATGTGAAACTGTGTGGGATTCTGCTCCCAGGTCAGGTGGCTCCAGTCCAGCTTGCCCTGCCCTACCAGGGCCTCGGACAGCGTGGTCTCCGAGGGAAAGGTCGTGGGCTGCATGATGCTGTGCCCGAATCCGCTGATTCCCGGAAAGTAACGCCAGGCCATGGGGTTATCCTTACCCTCGCTGGCACTGGCATAGGCCGTCACCTCTTCGGGGGTGGGCTCACGCAGGTCGCTGATGCTCATATCCAGGATCTGGTGCCCGAAATGGCTGGCGTTGGTGCGCCACTCGCCAGCAATCTCGCTGTGATCCTGAATGTCTGCGTAGATCTTGGGAATGCCCTGTAACTCGCGCCCGGTGAGGATGGGATCCGCCAGGTTCTCCCACATCACCAGGGTATAGTTTCCGGCCAGGGTCTCTTTCTCTCCCCTGAATACCGCGGCCGCACTCACGCCGATCAGGTTGTAGCCATGACCGGCCAGCCAATCCACATTCCTGTTGCGGGCATAGGTAACCGTGACCACTGCATCCTCGGCCACCTCGAAGGGCGCCGGCAGGTAGGCGGCGAGCTTGTCTCTATCGGTCAAAAACGGGATGACCATCGTGGTCACATCCCGATACCAGCCACTGGATTTAGGCGACATGGGCCGCGGGCCAAAATGTGCGGGCATCATATAGCTGCCCCGGGGGTCGAACTCAAACATAGTTGTCATACCTTTAATTATCCTTGTTGAGACCAAGCTGTGTTGAAAGGACTCGGGAGTTTGGCCAGACCACTATAAAACCCGGGTCTCTGGCGCCAATCTAGAACCAGTCGGGCGACATCTCGTGTGTGGTGTCATCCAGGTCCAGTAATAACCTGGCCCAGGGCTGGATTTCCGGTAACTCGAAACGGAAGAAATAGCGCATGGCCTGCAACTTGCCGCGATAAAAATTTTCATCCGCTGCATGTGGCTTCGCTGCCAGCGCGTTCGCTGCGACAATGCCCTGCTTCAACCAGATCCAGGCGATCACCACATTGCCAAACAAGTCCAGGTATTTGACCGAGTTGGCCAGCACCAGGTCGATGTTCTTTTCCATCATCGAACCCAGCAGGAACTCTGTGACCTGTTTCAGGGTGACGATAGCGCCTTGCAGTTCATCGGCAAAGCCATTCAACTCGGGCATCTCCTGCGCAATGGAAATGGTCGCTTCCATTTCAGCAATACAAGCCAGGTAACCTGCCAGACCGTTCTGCGGCACCTTGCGTGCCAGCAGGTCCAGGGACTGGATGCCGGTGGTGCCTTCGTGGATAGGGTTGAGGCGATTATCGCGATACATCATTTCAACCGGGTGCTCGTTGACGTAACCCGACCCGCCAAGCACCTGGATAGCAAAGTAGTTGGCCCTGGGGCCGTATTCGGAAGGCCAGGTCTTGATAATCGGGGTCAGGAAGTCGAGCAATTCATGCGCCCGCTGCCGCTCCTCTTCTGTGGGAGCGGTATGCTCATCGTCCACCAGACTGCTGCCCAGCAGGCACAGGGCGTAGCCACCCTCGGCATAGGCTTTCTGCGCCAGCAGCATGCGCCGCACATCCGCGTGTTCGATGATATTGACAGGCGGCGACATGGGGTCCTTGCTCGAGGGCAGGCGACCCTGGGGGCGCTCCCTGGCGTAGTCCAGGGAGTACTGGTAGCCACACAAGGCAGTAATGGCGGCGCCACTACCGACCATAATGCGGGCCTCATTCATCATGTGAAACATATACATCAGGCCGCGATTTTCCTCGCCCACCAGATAGCCCACGGCACCGTCTTTTTCACCAAAGTTCAGTGCGGTGGAGGTCTGGCCCCGGCCACCCATTTTGTGGAATAGCCCGGCCAGGGTGACATCGTTGCGTTCCCCCAGAGAACCGTCGTCATTGACCAGGAACTTGGGAACGATGAACAGTGAGATACCCTTGACCCCCTTGGGGGCGCCTTTCACCCGGGCCAACACCAGATGAACGATATTTTCATTCAATTCATGGTCGCCGCCTGATATCCATATCTTGTTGCCGGTAATGCGGTAGGTGCCATCGCCCTCGGGGACGGCAGATGTGGTCAAATCCGCCAGGCTAGAGCCGGCGCCGGGCTCACTCATGGCCATGGTGCCGGCGAAACGGCCGGTGAGCATGGGCTCCAGCCACTTCTGCTTCTGTTGCTCGGTGCCGTGGGCATTGATCAGGTTGGCATTGGCATTGGTCAGGCCGATATAACCCATGGTCATGCTGGCAGCCGCACTGAGGTAGGCACCGGAAACGGAGGCCACCAGCGCAGGCAACTGCATGCCACCCAGCTCGTAATCCGCACTGGGCGAGGCCAGGCCGGCAGCCACCACGGCATCGAGCGCCTCCTTGATCTCGGGGATCATCTGTACTTTTTCGCCGTCGAAGGTCGGCTGGTGGGTATCCACTTTCTGGCGGATGGGCAGGAAGTACTTTTCCGCAACCGTGCGTGAGGTACTGATAGCCGCATCAAAGGTTTCGCGGTTGTGATCCGCATAGCGCTCACGACTGGTCAGGGATTCGGCGTCAAAGAGCTCATAGAGCATGAACTCGAGATCGCGCTGGTCCAGGAGAGGTGCTGTCATCGCCGTTACCTTAAACTGACTGGGAATAACGGCTAGGGTAACAGGGCAAAAAGGGCAGCACCTGTCACCCAGGTGACTGCTTATTCGAAGGGCACGACCTCTTTCTCCAGGGTATCCATATCCCTGACCCAGAGCAGGTCGTCGCGATGCTCAACCAGGCCGCTCTTCTCCCACTCGCGGAAGATGCGATTGACCCGCTGGCGTGAGCCCATTGCCAAACGGGCAAAGTCATTCTGGCTGAGTTTCAGACCCAGCAAGACACCGCCCTCAAGCTCCGAGCCATGCTCTCGACTCAACTCCACCAGACGCCCGGCTACCCGCGCCCGCAGCGGGTAAAAGGCCATGCCAGTGAGCAACATGTAAAGCCCGCGAGAGTCCTCCACATTGTGGCGCAACAGGTTGCGATACAACAGTGGCCAGGCTTCGCCTGCCGAGAGCATCGCCTGCCGGTTGATTACCAGAATTTCGGATGCGACCTGAGTTTTCGCCTCGATCAGCCGCTGGTGGTCATTAACCACACAGGGCGCCCCCAGCCAGGATCCCGCTTCGCAGTCATTGAGGACAAACTCGTGTCCCATCGCGCTGGGAACCGCGGTCCGGACTCGTCCGGACATGACCCCGAATACATCCGCTGTGCGCGCACCGATTGACCAGAGATAAGTATTGGCAGGCATTTCTTTAAAGCTAGCCGCGGCAACCAGCTCGTCGAGCACATCATCCGGGATGTCCGCGAACCAGTTGGACTGCTGGATGAACTGGCGAATCAGTGCATTATCCATCAGCGCATGCCGCCCGGGCGGATCCACTGACACTGATTAAAACCAAACAAACTCTCTGCCCCATCCCGCATATCGTGGCCCGTTACCATCGAGGTTGCCATAAGCTAAACCGACTGATCACAGTATGCAAATCGTGTCACCAAGGTGACAGCCACTACTTTTCCACAAATGTTATCGTTATCGGTTAATCTCACCATTCACCCCGATGCCCCAGAACCCTGAGGCGGCCTGAAGCCGGGCTGCCAGGGGCCCTACTCAGGCATGTGCGGTTCGTCGTCCTCCTCCCGCGTGGGTGCAGCCCCCTGGGGCAGCCGCGACAGCAACAGTTCCAACTCGGCCGCGTGGGATGACTCCTCGTCGGCAAACAGCCCGGCGATGCGCGCGGTTTCACTATCGTCACTACTGGCGGCAAAACCGCGGTAATAGCTCTCGGCTGCGCGCTCATTGGCCAATGCCAGAGTCATGGCCTCGCGCAGACTCATGCGGTAGTGCATCGCTTCGTAACTGGCGGTCTCCGGGGGTTCTGCTTCAGGCCAGTTGAATTCCCACACCTTGAGTTGCGGCAGCACTATACCCTGGGCCAATTCATCGACCTCAGCCAGATGCTGCTGCGCCTCCCCGGCCATTCGCTGGAAAAAGTTCGCCACTTCCCGGTTGTGGTGTCCGGTCATGGCATCCGCCAGTTCGGTATAGCGCTCCCTGGCTTCTGACTCCAGTTCCACCGAGTGAGCGAGAAATTCGGCGAGTGCTTTATTGGTCATATTCATACCCTGAAAGAAGCGGCCAGTTGATCAAGTGCAGCGACGCCAGCCGCCGCTTCTGGCTCTGGCGGCCAGATCGCGCGCTGCTCGGCGTATAGAACGCCGGTCTGGAAGCCGTCCTCGTGCAGGAACAATTTTGCCGCCTCGTCGGCGCTCCTGAGCGCCGGTTCTTCGCGTTCGTGCACAATGCTTTTCCAGTCGGTCTGCTCGGGACAGAAGGTAATGCACTGGGACATCACATGCAGGAAGCTGAAACCGGGAAACGCTATGGCCTCGGCAATCAGTTTCGCCATCTGGTTGGGGTTGCCGGAGTAAGCGCGGGCGATCCAGGGCGCCCCGGATGCCAGGGCCAGCGCCGCGGGTTTGAAGGGCCGCACGCCCGGGCCATGGGGAGTCAGTTTGCTGTGATCCCAATCCATGGGCGTGGTCGGGGATGCCTGCCCCTTAGTCATGCCATAGACCTCGTTATCCATGGCGATATAGGTCAGGTTCACGTTGCGCCGGCAGGCGTGGATGAAGTGATTGCCACCAATGGAGAAACCGTCCCCGTCACCACCCATGGCCAGCACCGTGAGGTCCGGTCGCGCGACCTTCAGCCCCTGGGCGATGGCCAGGCCCCGGCCATGCACGCCGTGGAAACCATAGCTGTCCACATAGGCTGGCAGGCGCGACGAACAGCCGATACCCGAAATCATCACCGTGTCATCCTTGCTGATCGCCAGGGCAGCCATCGCCTTGGTGATGGCATTGAACACCGAGAAATGCCCGCAGCCAGGGCACCAGATGGGTTTTACCGTGGATTTATAATCCTTGGCCTTAAGTTTTATCATCTCACTCATGCTGCAAGTACCTCCGCCACTGTTTGCGCAATCTGCCCCGCGTTGAGCGGCACCGGCCCCGCCATGGCATAGCTGTGCAGGGTCTGCCGGAAATCCATCTGCCCGCGCAGATAGTGATACAGCTGCTTACCGTGATTCTGCTCCACCACAAACACCTGCTCACAGTCGTCGAGTACCTGCGCCAGCGCATCCGCCTGCAACGGCGCCAGCAAGCGCAGGGCAACCGTGCGGGTGGCTATACCGCGCTCCTGCAACTGCCCGGCAGCTTCGGCCATCGCTGCAGAACTTGAGCCGAAACTGATCAATGCCACGGCGCCGGAGCCTTCCACCTGCGCCCAGTCTTCGCCGTAAACAAACTGCTCGAGCTTGTCCTGTCGCTTCTGTAACTGCTGCTGGTGATCGGAATGTTTGGCCGAGGGTGTGCCTTTTTCATTGTGCTCCAGGCCATCCGCGGTAAAGCGCTGGTCGGCATCCCCGGGGGAAGCCAGGGTAGAGATGCCAGTGTCGGTGAGTTTGTAACGCAGGTAATCGCCGTCACCTGCGAAGGCAAGCGAATCGGTCGGGTTGGCGCAACGACGCGGCTCCGATACCACCGCAGTGGACTGGCCGATAAACTGGTCTGACAATACGATAGCCGCGGTCTGTAGTTGCTGAGCCAGGTGCACCGCCCAACCGGTGGTGAATACACAGTCGGCGATATCCAGGGGGGCCAACACCAGGTGCGGCGCGTCCCCGTGCAGGCCATGCAGGGCAATATTCAGGTCGCTCTGCTCGGACTTGGTGGGAATACCGGTAGAGGGCCCGCCGCGCATCACGTTAAACACCGTCACCGGGGTTTCACTGGCCACCGCCAGGCCTACGCTTTCGCTCATCAGCGCCAGCCCGGGGCCGGAGGTTGCAGTAAACGATGGTACCCCGCCAAAAGCCGCGCCAATCGTCATATTGATGGCAGCCAGTTCATCCTCAGCCTGCACCAGTTGGCCCCCAACCTGCTCCAGGCCCCCGGCCATCCACTCCAGGACATCCGATGCGGGCGTAATGGGATAGGCGGCAACAAAGCGAATCCCCGCCTCCAGTGCACCCAGCCCAGCGGCCTGGTTGCCACTGAGATACCAGGTTCCGGTCTGCCCCAGCGCCGGTCTGTCCAGCTTACAATCCAGCTGCTGTGCGCAACCGCTGCGGATACTGGCAACAGCGGCCTCGCGATAGGCAACCGCCTTGAGCGCCAGCTTCTGTTCTGCCAGCTCACACAGGCTCTCGCCAGGCAGGTCCAGCAGGCCGCCGAGCAGGCCCAGCACCAGCATATTGATGCGGCCATCGGGGTGGGAGGCCTGGGCCAGTTCCGCCAGCGGCAGTGACAGGATATGCGGCTGCAAGTCGCTGACAGCCGCAGGTAGCGCCTCACCTTCCTGGCAAATCACCCAACTGTCAGGTCTCAGTTTTATTTCATCCTCGAAGCGGGAAAAATTATCCCAGTCCAGGGCCACTCCCAGATCGTAATGCTCCGCGGCCGTGTAGCGCTCATTTTCCGTCAGCTTGAGCAAGGCCGCTGACTCACCGCCGCGAATTTGCGGCCCATAGGCTTTGCGCAGCAGCCCACGGCCACCAAGCCGCGCCCAGGCCTGCAGCAGCAGTTCGCCACAGGAAATCACCCCGGCGCCACCGGCGCCGGTAATCGCGATAGATAAATGTTTGCCAACCATAGGGAACGCTGCCAGATTTTAAAGTCCTATAGCATAGCGCCATAAACGCCGGAAGAAAGCCGGTGGCGCAATTAAATAGCCCTTGCTTGCGCTAGCTCAAGATACGCGCATTGCCCCAGCGTTCGCACCGCGCCCCTGTCTGACCCCCGTGTTCCACAGTTTTTCATTGCTGTGCTGTAATTCGAGTTGGGAGCCAGCGCGCACAGCCACTATACTGCCCGGCGACAACGACACTTTTAGCGGGCGAAATTTCACTATGAAGCAATGCATCCGGGTACTTTCCCTGACACTGGTACTCCTCGCGGTTCCAGGTACACGAGCTGGCGTGGATGGGCCAAGCCCTGACGCCACCCGAATCATCGAGGAGTTCGGCCTGCGCCAGGCGGCAAAGCCCATCTCCGAGCATCCGGACTGGAACCCACAACGTGTTGTGATTAGCCTGCCACAGAGCTTTGCCACACGCCTGCCCGACTTGGAACAAACCCTGAAGACCATTAGCGCAGGTGTCGATTTGTATTTCGATCGCTCCGAGAACTTTGTGCTGACCCCGGAAGTACTGGCCGGCGCCGACGCCATCATCAGTATTTGCAACCCGGTAACCATGGGCAACGCCAGCGACTCGCTGCTGTGGTTTCACAACTATCGGGTGGGTATTGATCGCTGCACGGGCTTGCCCGATGAGCAGATTAATGGACGCGTTTTCAGCAACAGCAAACGCCTCTCGGGCCCCGCTATCGCGGAGCATGGCATTGCCATGATGCTATCTCTGGCTCGCGGCCTGCCCGCGTTCAGCAAGGCTGACACATGGGACCGCTCCCTGGCGAGCAAGATGACCTTTGGTGAACTAAAGGGCAAGACCGTGCTGGTGGTCGGCCTGGGCGGCATAGGTTCCCAAATCGCCTGGCGCGCACACGGCCTGGGTATGCGGGTACTGGCAATACGCAATTCCTCCCGCGAAGGACCCGGCTATGTGGACCAGGTAGGCCTCCCTGAAGAGCTGCATGCGCTGGCGGCCAGGGCAGATGTGGTGGTCAACGCTCTGCCGCTAACGGAGAAAACGCGGGGCATTTTTAACCAGGAATTCTTTGCGGCGGCCAAACCTGGCGCAATGTTCATCAGCGTGGGCCGGGGCCAGAGTACGGTCACCGAAGACCTGGTCGCGGCCTTGCAATCAGGGCAACTGCATTCCGCCGGGCTGGACGTGACCGACCCCGAGCCGCTGCCAGCGGAAAGTCCCCTGTGGCAAATGGACAATGTGCTCATCACGCCGCACATTTCATCTACCGGTCAGGGCAGCGCTGAGCGCATAGCCGTGATCACCGCCGAAAATCTGCGCCGCTATCTCGCTGGAGAACCGCTGCTGAACCTGGTCGATATGCAGGCGGGATACTAGACCCTGACGGCTATCACGCCGCGCGCAGGGCGCGCCCCAAAGGACGAGTTCCAAGTGCCTCAGTGACGGCGCCGTCGCACCAGGCGGTCTCACCCCTGATCAACACCCGGGTAACCACACCCTCCGGTCGATTGACCATCTGGTCATGCTTAAACAGTTCCCTGTAATGCAATTGCCGCGTTTCATTGCTGTCCCAGTTGCGCAGTACCTCGGGGTCCACCAGGGTGATATCCGCCTGTGCACCAATCTCCAGGCTACCGGCATCCACGCCAAAGAACTCAGCCGGTTCCCGGGTAAGTCGCCTGACCATATCACTCACGGTTTGCAGTGAGCGCTGCTGGGCAAATTTCAGTGACATCAGGTTGGCGTCAAAAAACGCCATGTTGGTTATGTGCGCCCCGGAGTCATTAAACCCGGGCATGGTGTTCTTGTGCAGCAACAGCTCCAGCGTGGCGCGGTTGCCCACATTGCCCACATCCGCCCAGAAGCGAAAGGATTTGTCATAAGTGCGCATCATATGCAGCATGAAGTCGGCGTCGTCAGTGACCGTGCGCGGAAACCGGTCGAAGGCTTCGCGCTCCGCATCTGAGCGAGCCTCTTCCGCGATGCCGCGCTGGTAGCGTTCCAGCCGGTCGTAGACCGCCTGCATACTCTCACCATCCCAATCGCCAACCGGTGCGCCGTCAAAGATCATCCGGTCGAGGTCGCGGATTACCAGGTTGTCGGGCAACCCAAGGCGCGTTCTCAGGGTCGCCAGGTTGCGACCGCGACGGCCATGGTGCCAGTCGCGCCGGAATTCCTCGACAAACTGCGGGTCGTTGAGCAGGGCCATGCGACCGGCCACGTCATCGTACTCTTTGGCGATCAGCTTGCAGGTGGAATCGAGCTCTTCATACAGGGGCGACACAATACCGTCGGACCAGATACGAAAGTTGGTACCCAGCGCCTGAAAGTGGATGTTACCGCGCAGCAGCCGTGAATTGACCAGGCTGGCAAAGCCCAGAAAGCCCTTGTGGGCCTTGGGTGCCAGGACGAACTCAATAGTCGAAAGTGCGGATGTTTTCAGGGTGCGTCCAAATAAACGCCCACTGGTCAGCAGGAAATACAGGAAAGCCTTGGCGCGGTGTTCGAGAATGGGTGTGGTCTGCCATACCCGGTTGCGATCGCGCACCACTTTGAGCAGGCGCTTCATCTCCTTGAAACTTGCGAATTGCGTGGGGATACGCTGGTCCGTGTGCGGTTCATTGGCGAGGTAATGGAACGGCAGTCCATCGGTGCTCATGCCCAGATAGCCCTGGTCCATGGCCTGGGCCAGCAGGGTTTCCATCTGCTGCAGCTCCGCTTCGGTGGGTTCGCGGCTGATACTGTCCTGCAAGCCCATGACTTCAACCCGCAACATGGAGTGGGGCACAAAAGCGCCCACATTGGGCCCCAGGGGAATATCCTTGAAGTGGTCCAGGTAATCCGCAGAGTTATCCCAGGTTACCGCTTCAACGCATTTGTTCAGCACCGATTTGGGGATGTTTTCCACCCGGGTGAAGCAATCCACGATGGGGTTCTGGTCTGCCTCCACCTGCTGGCCAAAGCAGGTGCCCAGGCTGCAGTTGCCTACCAGCACAGTGGTAGTGCCGTGGCGCACCACCTCTGGCAGGCCCGGCTCCAGGTCGACCTCCAGGTCCAGGTGGGTATGGATGTCCAGCAGGCCCGGCATCAGCCACTGGCCGTCGGCCTCGATGACCTGTTCCGCCTGGGAAACCGGCAGGTCCGCGCCGCGCGCGGCGATTCGGCCATCCCTGATGGCAATATCCACCTCCTGTGGCGCAGCGCCGGTGCCGTCAAAAACCAGGGCGTTACGGATCACCGTGTCCCATGCAAAAGCTGCCATTTTGTTGCCTCTTTACGTTGTTAACTCATTACTGGGAGTATGGCTATTCCCGCGCCAGGGGTGCATGATCTGGCTTCTCAGGCTTAGCGTATAATCGAGCTATAACGCCCAATCATAGCTGAGACAACCAGAGCAGGCCAATGAACGCTATTCCCTTCGATAACAGTTATGCCAGAATGCCGGAGACCTTCTATACCAAACTGTCTCCCACGCCGGTTGCGGCCCCGGAACTGATCGCCGTCAATCGCCCCCTGGCACAGCGCCTGGGTATAGACGCCGACTGGCTCGCAAGCCCGGAGGGCGTGCATGTGGTAGCAGGAAACGCTGTGCCAGAGGGGGCCGAGCCTCTGGCCAGCGTCTACGCCGGGCACCAGTTTGGCAGTTACAACCCGCAACTGGGAGACGGTCGCGCTATCCTGCTGGGCGAGGTCGTGGACGGCGCCGGCCAGCGCTTCGATATTCAGTTAAAGGGCTCCGGACCTACACCCTATTCCCGCGGCGGGGACGGACGCTCGCCCCTGGGGCCCGTCATACGCGAGTACCTGGTCAGCGAAGCCATGCATGCCCTGGGTGTACCCACCACACGCGCGTTGGCGGCGGTGACTACCGGCGACCAGGTGGTGCGCGAGCAGTTCCTGCCCGGGGCAGTACTGGCCCGAGTCGCCAGCAGTCACATTCGTATCGGCACGTTTCAGTACTTCGCTGCCAATAAAAATACGCAAGCACTGCAGACATTGACCAACCACACCCTCACCCGTCACTACCCGGAGCAGCTGGTCGCCGAGAATATGCCCCTGGCGCTGCTGCAGGCGGTGGTCGCCCGGCAGGCTTCACTGGTGGCCCGTTGGCAATTACTCGGGTTTATACACGGCGTAATGAATACCGACAATATGCTGCTGTGTGGCGAGACTATTGACTACGGTCCCTGCGCCTTCATGGATGCCTTCCAGGCGGGCAAGGTATTCAGCTCCATCGACCAGGGTGGCCGCTACGCCTATCGCAACCAGCCCGGCATCGCCCATTGGAACCTGGCCTGCCTGGCCCAATCCCTGCTACCCCTGTTGCACGAGGAACAGGATGAAGCCGTGGCTATGGCGCAAACGGCGGTAGACCGTTTTCCGGAGCTGTTTGTACAGGCACATACCGAGGGCATGGCCGCTAAACTTGGCCTGGCTGAGATTACCGCAGATGATACTGCGCTGGTAGAAGACCTGTTCCAGTTGATGGCAGATCATCAACTGGATTTCACCCTGACCTTCCGCCGACTTGCCGATCTCGCCGATGAGAGCTCCCCGAGACAAGCGACGGTTAAAGAACTGTTCGAGATACCGGATGCGTTGCTGCCCTGGCTGACCCGCTGGCGCGAGCGCCAACAGCGCGAGAGCAACGAGCCTGACGACAGGCAGGCGCGGATGTACGCCGCCAACCCCGCCTTTATCCCGCGCAACCACCGGGTACAGGAAGCCATTGCCGCCGCCAGCGACGATGGAGATTTCCAGCCGTTTAGCGCGCTGCATGCGGCACTGGCAACGCCCTACCAATTCGACCCTGCACTGGCCCGCTACGCCACCCCGCCACGCCCCGAGCAGGAGGTCCGCCAGACCTTCTGTGGCACTTGAACCCGACTCCCACTGGAGCAAAGCGAAATAGCGTCTAGACTGAAGCATTCCACCGCACAATGGCGGTCCCTTTAACTCACAGACAGGAAATAAACCATGGCAGGATATTACGAGCTTAAAAAGGCAAAGAACGGCGAGTACTTCTTCAACCTACTGGCCGGCAACGGACAAGGTATCTTGAAAAGCGAAATGTACAGTTCCAAGTCCGCAGCGCTGAACGGTATTGCCTCAGTGCAGTCCAACTGCGGTGAAGCGGGCCAGTTCGAGTGCAAAACCTCGAATAACGGTAAGGCTTATTTTGTACTCAAGGCGAAGAACCACCAGATTATAGGTCAGAGCCAGATGTACGAATCAGAATCCGGCTGTGATAACGGCATGGAATCAGTGAAGACCAACGGCGTAAGCACCGAGATCAAGGACCTGACAGAGGGCTAGCACTGTCGGGTGAGCTGGCCCGAGAGGGCCAGTTCCACCGCGCCCTCGACAGAATCCACCAGAGCGAATTCACCGTCGATTCTGGCCTCGTCACCCTCACGGTACTTACCAGTGCGAACCAGGCAGGCGCGCAGGCCTGCGTGCAGAGCGCCCTCCACATCGCCGAATACATCGTCTCCCACCATCAGGGCGCGTGCCGGTGTGCTACTGGTAGATGCCAACACCTGGTGGAAGAATTCACTGCTGGGCTTGCCGACAATAGTCGCTTTTACTCCGGCGGCAAATTCCACCGCGACGATGAAAGCGCCGGCGTCCATTAATACCTCTGCGCCCGACTTGAAGTAGCGGTTGTAACCTACCCCCAGCAATGGAGCACCTTCCAGGCAAAGCTGGAACGCGCGATTGAGATTGGCATAATTGAAACCGTCTGCGGCATCCGCAATCACTACCGCATTGGGTTCGCGCTGCTCAAAATCATCGAACTCCCCGCGGATATTTTCGTGCACGATACAAAAAGGTCGCAGCTCGCGTTGCTGCAGCCACTGCCTGGCGGCATCCACCGCGGTGAACAGCTGGGCCTGCTCCAGGTCAAAACCCAAACTTCGCAGATGCTGCAGCAGGGAAGCACGGGTCTTTTGTGAGGTGTTGGTGACAAAGCGAACTTCAAGCTCGCTGCGCTGCGCCCGCTTCACCGCCTCCAGCGCGCCGGGCACCAGATCGTCACCGTCATACAGCACGCCACTCAGGTCGAGTAACAGGGCATCGGCCATCGACTTCCCCACAAGCACCACAATGGTAAAAAGTATAGACCGGAACCAGGCTCCACCCTCCCATCAAAGCCTTGACCCAGGTCAAAGCGATCAGAATTAAGACCCTGTACCCGGCGATACAGGCTCTCGGAAGCGGCGAAAACGAGCTAGAGTGATTCCAGAGGCGGGTGCAGTGCATTCCAGGCGGGAATCAGGAGGTCAGCGGATAATGACGGCAATCACATACGACGAATTTGGGCCCTTTAAGGTTATAGAGGTCTACGAACCATCCGTCGGGCTGCGCGGCACCCTGGTGGTGGACAATGTCTCCCGCGGCCCGTCGATCGGCGGGGTGCGCATGGCCCCGGACGTCAGCACCCAGGAGTGCCTGCGGCTGGCCCGGGCAATGACCTTCAAGAACGCCGCCGCCGATCTACCCCATGGCGGGGGTAAATCCGTACTTTACGGCGACCCGGGCATGCCGATAGCGCAGAAGGAGGAACTGGTTCGTGCCTTCGCCTGTGCTCTGGAAGAGGTCGAGCAGTATATCTTTGGTCCGGACATGGGCACAGACGAACAGTGCATGGGCTGGGTGCGCGACGAGATCGGGCGCGCGGTCGGCCTGCCGCGCGAACTGGGCGGTATCCCGCTGGATGAGATCGGTGCCACAGGCTGGGGCCTGCTGCACGCCGTCAAGGTGGCGTGTGAATACCAGCAGCGGGAGCTGGCCGGTGCCCGGGTGGCGATCCAGGGTTTTGGCGCCGTGGGCAAGCATGCCGCCCGCTTCCTCGCCGAGGAGGGAGCCATTATCGTGGGGGCGGCGGATATTCGCGGCACGGTTTCCTGCGCCGACGGCCTGGATGTGGCGCAATTAGTGGCACTGAAAGAGACAGATGGCAACGTCATCGATTACCCGGATGGCCCCGGTGTCAGCAAGGGGGATGCAGAGTCCATCATCGATGTGAACTGCGATATCTGGATTCCCGCCGCCCGGCCGGACGTGATCCGGGAGGACAACGTGAATCGACTGCAGACCGCTATGGTGGTGTCCGGGGCGAACATACCGATGACCCCCGGGGCAGAAGAAATCCTGCACGAACGCGGTGTGCTCTGTATCCCGGATTTCATCGCCAATGCCGGAGGTGTCATCTGCGCCGCCATGGAGTACCACGGCGCCAGCGAGGCCGCAGCCATGGATATCATCGCGGAAAAACTGACCTACAACGTGCGCCGGGTACTGGACATCGTACGCTCTGACAACTGCACGCCGCGACAGGCGGCGGAGGATATGGCCCACCGTCGGGTGCGCAGAGCGATGGCATTACGGCGCTGGAGCCTGTTCTAGGGCGTCCTTCTCATGTACCGGATACGCATACATGGCCGTGGCGGCCAGGGAATAAAGATGGCAAGTCGGGTGCTGGGCACGGCCCTGTTCCGGTCCGGATTCACCGTGCAGGATGCGCCGAAGTACGGTGCCGAGCGACGCGGGGCACCCATTTTTTCCACCGTGCGGGCAGCCCGCGAGGCGGCCGAAGGGGCTACCATCAAAGAACGCGGCGTGATCCACCGCCCGGATCTGGTGGTGATAGCGGACGACACGCTGCTGGCAGTGCCAGCGGCAGGCACCCTGCAGGGTATAACGGCGGCTACCGTGGTGCTGGTGAATTCTCGCGAAACAGCGGCAACATGGCGCCACCGCCTCAACCTGGCAGCTACGCTACTGATCCTCCCGGCGACAGAGGAAGCCCGGGACCGGGCTGAACTACCCCACATAGGCGCTACCTGCGCCGGTGCTGCGGCCTGCCTGCTGGGGGTGATAGAACCCGCGGCACTGCAGGCCGCCATCGAGGAGGAACTGGCACCCCTGGGAAAGGAAGTGGTGGCCACCAACTCCGACAGTGCCCTGGCGGCGTTCGATGCCATGGCGGCACATCGCGGATTAGTGACCGAGGGAACCGCTGTCAGCGCAACTGACTACATCCCGCCTTCCTGGGTGGAGTTGCCGGTGGACGATGCCAGTGTCGCCGCGCCCGACATTCGCGCCATCGCTAACAGCGTCCAGGTTCGCACAGGACTGTGGCGCA
Organism: Halioglobus sp.; assembly: GCA_029287595.1. Classification (GTDB taxonomy): domain Bacteria; phylum Pseudomonadota; class Gammaproteobacteria; order Pseudomonadales; family Halieaceae; genus JAACFI01. The sequence continues at coordinate 5,117 of JARFQU010000168.1, read as the reverse complement.
CCCTGCGCCCGGTGATCGATTACGATCTCTGTGGCAAATGTTGGTGGGTATGCAGCAGCTTATGCCCCGACAGCGCGATCGCGGTGGAACAGGACATCCCCGTGATAGATTACGATCACTGCAAGGGCTGTATGATTTGCGTTGGGGTCTGTCCGCCCCATGCCATTGGCAGCGTACCCGAATACCTTGCCCAGCAACAGGAACAACAGGCGAAATCGCCGGGAGAACACGATGGCCGCGACCCTGCTGACCGGTAACGTCGCCGCGGCCTGGGGCGCGCGCCTGGCACGGGTGGATTATATACCCGCATTCCCCATCACCCCCCAGACAGAGATTATCGAGACCCTGGGAGGCTGGCTGGACGGCGGTGACATGGAAGGGCGGATGGTCACCCTGGAGTCGGAGCATTCAATGCTCACCGCCGCGGGCGCGGCGGCCGCCACAGGTGTCAGGGTGTTCAGCGCTACCTCCAGCCAGGGGCTGCTGCACGCCATGGAGATGATTTACACGGTAGCCGGCTGGCGCGCTCCTTTCGTACTGGTCAACGTGTCGCGCGGCCTGTCCGCGCCCATCACCCTGGAGGCCGATCACAATGACGTACTGGCCGCCCGTGACAGCGGTTTCCTGCAGATACACTGCGCCGACTGCCAGGAGGTAGTTGACGGCATTCTGATGGCCTACCGCCTGGCGGAGGACCCCACCGTACGCCTGCCGGTAATGGTCAACCTGGACGGGTTCTACCTGTCCTTCACCAGGGAACCGGTGAACCTGCCGGACCCGGCCGCGGCCAGTGAATTCCTGCCTCCCTTCGATCCCGGCATGATCCGTTTTGCGGCAAGCGCACCGGCGAGCCAGGCGGTGGCCGTGTTGGGGGGCAGCCCCTATTCCTATTTCCGCTACGAGACACACCTGGCCGCGCAGCGTGCAGTGACCGTCTACAGCGGGATTGCCGCAGAGTTCCGGGCCCGTTTTGGACGGGACCGGGGCGTTGTGGAGGCCTACCGCTGCGATGACGCGGAAGTGGTGTTCTACATGATAGGCTCCTTCGCCACCAAGGCCAGGGAGGCGGTGGACCGGCTGCGGGATGCGGGACACCGGGTGGGGCTGCTGCGGCCTCGACTGCTGCGACCCTACCCCGCCGACATCATCGCAGACGCGCTGCAGGGTGTGCAGGGGGTCGCCGTTATCGACCAGAATCTATCCATGGGCCAGGGCGGGGTATTGCACACCGAGTTGTGCGCCGCACTCTACGGCCGGCCACAGGCTCCGGTCGTGCTCGCCAGTTTTATTGGCGGCCTGGGGGGGCGCGAGATAGCACCGGAAGAGTTCTACCAGATGGCGGCGGTTACCCGTGAGGCGGTGGCGACCGGCAGGACCCCGCCGCCGCGCCTGCTGTACACCGAGGACGAATTGCGCGAGATCCGCAAGCTGCAGTCCATAGCCCTGGTGGAACGGGATGAGACTTCCCCGATCCGCGAGCGACAGCAACACACCGGCGGGAGGGACGAAGCGTGAGCGACATCATCAGGCGGATGAAGGACCTGCCATCGACCCACCTGCTGGGCACGGGCACACCCATGTGCAGCGGCTGCGGCGCTCTCGAGGCCCTGCACCAGATCTACGATGTACTGGGTGAAAAAACCGTGTTCGTCAACGCCGCCGGCTGCATGACACTGCTATCCGCCTATCCCTTCACACCATTCAGAGGCTCCTGGTTATACACCGCCATGGCCTCCGCACCTGCCGGGGCCCAGGGCGTAAGGGACGCTCTGGATATCCTGTTGCAGCAGGGACGCCTGCCGAGCGCAGATGACCTGCAGGTGGTGGTGTTAACCGGGGACGGTTCAGCCTATGGCATGGGCATGTCCGCCACTTCAGGCGCCCTGGACCGGGACCTGGACTTCATCTACATCTGCTACGACAACGAGGGTTACGGCAATACCGGCCAGCAGTACTCCAGCGCCACTCCCCACGGTGCAGCCACCGCCACCAGCAGGGGCAGCCGCGGGTATCCCGGTTACAAGAAGGATCTGTTTTCGATCTGGGCGGCCCATCGGCCAAGCTATGTGGCAACCGTTATCGGCAGTGAACCTCTGGACCTGGCGAAAAAAATCGAAAAGGCCAGGGATATGAAGGGACCGAGGATGATCATCGCCCTGTCTCCCTGCCCCACCGGCTGGGACTACGATCCCAGGGATTCCGTCGAAATTGGCAAACTGGCGGTGAAGACGGGCGTCTGGCCGCTCAAGGAGTATGTCAATGGCCAGGTCGTGCACACGCGCATACCGCGGGAGCGCCCGCCCGTGCAAGACTACCTCAGGCGGCAGGGTCGCTTCTCACATCTGTTCCAGGCGGGACAGGAGCCCAGTCTGGTTGACGACATCCAGCAACGGGTGGACGACTACTGGAAGGAGGTCGTCTAAGGCAGCCCAAACCAGTATAATCGCGCGACTTGTCATACTACCCACACGACTGGCTTAGAGTCCGCGAACTTGAAAACAGAATTCCTAGGTAAAACACTGTCCGGCCCCTTCACCATCCCCTCCGGCATCGTCACCACGGCGACCTCCATCATTCAGTATGTGTTTGATCACATACCCGAAGTTGGGGTAGTCACTACCAAAAGTATTGGCCTGGAGCCCAGGGATGGCAATCGCGAGCCCGTGTTCAGCCAGTATGCACCGGGCTGCTTTGTTAACGCGGTGGGCCTGACCAACCCAGGCGCCCAAAAATCACTGGAATTGCTGGGCAAACTGGACATTCCAGAGGATCGTTTCCTGCTGACCTCGATATTCGGCGGCAGCGTGGAAGAGTTCGTCGCAGTGGCGAAAATCCTCGCCCCTGTTTCAGACGGACTTGAACTGAATCTGTCATGCCCCCACGCCAAGGGGTATGGCATGGCCATGGGCCAGGACCCGGACATGGTCAGGGAAATCGTCAGTGCGGTGAAGGCGGTGGTGGATATCCCGGTCAGTCCCAAGTTGACCCCCAATACCCCGGACATCGCGGTCATCGCCAGGGCCGCCGAGGCGGGTGGCGCAGACGGCTTCTGCGCCATCAATACCGTGGGCCCGGGCTACACCTCGGCCCACGGCCACCCGGTGCTGAGCAACGGCGAGGGCGGCATCTCGGGCAAGGGCATGCTGCCCGTAGGCCTGAAGTGCGTGCGCCAGGCGGCTCAGGCGGTGGACATCCCCGTCATCGGCTGTGGCGGCGCCAGCAGCGCCGCCGACGCCCGCGCCTACATGGATGCCGGTGCCAGCGTGGTCGGCATCGGCTCGGCCCTGGTGGGCCTGACCACGGATGAGATCGCCGATTACTTCACGGCCCTGGAAAGCGACATGGAAGGCGGCGCCGAGGTGGCGGAGTCGCGCATACGTTATGACATCGACATGCAGTTCCGCCCGATCACCCTGGTGAACAACACGCGGGTCTGCGAGGACATCGCTCTGCTCTCCTTCGACCGCAAAATCAATATCCAGGCGGGCGAGTTTATCTTCCTGTGGATTCCCGGGCTGGGCGAGAAGCCCTTCTCCGCGCTGAGCGACGACCCTTTCACCCTCGTAGTCATCGACGTGGGCGAGTTCACCCACGCACTGATGGACCTGCCCGCAGGCACCGAGGCCTACGTGCGCGGCCCCCATGGCATACCGGTGCAGCCCGGTGAGGACGCCACTATCATGGCCGTCGCCGGCGGCACCGGGCTGGCCGCCGTGTACCAGGTGGCCCGGGACTTCGGCAACGCCGAGGTATTCCTTGGTGCGCGCAACGCCGATCGCCTGTACTACCTGGACGAGTGCCGGGAGATCGCGCAGGTGCATGTGGCCACCGACGACGGCAGCGAAGGTTACCGCGGTGTCGTTACCGAGCTTTTACGCGAGCGCCTGCAGGGTATGAGTGCGCAGGAACTCGAAAAGTTGGTGTTCTACAATTGTGGACCCGGACCGATGGTGCACGCGGCGGAAAAAGTACAGCGCGAGTTCTGCTCGGCAAAGCAGATCTTCAGCGCCATCGACTACCTCACCAAGTGCGGCGTGGGCATCTGCGGTGCCTGTGCGTCGCCTGACGGGCGCCGCCTGTGCGTGGACGGGCCTTTCCTGGAAGCAATCTGAGCTGGCCAACGCGCCCGGGCGGCGCTACTGCGCCAAGCGACGCTGCAGCCGCGCCAGCCGCGAGATAAACGCCTCCGTAGGCGGTCGGTGCCTGCCCAGCAGGCGGTACTGCGCGATCTCCAGCCAGAAACCCAGCTGGTCGCGGGTGTCGAAGTAGGCGAAGTGGGTAGACAGCAAGCCGACGTGTATCCCGCCCTCCAGGTAAAGAGGGAATCCTGCACGCGGCAGCTCCTGTTTAAGGCGGCCCAGGTCGTTCTGGTTACAGCACACATGGTGCAGGGTGAGTGCACCATCGTCCGGAATCGCGTCGGTATAGAAACGCGTATTTTCTCCAGGCCCCAGCAGCTCTATTTGCTCCTGCTCCGTGTAGCCCATAGCCATATCGACCCGCACTTTCTTTTTCTCACCCGCCTCGGTCCAGCCGGGCGCGTCCATCTGCGCGTGAAAGAAGGGCGTGGCACCCATCGCCTCCAGGCACTCACGTTGCGCACCCACGTCGGCGCAGACCATGCCGTACTGGGCTGGCAGTGACAGGGAGAAGCGCGACAGGAAGTCCAGCGGCACAAGTTCACCCAGCGCTGTGCCGCCCAGTGCGGAGACAATATCAGCTCTTGCCATGGCCAAAGTATAGCTGCCGCGGGGGGCAAGGCGGCGTTGCCCTCCCCCGAATTGGTCAGAGCGAGAAGGCCGGGCCACAGCGCCGGATCCGGGTCCGCGCCTACCAGACGTCGTCCGCCTTCAGGCCGTGCTTCGCCTCTGCAATGAACTCGGCGGGGCCCGTGGCCAGGTGGCGGGTATTCAAAAAATCGCCGTCGACCTCGTCGTGCTGCAGGAAAATCACCGGCATCCCGCGTTGCCTCGCGTGTTCGATAAGTCGCCGCAGGGTCTGCTCGGGAATCTGCGCACCCACCGGCATGGCCGTGATCGTCTGCCACAGGCGCCAGCGAGCCTGCCACTTGACGATGGCGCCACACCGGTCCGGGCGCATGTCCTCGGGCAGGCCGC
>JARFQU010000016.1 GCA_029287595.1 Halioglobus sp. | reverse complement strand
CCGCTCAACAGCTGGCCGGACAACGGCAACCTGGACAAGGCACGGCGGCTGCTGTGGCCCGTCAAACAGAAGTATGGCGAGAGTCTTTCCTGGGGAGACCTGATGATTCTGGCGGGTAATGTGGCGCTGGAAAACATGGGCTTTGAAACCTACGGCTTCGCCGGTGGTCGCACCGACGACTGGGAGCCCGACCTGGTGTACTGGGGACCGGAAGTAGAGATGCTGGCCAGCGACCGCCAGACCAAGGACGGGAAACTGCAGCGACCGCTGGGCGCAACCCATATGGGACTTATCTACGTGAACCCGGAAGGCCCCCGCGGCAAGCCTGACCCGGTCGGCTCGGCGCGCAATATTCGCACCGCCTTTGGCCGTATGGCCATGAACGACGAGGAAACGGTGGCGCTGGTGGCCGGCGGCCATACCTTCGGCAAGATGCACGGTGCGCACAAACCCGCAGACTGTGTGGGGCCGGAGCCCGCCGCTGCCCCTATCGAGGAACAGGGGCTGGGATGGAAGAACCGCTGTGGCAAGGGGCACTCTGAGGACACGGTTACCAGTGGACTGGAAGGCGCCTGGACCCAGGCACCCACCCAGTGGACCACACTGTACCTGGAGAACCTGTTAAACATGGAGTGGGAACAGACCCGCAGCCCCGCTGGCGCCATCCAGTGGCGACCCGCAGATCCCTCAAAGCGCAGCTCGGTACCGGATGCGCACATCCCGGGCAAGTTCAACGCCCCGGTGATGACGACAGCTGACCTGGCACTGAAGGCCGACCCTAAATATCGTGCCATCGCAGAGCGATTCCTGGCAGACCCGAACGAGTACCAGAAAGCGTTCGCCAAGGCCTGGTACAAGCTGACCCACCGCGACATGGGTCCGCGTTCCCGTTATCTCGGTGATGCAGTCCCCGGCGAGGAGCTCATCTGGCAGGACCCGATTCCCGCCGTTGACTACAAGGTCATCGACGACGGTGATATCAAGTCGCTCAAGAAGGACATCCTGAAGTCGGGTCTGACAGTACCCGAACTGGTGCGCACCGCCTGGGCCTCAGCAGGGAGTTTCCGCGCCAGTGATATGCGTGGTGGCGCCAACGGCGCCCGCGTGGCACTGGCCCCGCAAAAAGACTGGGCGGCCAACAGCCCCGCCGAACTCCAGCGCGTGCTGACCACGCTCAGGGAGATTCAGCGGGACTTCAACGGTAAGAAAAAGCGTGGCAGTAAAGTGTCACTGGCTGACCTAATCGTGCTCGGTGGCGCCGCTGCCGTAGAACAGGCGGCGCAGGATGCGGGCGTGAAGGCTGAAGTCAGCTTCATAGCGGGCCGGGCCGACGCAACACAGGCACAGACTGACGTGAAGTCTTTCGCCTTGCTTGAGCCGAAAGCCGATGGCTTCCGCAACTACTTCGATGCGGACCAGAGCTACCGCTCACCGACCGAGATGCTGATAGATCGCGCCGATCAACTCAAGCTGACGGTACCGGAGATGACCGTGTTGGTTGGTGGCCTGCGCTCGCTGGACGCCAATACCGGTGGTTCACAGCACGGCGTGTTCACGGACAAGCCGGGAACCCTGAACAACGACTTCTTTGTCGAGCTGCTGGATATGTCCACACAGTGGAAGAAATCGGGTACCGACGGTGTCTATGAAGGCGTGGATCGCAACACAGGGAAGGTGAAGTTCACTGCGACGCCGGTTGACCTGATATTCGGTTCCAACTCGGAGCTGCGCGCTGTTGCCGAAGTCTATGCCTACGACGACGCCCAGCAGCGTTTCGTAAATGACTTCGTCGCCGCCTGGACCAAGGTGATGCAGCTGGATCGTTTTGATCTGAAGTAGGGGCTGTGCTGTGATTGCCACTATGTAGCAACGGCTCTGCAGCCGTGCAAACAAAAATGCCGCCCATGGGGCGGCATTTTTTTATCTCATTGCCCTGCACCCGACTCCGGGTGGTACCAGATTTGGTCACGGTATTCGCCGATGGTCCGGTCGCTGGAAAAACGGCCGCTGCAAGCCGTGTTCAGAATGCTCATACGCGCCCATAGCGCCCTGTTGCGGTAGGTGTCCGAAGCCTGCTGCTGTGCATTCACATAGCTGCGGAAATCCGCTGCGGTCAGCCAGGGGTCGTGAGCGCTCCTGATGGCGGCGACCACAGGAGCAAAAATACCTGGCTCTGCCCGGTTAAAGCGCCCCTGCTCCAGCAGATTCATTACCCTGGCCAGGTCGGCGTCCGCCTTGATAACCGCGTCCGGATCATATCCCGCCTTCGCTACCTCGACCTGTTCGGCGGTGAGGCCGAAGAGAAAGAAATTTTCCTCACCGACGGCGTCGCGAATCTCGATATTCGCCCCGTCCAGCGTGCCGATGGTGGGGGCACCATTCATCATGAACTTCATGTTGCCTGTCCCCGACGCCTCCTTGCCCGCCGTGGAAATCTGTTCCGACAGGTCAGTCCCCGGGCAGATAACCTCCATTGCCGTTACCCTGTAATCGGGCAGGAAAGCAACCCGTAACCAATCCCTGGCCCGCTCGTCACTGTTTATGATCTCAACCACGTTATTGATCAGTTTAACGATCAATTTTGCCATGAAATATCCCGGTGCCGCCTTGCCCCCGAACAGCACGCAGCGTGGTTGAAACCCTGAGGTCTCTCCGCGATCGATACGGTCGTAGAGGTGAATGACATGAAGGATGTTGAGCAACTGACGCTTGTACTCGTGAATGCGTTTGACCTGGACGTCAAACATCATATTAGCGTCAAAATCAACCAGGCACTCACGCGCCACCAGCGCAGCAAGCGCCCGCTTATTGTGCTTTTTCACCGCCATCCACTGGTCTGCGAATGCGCTGTCATCGAGGTGCGCCTTGAGCCCTTCGAGTTGGTCCAGGTCGGTAACCCATCCATCCCCAAGCTTACCGCTGATCAACTCGCCAAGTCGTGGATTACAGTGCGCAAGCCAGCGCCGCGGGGTCACACCATTGGTCTTGTTGTTGAATCTCGACGGCCACAGCTCGTGGAAATCCCTGAACAGTCCACGCTGCAACAGCTCGGTGTGCAGGGCTGCAACACCGTTCACCGAGTAACTGCCAACGATCGCCAGGTAGGCCATCCTGACCCGCGGGTGCTCCCCCTCGTCGATAATGGACATGCGCCGCCTGCGCTCCTGATCCCCGGGCCATTTTTCCTCAACCCTTGCCAGAAACCAGTCATTGATCTGGTAGATAATCTCAAGGATGCGAGGTAACAACTGGGAAATCAGGCCCACTGACCACGCTTCCAGCGCTTCGGGCAGCAGCGTATGGTTGGTGTAACACATGCTGCGGGTTGTGATCTGCCAGGCAGTGTCCCAGTCCAGTCCCTGTTCATCCACCAACAAGCGCATCAACTCGGCCACCGCTACGGTCGGGTGGGTATCGTTCAGCTGGAAGCAGTTACCTTCGGCAAAGCCACTGAAGTCGTGGCCATTTCGCTTGATCCAGTGGTCCATGACATCCTGCAGACTGGCTGACGCCAGGAAGTACTGCTGCCGCAGACGCAGCTCCTTGCCCAGCTCGCTGGCATCATTGGGATACAGCACCATGGTGATCTGCTCGGCCAGGTTCTTGGCGGCCACCGCATCGGTGTAGCTTCCGGCGTTGAATTCCTCCAGGTCGAATTCGTCGGTCGCCTCGGCCTTCCACAAACGCAGCGTATTCACCGTGCCGTTGCGAAAGCCGGGGATGGGTACATCGTAGGGCATGGCGAGGACATCGTGAGTGCCCACCCAGCGGGATCTCTGGCGGTCCGCACCGTCCTCTACCGGCTCGCAGTGACCGTAAAATGAAATGCGCCGCATATTCTCGGGGCACTCGATCTCCCAGGGGTTGCCGTTTCGCAGCCAGTTGTCCGGCTGTTCGATCTGGTAGCCATCGCGGATCTTCTGGTGAAACATGCCATACTGATAGCGGATGCCGTAGCCGGTCACCGGGATATCGAGGCTGGCACAACTGTCGAGGAAACAGGCGGCAAGACGACCTAGGCCGCCGTTGCCCAGCCCGGCATCCAGCTCCTCGTCGGCCACCAGCTCCAGGTCACAGGCATACTGCTGTAGCGCGTCGCGCACCGGTTGCTCAAGATCCAGGTTGAGCAGCGCATTATTGAGACTCCGGCCCATCAGGTATTCCAGGGAGAGGTAGTGTACCCGCCTGCTTTTATCCTGCCGGTGCCTTATCCTTGTTTCACGCCAGCGCCGGACCAGCTGGTCGCGCAATGTCAGCGCGAGAGCGTGATACAGGTAGTGATGGGATTCCCCGACGTCCTCGCGACCCAGGGTCAACTCGTGATGGCGTCGCAGTTCAATGCCAAGGTCTCCATGCACGTCGGAGGGGTCTGTCTGTTCAATCGCCTTGTTCATTGCTACCTCGATCCAGAATATGGTCGTGCCTGTATTTGAATATCAGTGCTGTCAGTGACGGTTGGGAGCCAGAACGCCATTGTACCGGGTGAGGTTAGCCCAGGCCCAGTGATCCCGCACCGTAGCCGGTTACAGATACCAGATTGGCCTTCATCATAGCAACAAGCTGATCGACAAGCCCATAACCGGCGAGCGCTGGAATGACTTTCTGGTGTTGGTACGGCCTGGCTTCCTTCCACCGCCTGGCGAAGGCGGCAATAGCTAGGCTTTTGATACTATTAGAGAAATACAAATTCGCCATGCACACGTGCTAACATGGCACAAAAAACCAGCGTCTCCAAGCCAACCCATGAACAATCTGATCACCCGATCCTCCGCATTGTGCTCGCACCTTGCCGCAGCCCTGTTTTTGCTGGCATGCACTGCGAGCGCGGCGTTTGCCCAGTCCGGCAGCTGCCCGCCGGATTTCGGTAACGG
>JARFQU010000112.1 GCA_029287595.1 Halioglobus sp. | reverse complement strand
CGTATCACCTCCCCCGCCGTGGCCGGGTTCAACCCCAGGTCGGACTACATGATGGCCTTTTCGATGTCGGGAATCATCGACTTGTCCCAGGCTGTCAGCGACAGGGTCCGGGCATCTTCAACCGAGATATTGGCTACCTGGTTGAGTGGGGTATCGGAGCCGTAGTAATGCACTTTCACCCCTTCAAGCAAGCTCGGGTGGGCCCTGCCGGTACGGATCTTATTGAAGTTGTGGCCCAGCGCTTCCAGGCTTTTCTCCATACGCTCGCTGGCTTCCGATTTAATATCATCAATCACTTATTATTCCTCCCGATATAACCGGCTACTCGATCAGGGTACCGTCCTGGCCACCCCTGACAATGTTGAGGAGCGCACCCTGCTTTTCCATCTCAAACACGCGCACGGGCATCTTGTGGTCGCGGCACAGGCATATGGCGGTGAGGTCCATCACCTCGAGTTTCTTGTCCAGCACCTCGTCGTAGGTCAGGCGTTCGTATTTCACCGCGTCGCTTACTTTCATCGGGTCGGCAGAATAGACGCCGTCTACTTTGGTAGCCTTGAGGACCAGGTCCGCGTCCACCTCAATCCCGCGAAGGCAGGCGGAGGAGTCGGTAGTGAAAAACGGGTTGCCGGTACCGGCTGCGAAGATCACCACGTCACCATTGCTCAGGGCCCGGATCGCCTTGCGCCGATCATAGTGATCCACCACTCCACTCATGGGGATGGAGGACATGACCTGGGTTGCTATGTTGGATCGCTCCAGCGCATCACGCAGGGCCAGGGCGTTCATCACGGTGGCGAGCATGCCCATGTGGTCACCGGTAACCCGGTCCAGCCCGGCGGTCTGCAGCGCGGCCCCGCGAAACAGGTTGCCCCCGCCGACTACCAGGCCAACCTGGACGCCGATACCCACCAGTTGGCCAATCTCAAGCGCCATCTGGTCGAGGATTTTCGGGTCGATACCGAAGTTTTCACTGCCGGTCAGCGCTTCTCCGCTAAGCTTGAGCAGTATCCGCTGGTACTTCTTGTCAGCCGTTCCCTGTGGCATATAGCTCCTCTCCAAAACTGGGGCGTATCTTACAGGACATCGGGCCATCTCCCTAGTAGCTGACTGTATTTTTATCTGCTTTCGTTGGGCGGCCCTTTGGGCCGCTGCGTCGCTTGGTGAGACGAGGTTTCGTTTTCTACATTACGGGCACCTTGCGGCGCGTTTGACTGCTTGCTTCTTAAAAAACGGGTTCTTGTGGGTTCCCGCTGATTCAGGTTCCCTGGCTGGAGTACTGCTTGCACGCCTGTTAGCTGGTACTGGGTCAACGTGCAGGTGCCTCTAAGAGGGTTCTGGTTCCGCGCCGGAGCCCCTCCAAGTCCGAAAGCCGAAACCTCGCCCCACCAACCAACGCGGACTCCGTAGCAGACAACATCCGAAGCGAGGTGATTTCTTGTGATTTGGCACCCCGCGTTGATTTGTGCGGAGCGTTTTTCATTGCGGACTTGGAGGGGCTCCGGTGCGAAATGTCTTTTCCCTAGAGGCACCTGCACGCAGACCCAGCTCCAGCTACCAACTGGAAAAGTAGCACTCTTCCCACCAGCTTTCGTTCGAAGACACCCACAAGAACCCGCCCCTAAAAAAGTAAAGCGCCCCACGCACCGCATGGTCGCCCGTAATGCAGCAATGGAAAATGCTTCGCGCAAAGCGACGCAGCGGCCCAAAGGGCCGCCCAAAACGAGCAAAAACAAAAAAACGGGACCGACGCCCCGTTACTGATCTTGCCAACAATGGTTATCAGCCGTTCAGCTGGGCAGCCACCTCGTCAGCGAAATCGACCTTCTCGACCTCGATACCCTCGCCCACTTCAAAACGGACAAAAGAGACGACTTCGGCACCGGCGCCGGAAACAAGCTTGCCGACGGTGACGTCAGGGTCCTTGACGAAAGCCTGCTCCACCAGGCTATTTTCAGCCAGGAACTTCTTGATGCGACCACCGATCATCTTATCGATGATCTCAGGGGGCTTGCCGGAATCCTGGGCCTGGGCAGTAAAGATTTCCTTCTCCTTGGCCAGTAGGTCCTCGGGCATGTGCTCCGGTGATACCACCTGCGGGTTCACCGCGGCCACGTGCATGGCAACGTCCTTGGCGAGGTCCTGGTCGCCGCCCTTGAGCTGCACCAACACAGCGATTCGGTTGTTGCCGTGCACATAGGCGCCGACCACGCCAGCGTCAGCATCTACCAGTTCAACGCGACGCACACCGATATTCTCACCGATTTTCTGGACCAGGGCCTCGCGGGCCGACTCCAGCTCGCCTTCCATCAAAGCGGCGACGTCGGTCTGCCTGCCATCGAAGGCAGCGCTCACAACCCGGTCGACAAACGCCAGGAAGTTTTCGTCGCGAGCGACAAAATCGGTTTCACTGTTGACTTCCACCACCACGCCATAGCTGCCGTCTTCGGCGATACGGGTAATCACTACACCATCGGCGGCTGTACGGCCGGCTTTTTTGGCCGCCTTCATACCGCTGGACTTGCGAAGTTCCTCGATGGCCTTGTCGACATCGCCACCGGCAGCTGCCAGGGCTTTCTTGCACTCCAGCAGGCCAAGGCCGGTGCGCTCGCGTAATTCTTTAACCAGTGCTGCTGACATTGGTACTCCTCCTCTAAAACCCCAGGAATCTGGATCTGGAAACAAAAACCCCGGCGCAGTTGCCCGGGGAATGATCTGGTATCAGCGCCCCGCTCCCAGAGGAACCGGGCAGCTGGATTACTCAGCAGCCGCTTTCGGCTCTTCGGCAACCTCGGGCTCAGCTTCAGGCTGAGCTGCGGGCTCGGGCTGCGGTTCAGCCTCGGCCTGTATTTCAGCGGCCTGTACTTCAGCTTCAGGCGCCTCATCCGTGGCGGCCTCATCCGTGGCGGCCTCTTCCTTGGCGGCCTCTTCCTCGACAAATTCATCCTTGGCAGACACCGCTTCACCGGATTCGACCTTGCCCAACAGGCAGGCGTCGGCCACCGCAGTCACGTACAGCTTGATGGCGCGAATCGCGTCGTCGTTCCCCGGGATGATGTAATCCACACCATCAGGGTTGCTGTTGGTGTCGACGATGCCGATTACCGGGATACCCAGCTTGTTGGCCTCGGTGATGGCAATGCGCTCGTGGTCCACGTCGACCACGAACAGGGCGTCGGGCAAGCCGCCCATATCCTTGATACCACCGATACTGCGCTCAAGCTTCTCCATGTCGCGAGTACGCATCAGCGCCTCTTTCTTGGTGAGCTTGTCGAAGGTGCCATCGGACTGCTGCGCCTCGAGATCGCGCAGGCGCTTGATGGAGGCACGGATGGTCTTGTAGTTGGTGAGCATGCCACCCAGCCAGCGATGGCTGACGTAGGGCATTCCGGCGCGTTCCGCCTGCTCCTTGATGATCTTGCCCGCAGCGCGTTTGGTGCCGACGAACAGGATCTTGTTCTTGTTGCCCGCCAGGCGCTTCACCAGGTCCAGCGCCTCGTTGAAGGCCGGCACTGTGTGCTCGAGGTTGATGATGTGAATCTTGTTACGGGCACCGAAAATGTACTGGTCCATCTTGGGATTCCAGTAACGGGTCTGGTGACCAAAGTGAGCGCCCGCCTGAAGCAGGTCGCGCATACTTACTTGCGACATAATCTAAATACCTTGTGTTGGGTTAATCCTCCACATATCCCCGCAACCAAACCGGACTGGCCGGCACCCTGGCACGGGTGTTGATATGTGTGTGTCGTTTGTTGTCTCTTCACCGGGAAACGTGCAATAAGCAGCCCGACCCCGAAAAAGAGGCGCGCTTTATACCACAACAGGGGCGGGGTTAAAAGTTTTTTGCAGTCCCCCGCCCTGCCCGAATTACTCATTTCCCTCGCGAATAGGGTAGAATGAGCCTCCCCGGAGGGGACCAAAAGACCAGATTTTCAGAATTTATATATATTAATCAATAGGTTATAGATGGGCGTATCGATCAAAACTGAGGCGGAAATAGCGCGTATGCGCGTTGCCGGCAGTCTCGCGGCGGAGGTACTGGAAATGATCGAACCCCACGTCCAGGTCGGTGTGACTACCGGGGAGCTGGATCGCATCTGCCACGACTATATCACCGGTACACAGAATGCCGTTCCCGCGCCGCTCAATTACAACGGCTTTCCGCGCTCCATCTGCACTTCCGTCAATGACGTGGTATGCCACGGCATTCCGTCCGACAGTAAAAAGCTCAAGAACGGGGATATCGTCAACATCGATGTCACGGTGATCAAGGACGAGTACCACGGGGACAGCAGCATCATGGTCCAGGTGGGCGATGTGGCACCTCACGCACAGCGACTGATCCAGGTCACCCAGGAGTGCCTGTACAAGGCCCTGGAGATCGTGCGCCCGGGCGCCACCCTGGGAGACATAGGTCACGTTATCCAGCAGCACGCGGAAAAAAACTACTACTCGGTAGTGCGCGAATACTGCGGCCACGGCATCGGCAAGGTGTTTCACGAAGACCCACAGGTGTTGCACTATGGCCGCAAGGGCGCAGGCCTGACACTGGAGCCGGGGATGACCTTTACCATTGAACCCATGATCAACGCCGGTCGCAGGCAAACCAAGCTCAACCAGAAGGATGGCTGGACTGTCACCACCCGGGACGGCCGCCTGTCAGCGCAGTGGGAGCATACCCTGGGTGTAACCAGCGACGGCTGTGAAATTTTCACCCGACGCAGCAACGAACCCTTTTAGGCGGTCACTTGAGCATCCAACCTGAAGCACTACCCCCGGAACTATTTGACGCACAAGCCCTGCAGTCGCAATTGCGCAACGGTGACGCCATCAATTGCTGCAAAGAGACGATGCAGCAGGCCACCAACTATCTGCACGGGAGATTCCGCTCGGGTACTCCGGCGAGCGAGTTGATTGGTCTGCGGGCCAACTTCATGGACGCCATGCTGGTGTGCCTGTGGGACGATTTTGACTGGGGCGACGCCGAACTGGCCCTGGTGGCGGTAGGTGGCTATGGCCGAGGGCAACTTCATCCCCATTCAGACCTGGACATCATGCTGCTGCTCGGAGAAAACTGCGAGCCCTACAATAGCCAGCTTGAGCAATTCCTGACCCTGTTATGGGATATCGGCCTGGACGTGGGACACAGTGTAAGAACAATCGCCGAATGCGTGGCCAGTGCCGCCGGAGATATTTCTGTACTCACCAACCTGATGGAGGCCCGTGTCATTCGCGGCCAGGAAACCCTGATGGACCAGGTATGGCAGCTGACCGGCACCGACAAAATGTGGTCAAGCGCTGATTTTTTTCGCGCCAAGATGGAAGAGCAGCGCGCCCGCCACGCCAAGTTTGCCGACACGGAATACAACCTCGAACCGAATGTCAAAAGCTCACCCGGGGGGCTGCGCGACCTGCAGATGATAGGCTGGATCGCCGAGCGGCATTACGGGGTGCGCTCCCTGGAGGAACTGCCCGCGGAAGAATTTCTTAATCCGGATGAAATGGACATTCTCACCCGCGGGCGCGATTTCATGTGGCAGGTGCGTTATGCCCTGCACATGATCAACGACCGCGAGGAAGACCGCCTGTTGTTCAACCACCAACGCGAACTGGCGACCCTGTGGGGTTTCGAGGATGGTGACAAGCTGGCCGTCGAGCAGTTTATGCAGGTTTACTACCGTTGGGCCCTGGCCCTGGGCCAGTTGAACGAGGTGCTGATCCAATACTTCGACCAGGCCATACTGCGCCAGGGCAGTGCCGACGAGATAACGGTACTCAATGAGCGCTTCCAGGTGCGCAATGGCTACATCGATGCGCGTTCGCCCGACCTGTTCAGCAACACTCCCAGCGCTTTGCTGGAAGTATTCCTGTTGTGTGCCAATCACGAGGATATTGTCGGCGTGGCTGCACCCACCATTCGACTGATACGGGACCACCGCCATCTGATAGACGAAGAGTTCCGGGCACAGGAGGTCAACAAGCAGCTGTTTCTGGACATACTACGCGGCCCCCATAAGATGACACGCCAGCTGCGGCGCATGAATCGCTATGGCATTCTCAGTAATTACCTGCCCGAATTTGGCCTGATCGTGGGACAAATGCAGCATGACCTGTTCCACACCTATACCGTGGACGCCCACACCCTGGAAGTGGTGAAGAACTGTCGCCGCTTTCACTACCCGGATTTCGAACAACGCTTTCCGGTGTCCAGCCGGGTAGCCCGGCGCCTGCCCAAAATCGAGCTGCTGTATATCGCCGCGCTTTATCATGATATCGGCAAGGGCCGCGGTGGCGACCACTCTGAGCTGGGGGCCGTGGACGCGCAGCGCTTCTGCTGTGATCACGGACTGAGCGACGGCGACACGGAACTGGTGGTCTGGCTGGTGCGCAATCACTTGAATATGTCCGCTGTGTCACAGCGCAAGGACATCTCCGACCCGGAGATCATTCAACAGTTTGCAGAACACGTGGGCGACCAGAACCACCTGGACTATCTGTTCACCCTGACCGTGGCAGACATCAACGCCACCAATCCCACCCTGTGGAACGCCTGGCGTGGAAGTCTGTTGCGCCAGTTATATACCGAGACCGGCCGCGCGCTGCGCCGCGGCCTGGAAAACCCGGTGGATAAACAGGCCTGGATAGAAAAAAATCGCGCCATTGCAACCGAACTACTGGAAGGGCGTGGCTTTACCCCCGACGAGCTGGACCAGGTGTGGCAGGAGCGCGGTGAAGAATACTTCCTGCGCGAGCGCTCTGAAGACATCGCCTGGCATACCGAGGCGATCGCCGGCCATCACAACACGGACAAGCCGCTGGTGCTGGTACGCAGCTCCTCGGACTCCAGTGTTGCCAATACCACACAGATTTTTATCCATGCCC
Source organism: Halioglobus sp. (assembly GCA_029287595.1). Lineage (GTDB taxonomy): Bacteria > Pseudomonadota > Gammaproteobacteria > Pseudomonadales > Halieaceae > JAACFI01. Next base: position 16,109 of record JARFQU010000112.1, on the reverse strand, counting down.
GTAGCCGCTCCCAGCTGTTTTCGCTGATCTGTGCCGAACTGGAGCAACTGGACCTGAGTGTGCACGATGCTCGCATCTACAACGCCAACGACGGTATGAGCCTGGATACCTTTTACGTATTGAGCTCCGACGGCCAGCCTATCGCCGAAGACGGGGCGCGCCTGAATCACATTCGCAACCACCTGGAGCATTCCCTGGCCAATGACAGCCTCTACCCCGACATAGTAGCCAGGCGCACACCGCGACAAATGAAATCCTTCTCTATTCCCACCAAGACCAGCATGTCGGTGGACGAAATCAAGAATACCTCGGTATTGGAAGTCGCCTCACCCGACCGGCCAGGCCTGTTGGCACGCATCGGGAAAATCTTCGTCGACTTCAATATCGAGTTACAGGCGGCAAAGATCCAGACCCTGGGTGAACGTGTAGAGGACGTGTTCTTCATCACCGACAGCGAACAGCAACCCATCACCGACCCGGAACTGTGCGCGGCGATACAGCACGCCATACGGGAACAGCTGGATGAGCAGGCGGCAGCCTGAGGCGCATGAATTCCAACCTGGATCAGCTGCAGCCCTACCCCTTTGAGAAATTACGGCAACTGTTCGAGGATCTGACTCCACCGCAAGACAAGGCGCCCATAGCCCTGTCCATTGGTGAACCCAGACACCCCTCACCAGCCTTTGTCCTCGAGGCAGTGTCCGACAACCTGCAACGCCTGGCGAATTATCCCAGCACCGCCGGCCTGCCGGAGCTGCGTCAGACCATAGCCAGCTGGCTGGAACGACGATTTCAGCTTCCTGCGGTTGATGCCGACACCCAGGTGCTGCCGGTAAACGGCACCCGCGAGGCCCTGTTTGCCTTAGCCCAGGCGGTAGTCAACGGCGAGCCCGACGCCCTGGTGATGAGCCCCAACCCTTTCTACCAGATCTATGAAGGCGCGGCCTTGCTGGCCGGCGCGCAGCCACATTTTATCAATTGCACCGCGCAAACAGGATTCCTTCCGGACTTCGACGCGGTAAGCAGCGAGCAGTGGCGACGCTGTCAATTACTGTACATCTGCAATCCGGGCAACCCCACCGGTGCAGTATTGGACCTGCCGCAGCTGCAGCAATTGATAGCCCTGGCCAGGGAGCATGATTTTGTTATCGCCAGTGACGAGTGCTATTCAGAAATCTATTGCGACGAGGCCAGCCCTCCCCCGGGATTGCTGCAGGCCAGTGCCGCAATGGGCGACCCGCAGTACCGCAACTGCGTGGTCTTTCACAGCCTGTCCAAGCGCTCCAACCTGCCTGGGCTGCGTTCCGGCTTTGTCGCGGGGGACTCGGCCATCCTGCAGGACTTCCTGCTGTATCGCACCTACCATGGCTGCGCAATGCCGCTTCACCACCAGCTGGCGAGCATCGCCGCTTGGCAGGACGAAACACACGTAGTGGCAAACCGCGATCTCTATCGCGCCAAATTCAGTGCCGTACTGAAGCAGTTACAGGGGCATATGGCAGTGAGCGCACCCCAGGCCGGATTCTACCTGTGGCCACAGACACCGATAAGCGACACGGAATTTGCGCGCCGCGTGTACGCCCAGGAACATGTCACGGTTTTACCGGGGCGCTTTCTGGCGCGAAATGCCAACGGTATCAACCCCGGGGAAAACCGTATACGCATGGCCCTGGTGGCGGAGCCGCAGCAGTGCGTGGAAGCCGCCCGGCGCATGGTGCGCTGCCTGGCAGGTATGTAGGGCGCCACAGTGCTGAAGCAACAACGCGTCGACTACATCCTGCAGCGCCTGCAGGAACTCTACCCGGAAACCCCGGTGCCGCTGGCCCACAGCGATCCCTTTACTCTGTTGGTGGCAGTCTTACTAAGCGCCCAGTGCACCGACGAGCGCGTCAACCAGGTGACCCCCGCTCTGTTTGAGCTGGCGGACAATCCCGCGGATATGGCGGCGCTGGACGCTGACCAGATACGCGCAATCATCCGCCCCTGCGGCCTCTCTCCACAAAAATCAAAGGCGATCAAACGCCTCAGCGAAATCCTGCTGGAGGAACATGCCGGTAAGGTACCGGCGGACATGGAAGCACTGGAGCGCCTACCCGGTGTGGGACACAAGACGGCCAGCGTGGTCATGTCCCAGGCCTTCGGTGTGCCGGCTTTCCCGGTAGACACCCACATCCATCGCCTGGCGCAGCGCTGGGGGCTGACCAACGGCAGGAATGTGGTGCAAACGGAGCGGGACCTGAAGCGCCTATTCCCGGAACAATACTGGAATCGCCTGCACCTGCAGATTATTTTCTACGGTCGCCAGTACTGTACCGCCAGGGGCTGCGATGGCCGCGTCTGCGAGATCTGCACCACCTGCTACCCTCATCGCAAGCACCCCAAAAAAAACCTCAAAGCCTGATTTTTTTCGTTCTTATCCCGGGGCAGCCTGGGCGGTCTTTCCATCGCACGGCCATAAGTTTTTCCCCATTTTAGGCTGCTGCCAGCCTCGGGCCGGATTCATGGAACACCCTAATCGGTATATCTAAGCCAGGGGATTTGCTATGCTACGCGCCGTTTACAATTAATGACTCAGGGCGGGAAAAAGCGTGATCACTCTGTACGGCATCAACAACTGCGACACGGTGAAGAAGGCGCGCAAATGGCTGGAAGAACAGGGTATCGAGTACGCCTTCCACGACCTGCGCGAGGATGGCTTAACGCCACAGCGGGTTGCCCAGTGGCTGGATGAACTGGGCTGGGAAACCTTAGTCAACAAACGCAGCACCACCTGGAAAGCACTGGATGAAAATCAGCGCAACACCATGGACGATCGCACTGCAGCTGCCGTGATATTGGCCCATCCCACGCTGATCAAGCGACCACTGCTGGACACTGGTCACCAGTGTCACACCGGGTTTTCCGCCGCAAATTACATGAAGATATTCAATCAACACACCCTGTAAGCAGGGTAGATAAGCCAGGGATTCAACATGACAGACAGCGCATTTGCTTTTGGCCTGGGCGTGGGCACTCACAACAGCGCGGGGCAGTGGCTGGAAGTATTCTTCCCGCAGCCCCTGCTGGCGCCTTCCGCAACCCTCGCCGCGGCCGCCGCGAAATACGACTCCGGGCAGGCACTGACCCGGGAGCAACTGCAACAGCTGCAGGACACGCTGACAGAGTCCGGCGAAGCGGATCAGGCAAAACTTGCGCGACAGTTCCTGGACAGCCAGCAGCCGATAGTGGCCGTACTACTGGATACAGATCGGGCACCGGCGAATGTGCCCGAGGGCTATCTGAAGCTGCACCTGCTGTCCCACCGCCTGGTCGAGCCGCACGGCACCAGCCTGGAGGGCCTGTTCGGGATATTGCCCAACGTAGCCTGGACCAGCGAGGGCGCCATCGACATCGGCGAACTGCCGGCGCGGCAACTGGCCGCGAGATTGCGCGGTGAAGTGTTGGAGGTGAGCTGTGTCGACAAGTTCCCGAAAATGACCAATTACGTGGTACCGGCTGGCGTGCGCATAGCCCACACTGCCCGGGTCCGCCTGGGTGCGCACCTGGGTGAGGGCACCACTATCATGCACGAGGGTTTCGTCAACTTTAACGCGGGTACCGCCGGACCCGGCATGATCGAGGGCCGGATTTCCGCCGGTGTCATGGTGGGCGCGGGATCAGACCTGGGCGGCGGTTGCTCCACCATGGGCACCCTGTCGGGCGGTGGCAATATCATCATCTCGGTCGGCAAAGAATGCCTGATAGGTGCCAACGGCGGTATCGGCATTCCCCTGGGAGATCGCTGCACCGTGGAGGCAGGGCTGTTCATTACCGCCGGCACCAAGGTCACTATGCTGGATGCTGATGGTATGCCCGTGGAAACTACCCGCGCGCGAGATCTCGCGGGAAAATCCGACCTGTTGTTTCGACGCAACTCCAGTACCGGCGCCGTGGAATGCCTTACCAACCGCAGCGCTGTCGAGCTGAACGAGGAACTGCACGCCCATAACTGAGCGCAGCCTGCCCATGGAGAAAACCCTCTCACTGTGTTGTGAATTGATACGCCGGGAATCGGTTACCCCGGAGGACGCCGGCTGCCAGGCGCTAATGATGGCGCACCTGGATTCCCTGGGGTTCGCGTGCTCTGAGCTGCCTTTCGGGGAAGTGAGTAATTTCTGGGCCGAGCGCGGCACCGACGGCCCGATACTGGTATTTGCGGGGCATACCGACGTGGTACCCACCGGCCCGCCGGAACGATGGGCCACGCCACCCTTCGAACCAACCCTGCGCGACGGAAAATTGTTCGGGCGCGGCGCAGCGGATATGAAGGCGTCCCTGGCAGCAATGCTGGTAGCCTGTGAAGAGTTTGTGGCCGCACATCCCGAACACCCGGGCCGCATTGGTTTCCTGATCACCTCCGACGAGGAGGGTCCCGCTGCCGATGGCACGGTCAGGGTGGTGCAACATCTACAGGACCAGGGCAAAGCGATCGACTGGTGCCTGGTGGGCGAACCCTCCAGCAGCAGCGCGCTGGGCGATGTCATCAAAAATGGCAGGCGCGGTTCCCTGGGTGCGGTACTGACGATCAAAGGCGTACAGGGCCACATCGCCTACCCGCACCTGGCGGATAACCCTATACACCGCGCCCTTCCGGCGCTACACGCACTGGCCAGCGAAACCTGGGACCAGGGCAATGAGTTTTTCCCGCCTACGTCCCTGCAGATTTCCAACATCAACGGCGGCACAGGAGCTACCAACGTGATCCCCGGAACCGTGGAAGTGCAGTTCAACTTCCGCTTTTCCACCGAGGTGACCGAACAACAACTGCGCCAGCGCACCCAGGACATTCTGCAGGCCGAGCAACTGGAATATGAGTTGCAGTGGCACCTCAGCGGCCAGCCCTTCCTGACGCCCAGCGGGGCGCTGGTAGAAGCCGCCGTGGAGGCCATCCGGGATGTCACCGGCCTGCAGACACAGCTATCCACCGCGGGGGGTACTTCCGACGGACGCTTCATAGCGCCTACCGGCGCCCAGGTCGTAGAACTTGGCCCCATCAACGCCACCATCCACAAGTTGGATGAAGAAGTGCTGGTGGCCGATTTACCGCGACTGGCGGCGATCTACAAGGGTATCCTGGAGCGTCTGCTGCTCGGGAAAAACTGAGGCTACAGGCCTTCCAGTTGCTGCTGTATACCGGCAGCAGCGATCTCCCGATTGACCTCCCCCGGCACCACCACGACCTGGCCACTGCCCAGTGCGGCCAGACTGGCCGCCACCACTTCCTGGGCTTGCATCCACATCTGCTGCGGTATGCGGCTCTTGTCAAAGCCCTGGGACTGCATCTGGGCGTGAAACTCGGTATGAATGTAGCCGGGGCAAAGCGCCTGCACCTCGATGCCACTGCCCGCGAGTTCAACCTGTAATGCCTGGGAAAAATAGTTCAAAAATGCCTTGGTGGCGCCGTAAACGGCCAGGCCTTTACCCGGCACGAAGGCGCCCATGGAAGACACGTTGATGATGTGACCTGCCCCGCGCTCACGCATGAAGGGCACTGCTGCCCGACACAAGGTGATGGTCGCGTCGATATGCAGGCTGACCATGTTGCGCTGTTCGTCGACCGGAAGTTTTTCAAAAGAACCAAAGGTACTGAAACCCGCATTGTTTACCAGGTAATCCACCGGTCCCTTCTGGCGCAGGGCTTCCATGGTGCGGGCGACTCCTTCAATACTGGTGAGATCCGCCTCCAGTGCGTGAAACTCGACACTACCGGCCAGTTCTGCCGCCAGGTTCTCCAGTCGTTCGCCACGCCTGGCCACGCCGATGATGACCTCGCAGCGCTCTGCCAGTTGCCGGCAATACTCCGCGCCCAGACCGGCGGAGGCGCCGGTAACCAGTGCCGTTTTCTTGTGCTCAGACATTGCTATATTCCATGAATTTACTGTTGTTGCGTCAGTTTACGCCGAACATAGACATCATAGCGCACCGCTTTGCCGGCGATATGATGGGAGGGTTGTCGGTTCGCCAGGCTGGGTGCGCGCGGTGGGCGTTTGACCACTACCCGGGCAACGTCCTGCGCCAGCGCCCACAGGAACAGCTCATCGGCATCATGGTCGCTATCATCACCGTGCAACAGCAACTGGAACAGGGCCATCTCCTTTTTAACGGCGGCGCTTTTGCCTCGGGCGGGAAACATGGGATCAAGATACACCACATCCACCCCGTCGAGGATCTCAGCAGCCAGGTCGCGGACATCCCCAACATGCAGCGAAAGGCGCTGCAGGGCCTGCTGCAACCAGGCGTCAGGACTGTTGCCGGCTCGCTGCATCCCCGAGCGCAACAGGGACGCGATGACCGGCTCGCGCTCACTCATTAGCACGCGGCAACCCAGGTCAGCCAGCACAAAGCTGTCCCTGCCCAGGCCAGCAGTCGCGTCGAGAACCTGCACACCGGGCTTTTTACCCACACCCACCGCCCGACCCAGCAGTTCATTATGGCCTGCACCGCGGCGGTGTCGCATTGACGAACTACCAAAATCCACCGCTACGGCCCCGGGAGCGCGGGCACCTGTTTGCTGCAGGGATAGCAGTTCACCGCTGATAATCAGCAGTGCATCGTAGTCGGTGCAAGCCTGGGGGTCTGTTCCCGCTGCGACCAGCGGCAACTGCAGCTGCTGCGCCAGGGCCTGCGCCGCAGCTCGATCACTCTCTCTGGCCGCCAGCAAGCCCAGGCGTGCAGTGGTCCTCACTGGATCGCGACATGGGCGCCATTCACCGCCAACTCAGCCTCCAGGCGACATGCATTGGCCTTTATCGCATCCATATACAGATCACTGCCACCAAAATGCGCCGCGGCATAGCGATAGACAGCGCCAAATTGTGCATCGAGACGTACCACAATGGCGTTGCGCATAAAGTCGGGGGTTGACTCCAGCAGGTCCTGTGGAGAACGAAACACGGTCACACCGGGGTACTGGGCTGCATGCTCCCCCGCCAGGCCTCCGGCTCTGAATTCTTCATACAGGTATTCGCGACATTTCAGGACATAATCCACGTCTGCCATTTGCGCAATCAGGTCGGCCGTACCCAGCAGTTCTCCCAGGCGACGCTCCCTGTCGTTGCCCACTTCAATATGCTGCGGGTCTATCTCGTAGCCGGTAAAATGCACGATGCGAGTGCAGATCCCGGACAGGTGCGCCATGCCCGCCTGTGGCAGGTATTCCTCCAGGAACCGCGCGCTGCGGCTAACGTGAATGCGGGTATAGGCGGCGCCATTCTTGTTGCGGCTATCACGGGTGCGACGAATGTAGCCCGAATCGTGAAACAGCGCGGTGGCAATACCCGCCAAAGCCAGTTCCGGCCCCAGGTGTAATGCGCCGGTCTCGCTGCGGTCGTGACCGTCCAGCAAACGGGCCATGGCCAGGGTGACATCCAGCACATGCTGCATATCGTGATAGCCAATATCACAGGCGCTAAACCCGGGATAACTACCGCGATACAGGCGGCTGAAATCCGCCACCAGGGACTCGACCTGGGAAAACGCGTACCCGGGATAACACCCGGTGAGAATATGGCACACCGCGGCGGAAACCGCTGCCGGGTCTGTCACATCCACTGTATTGCTCACGTCCATGTGCGCAGCTCGCCGCACTTGCCCCATATTGCTATCAGTCCTCTGTTATCGTTTTGACACTGCGCTTCTTCAGCAAACTGGCCAGGTCATCGAACAGTTCCTCCGCTGAGGGTGCATCCGCAGGCTCACGCTCGGGTACATCGGGTGCACTGGCCGCGGCGCCGCGCTGTGGCAGATCATCGGGGCCCAGCCCCAGGGCGAGCTCTCTGTCATCCAGCTCGACATCGATTTGCAGGTTATAGGCATGCCGGGAGAGGCCATGCTTGTCGACTATACGAAAACGCCGCGGCACGGATTTGTCTTCCGCATCGTTGTGCTGGGTCAGGTAACAGGAGAGTGTATTGATGGCCTTGCCTGATAGCTGGATGCCGCGCATGGCCGCCAGCTCCCGGTTACAGAAACTGATGAACGCTGGCGTGGCCATGGCCGCCACGGACTTGAGATCGCTGACACCTCTGCCGGGCTGGTCACACTGGAAGTCGCCGATCAGTATCTGGTTGGCCTGCGCCAGGTCCACCATGCGCGCCAACTCAATGGTGACATCACCCACGATGTAGCTGAACACCGACGGGTTGACCCCTTCAGCCTGGTACAGCTCATAGTGCCCGCCAATATGGTAAGCCGCGCGCACTACCGGCACCGTATTGCCACGAGATGCCGCCCTGGCGACCCGGTTATCAGCGACAACCAGCACCATGAAATAGAACAGGTCGCGATTGGCCCCGGGGCCCAGGTCGCGATTCCAGATGTAGTAACCGTCGCCTGTGGTGGTGCGGGCAAAGTTGATTTCTATGCCCTGGGCCTGCAGCTTGTTGTAGGCGGAATTCAAGGAGTATGACAGGCTGTTGAGCTGGCTGGCCTGTTCAAAAGGTGTGTACAGGGAGAACTCTACGATATCAAACAGCAGAACCGCGCGACTGTCCACATAACTCAGGCCATAGCGCTTGATAAGTTGCTCCACCGCCTGCAGAACCAGGGGCTCTTCGGTCAGCGCGGTGTTGAGCTTGATAAATGTGGGCGGTACGTCAAGCCGCTCGCTCACCGCAAACAACTCGTCCCGGGTTTTGCGTCGCTGGCCGGATATCAACTCACGTACAAAGGTCTCATTATCCGCATCTTGAGCGCCTGGCGTATCCCCCGTGGCGCAATAGTTTCCCAGGTAGTAGTGCGGCACCAGGATAACCAGCAGGCCGCGCTCATCAGAACTCCAGCACAACACAATATTCTGGCCCAGGCGCCACTGCTTGCGCAGGGTTTTTTCCAGTGTCTTGAGATTACCACGCTGTACAATGCTGATAGTATCCAGGCCCGCTGCCTGGTCCACACCTGCCTCGGCCGTGTCTGAGAAATTATTGTTCTGCGCCATCATCATGCTCGTTGTTATCCGCTGGACAAGCTAGCATTATAAAGACCCGACAACCCACCCGCCATGGTGAACCGGGCACAATGACAAAGTTCCCCGACGACCGGGGCGCGGCAATACGTATCGACGACGGAGAAGGCAATATGCCGCATTATTTTAAAACCATTCTGTCCAGCCTGCTCCTGCTGCTATTGGGCGCCTGCGAGAGCTACGACTTTAAGGTGAATGACAAGGTTGTGTACCGCCCGCAACCACTGTTTACTGACTTTGAGGTGGTCGACCCCGCACTGCGCGCCTGCCTGGAACAAGCCATCAGCGATAATGTGGTGACCGCCGCCAGTCAACTGGATGCCCTGAACTGCAGCCAGGCGGGCATCTCAGACTTGTCAGGTCTCGCCATTTTTACCGGCCTCTCCAGCGTCAAATTGTCCTCCAATAATATCCGCAACCTGGTCGAACTAAGTGCTCTCACGGCACTGCAGCAGCTGTACCTGGATAACAACCAGGTGGTCGATCCGGTGCCTCTCTACCAGCTACCGGCTCTGGATATCCTTGATCTTTCCGGCAACCCGGGCCTGCAATGTCCGCGCAATAACGGCCTGCTGCGCGTGGCGACGGTTACCCTGCCACGGCACTGCCGCTGACAGGCGCTCAGCCCCAGCCCCGTGCTTTTCTACCGCTGCCTCAGCCTGCTGCCATTTCCGGCACTCTATGCCCTGGCCTGGTTGGGCTACATCGCACTTTACTATGTGTCAGGCTATCGCAAAGCGGTGGTCAGGGAGAACCTGCAGCAGGCCTTTCCTGACAAAAGCGCGACAGAGGTCACAGTTCTGGCAAAGAAATTTTATCGCCAGCTCGCCCAGGTGACACTGGAGATCGTCAAGGCCAGGCGTATGACACAGGCGCAGTTCCGGCAGCGGGTCAAGGTGCTGAACCCGGAACTGGTGCACGCCAGCAGTGACGGTCTGCGCAGCTCTGTGATCATCCTGACCATACACCAGGGCAACTGGGAATGGATGCTGCACGCAGTGGGAGCGAACCTGGGCGTACCTCTGGACCCGGTCTACAAACCACTGCACAGTGCCACCAGCAACCAGTTGATGCAGGAGGTGCGCAGCCGCTTTGGTTCACGCCCGCTACCCCTGGCGAACGCCACCCGGGACATCCTGCGCCGTCGGCGGGAATTCAGATTGCTGGTGATGGTGGCGGATCAATCGCCGATACGGCGCGAGCGCAGTTACTGGACGCAATTTATGCACCGGGAAGCGGCGTTCTACCTGGGGGCGGAAACCATCGCCAATGCCACCGGCTACCCGGTGTTATTCGCCCAGTGCCATCGCCTCCGACGCGGTTACTACGAGGTTGAATTTCACACCCTGCCCAATTCGCCCAACCCCACGAAAGGTCACGAGCTGACTCAGGCGTACGTGGAAATGGCGGAGCGGGCGATTCGCAGTGAACCGGAAAGCTGGTTGTGGAGCAACCGCCGCTGGAAACGCCGGCGCTGTGATGACCAGCCCGAAGATTGACGGTTTATCGTCGTTTCCGGATTTGGTTTTAGCCAGCGGGTCCGGACAAGATATGCACATGCCGAGGGCGCGGGCGCGGGCGCGGGCGCGGGCGCGGGCGGGAAAGTGTTTCTCACCAAGCGAATATCGTGGAGCGACTGAGAAATACTTTCCCGCCCGGGACCGTTTTGGCATCTCCGAACAATGCGATGCCCTAGATTAAACCCCCAGCCCGGATGGCAACTCCAGCCAGCTGAAACCTTCGCCCTGCTCGGCGAAAACCACGTTATCCAGGCTGTCCAGCGCGGATAACAGGGCCCGCTCAACCAGGTCCCGATGGTTATTTTTCTCGCTGATATGGGCCACCACCAGGTGCCGCAATTGTGCCCTGTCGACACACTGCAGCAGTTGCGCGGATTGCTCGTTGTTCAGGTGCCCCCAATCCCCCGCCACCCGACGCTTGAGCGGGGGCGGATAGGCGCCCGCCATCAGCATGGGCATGTCATGGTTGAATTCCAGTAACAGGCCATGGCAAGCGCGGAAGTGCTCTATCACGTGTGGCGTGATGCTACCCAGGTCAGTCAGTACGCCCAGGGTGGCGTTGCCACAGCTGAGTCGGTACTGGCAGGGCTCCACAGCATCGTGGGGTACCGCAACCGCGGTCACCGCGATAGCCCCGATGCTGAAGTCCTCATCACAGTTGAAGTGACGCAATTCGAAGCTGGGGTCACATCGCCCGGTACTGGCGGTGCCGTGGGTAAGATAGACCGGTATCTGGTATTTGCGCGACAGGGCGGCGACCCCGGCGCTGTGGTCGCTGTGTTCATGAGTGACCAGAATGGCATCAAGTTGTTGCGGCGCAAGCCCCAGGCGCTCCAGGCGCCGGGTGGTCTCGCGCAGGGAGAACCCGCAATCGATCATCAGCAGGGTGTCCGCAGCGGCCACTACCGTGGCATTGCCCTTGCTGCCGGACCCCAGTGAGGCGAAACGCATGGCCATTTTATCCGCCCCCGGGGCTGGGCTTAATTGATATTGCCCTTGATCAACGCCAGCAGACTCTGTTCATCACGCTTGGTGACTTCCTGCTCGCCACCCTGCGGCTGCAGGCGAATTGTCACCGCCTGCTCCCCGGCTGCTGCCATGGTGACCACAAACATTTCCCCGGCCAGAGGGTGTTCCTCTTCACCGCCAAACAGCCAGTCAAACCAGCCGTCCTCCTCCTCTGACTGGGGACCCAGGAAACGCACATCGTAGCGGCCCGCACTGCGATCCCGATCGACGGTCTCAAAAGCGGACTTGTCAAGGGCGCGACCCAGTGACGCCCAGGCTCGGTCATAGGGGAGCTCCAGCTGAATATAGGTGTAACCATCCGGCGACTCCTGCATGGAGATTTTGCCGGTAGCGCTTATACCCTGCTCCGCGATCATGGACACCGGCGCCGACTCGGCGCTGTTGGCAAGGTACTGGGCTACCGCCCGCAGCATTTCCTGGCCCTGCTCGGGATTATCCGAGCTAGACGGCCAACTGTTGACGTCCCCGGCCTGATTCATCTGCAGCACATGCAACTCGCTGGTGCCGCGCTGCACCCCCTGCTCCATGCGAAAACGGAAGCGGCTGCCCATGGGTTGCCCCTCCAGCGTCAACCAGTTGGTGTCGATAATACCGGCCCGGGCATCCACCCGCGCCACCTGTATACCAGCCGCCGTGAGGAAACTGCGCACTTGCGGCCACACCTGACCCGGCGGCACCCCGATCAGGGCCCAGCTCTCGTCGCCCAGCTTCTGTATACGCACCACCTCGTCGCCGGCTCCGGCCACCAGGGGCGCCGGACGCGGCACTTCGAATTCGCCTGCCAATACCATGTCACTTTCAATTTGCGGAATCACGTAGATCTCGCGCAGGGCTGTAGCGTCCTTGCCCTGGGGCACGCTGATCACCGGGACTTCAGGTGCTTTCTTGTAGTCCTGGGATTTGTCGCGGAACATGCCCTTGTCACCAAACAGGAATCCGCATCCTGCACACAGCGCCAGCAGCAGCCCGACTAAAAGCAGTTTCATAATCCTGATGGATAGTGGCATCAAACTCCCGCGGCCTCCATAGCAGCCAGCACACTGGCATGGTACTGCTGATCCAGCGCAGTCAAGGGCAGGCGAATTCCCACACCGATGATGCCGCGTTGCTGCAGGGCCCATTTCACCGGGATCGGGTTGGCCTCCAGGAACAGGGCGCGGTTGAGGGGGGTCAGCTGTTGATTGATAGCCTCAGCACCGGCACGGTCTCCCGCCAGCGCCAGGCCACACAGCTGCGCCATCAGTGCCGGTGCGACGTTGGCTGTTACCGAGATATTGCCATGACCACCCGCCAGCATCAGTTCCATGGCGGTTGGGTCATCCCCGGAGTAGACTGCGATCGCCTGTCCACAACGAGCCACCAGATCGCGCCCGCGCTCCAGGTCGCCGGTGGCGTCCTTGATGCCGGTAATATTGTCCAGGCTGGCGAGTCGCTCCACCGTGTCATTGCTCATGTCCACCGCCGTGCGCCCGGGCACGTTATACAGAATCTGTGGCACCGGGACCGCCTTGGCAATGGCCTTGAAGTGCTCATACAGGCCAGTCTGGGTAGGACGGTTGTAATAGGGGGTTACCAGCAGGCAGGCATCCGCCCCGGCGCCAGCGGCTGCCTCGGTAAGCTCGATAGCTTCCCAGGTGGAGTTGGAACCCGTACCAGCGACTACCGGGATCCTGCCATTGGCCTTCTGCACACAGAAACGAATAACGTCGCAGTGCTCGGGCACGCTGAGGGTTGCGCTCTCCCCGGTGGTTCCCACCGCGCCAATGGCGGCAGTACCTGCTGCAATGTGCATCTCCAGAAGCCGCTCGAGGCTGTCCCAATCTACGCTGTCGTCAGCGTGCATGGGGGTCACCAGGGCAACGATACTGCCGGTAATCATCTGTTTTACTCCGAAAAACCTGCCGGGAGCGCGTGCGTAGCGCGCACCAGCCCGGGAAGACCGCCATTATCCATGACATAGGCCGGATGACAACCAAATTGGGCTAAAATGAAGCTCGCCAAATAATTTTAGTCCGCGACAATACTGGCCAAGGAGATCCCGGGGATGAATGATAGGAAATCGACAGGCTGCTTTACCCTGCTGCTGTGCATGGTAATGGCCGCAAACACGCTGGCCCTGGAAGAACCGCGAATAAGCGACTTGTCCTATCTCGACAAGCAGTATATGAGCCAGCAGCGCGAATTGCTGGCGGAGCTGGCAGCGAAGCACTTCGGCCGCAAATTCAACGGCGCGCGGGACAATGACCTGGACCTGCTGCAGTCCATACTGGACAAACGACTGGTAAGAGCAGAACAGAAACAGGAGCTGCAGGCCATGGGCGTCATCATGGGAGACCTGCTCGCAGCGGACCTCAAGTTGCGCTGGGTAATCTATGAAGACCGACAGGGCCGCAGCCGCGCACTGCGCGACGGCAGCAGTGATACCTATCTGTTCCCCATTACCATGATTTCCCGCAGGTGGGAGGTTGGCAACCATACCCCAGTTGCGGCTATCTACCTGAAGGCCCGGGATATTATCATCGACAGCAGGCCCGGCCTGCCCTTCCAGTAGAGCATGGTATTTTCACCGGGCAGTCAGTAGACTGATGCTTCCCCACAACCAACACTGACTCTGCATGAGCAACCAGGCACCCGTTTTTCAACTGCTGGACGAGGACCAGGACAACTGCGCCCTGAGCCTGAGCGGTGACTGGGTACAGGGATTCGAGCACACGCCCTTTGCCGAGTTGCAGGCGCAACTGCTGCAACACAGACCCCATGCCCTTACCGCGGATGGTGCTGCACTGACCAACTGGGACTCGGTGTTGATGGCCTTCCTTCTGCAGTGCCACAACTTCTGCATATCGCAGGATATTACCTTTAACACCCGGAACATGCCCGAGGGAATAGTCAAGCTCCTGGAGGTCGCCACCGCGGTCAAGCCCCACGAGCAGTCCGAAGAGCAACAAAAGCCCTGGTGGCAAAGCCTCAACCCCGTCGAACTTATGCACAAGGTTACCCGGGATATCACGGAATCACTCGCCTTTATCGGCGAAGTCGCCATAGCGTTTGTACGCCTGCTGGCAGGCAAGGCCAACACCCGGTTCACCGACATACGCGACTTCTGCTATCAGGCGGGTCCCAATGCATTTGGTATTATCAGCCTGACCAGCGTGCTGGTGGGCATGATCCTGGCCTACCTGGGTGCCGCGCAGTTACAACAATTTGGCGCACAGGTTTACGTGGCAAACCTGGTGGTGATCGGCATGCTGCGGGAAATGGGCGTACTGATGACGGCTGTAGTGATGGCGGGGCGCACCGGCGCCGCCTATGCCGCACAACTGGGTACCATGCAGACCAACGAGGAGATCGATGCCATCACCACCATGGGGATATCACCCATAGAATTTCTGGTCATGCCACGCATGCTGGCCCTGATCGCGGTGATGCCACTGCTGGTTATTTATGCCAACCTGCTGGGCATCATAGGAGGCGGCATCGTCGCAGGCGGTATGGGCATCAGCCCGCTGCAGTATATTACCCAGAGCCAGAGTGCCTTTGCCATCTCCCACATCATGGTCGGCCTGATCAAAAGTGTCGTGTTTGCCGTGCTCATCGCCATAGCCGGCTGTCGCTCCGGCATCAACTCCGGCAGGAGCTCAGCCGCGGTGGGTCAGGCGGCAACCGAGGCGGTAGTTACCGCCATCGTCTACCTGATAGTCGCAGACGCCGCTATTAATATCCTGTTCCAGCAGCTGGGTATCTGATGCAAGAAGAGCGCAAAGTACATATCGAGATCCGTGATGTCACCATGGCCTATGGCAGCTTCGTGATCCAGCGCGACCTCAATTTCAATATCTATGAGGGCGACATCTTCGTCATAATGGGCGGCAGCGGCTGCGGCAAAAGCACCTTGCTTAAGCACATGCTGGGATTGATCCCCCCCAGCGCAGGGGACATTGCCTACCATGGCACCAGTTTTACCCAGGCCAGCCCCAAGCAGCAGGAGGCCATGCGCCAGCGCTGGGGCATCACCTACCAGTCCGGCGGCCTGTTCAGCGCCATGACGCTGGCGGAGAATGTCTCCCTGCCGCTGCAGTTATACACCGAGTACAGCGCAGCCGACATCAGGTCGATCGTGGCATATAAACTGTCGCTGGTGGGCCTGGGGGGCTACGAGTCCTACTACCCATCGGAGATCAGTGGCGGCATGGCCAAGCGTGCGGCCCTGGCCAGGGCTATTGCACTGGACCCGGAAATACTTTTTTTCGACGAACCCTCCGCCGGGCTGGATCCAATCAGTTCCCGGCTGCTGGATGAGCTGATAATGCAACTGAAGGAGTCCATAGGCGCCACCGTGGTCATGGTCACCCATGAACTGCCCAGCATTTTCGCGATTGCTAACAACTGCGTCTACCTGGATAACACAACCCGCACCATGATCGGTTATGGTGATCCCGCCTACCTGCGCGACCACAGCGATCAGGCGGTAGTAAAACAATTCCTGACGCGCAGCGCGGCCGCTGCTGAAGAGGATACAGCATGAGTGAGAAACCCCAATCTGTCGCCATCGGCGCTTT
>JARFQU010000074.1 GCA_029287595.1 Halioglobus sp. | reverse complement strand
GGCGTGAAATGCCCAGGCCGCCCAGCAGGGCATGTTTGTTTGAAAAGTGGCCATAGAACGTGCGGCGGGCGACATCGGCTTCCACACAGATTTGCTCGATGCTGGTCTCGTCGATGCCCTGACGTTCAAAAAGTGCGTACGCGGCATCCTCAATACGGGTGCGTATCTCCTGCTTACGCTTTTCCCGTCGGCCCAGGGTTGGCGTTGCCACTTCGCCCATGAAAATTCCGTAATGAGGTTGCAATCGAAATCTCATTAAACTATTTTGTATACAAATGTGCAAGTTTGCTCATTTGGGAAAGTATCACCTGTTGGTTTTATCCATCTGAAGCGAGAGAGTTAAGCAATGTCAGAACGCCTTATCGTGGTGTCCACGGATTGTCACGCCGGCCTGCCTATCGCCGATTACAAGCCCTACGTGGAGTCCAGGTACCATGAAATGATGGACATGGCGGTGCCCATTACGGTTGAAATGATGGAGCAGGCCGAGTCCACCTTCCTGATCAAGGAGATCAATGACGCCTGGCGCGCCCCCATCAAACAACAACTCACGGGCGCCTGGGACTACAAGGAACGCTTGAAGATGCTGGCCGGGGATGGCATTGCCGCCGAGGTGATCTTTCCCGATGGTATTACCGAGAAGAACACGCCGCCGTTTGGCGCCGGGCTGGGCCTGTCCCCCAGGGATATGGTCCCGGAACTGCAGTGGGCGGGCGCCATGGCGCACAATCGCTGGTTGGCACAGTGGTGCGCCAACGATCCCGCACGTCATATTGGCGTGGCGTCCATTCCTCTGCTGTGGGATGTGGCGCAGGCGGTGGAGGCGGTGCGTTGGTGTGTTGACAACGGCCTGACCGCGGTGATGATCCCGACCATGTGGCTGGACCAGGACCCCTACCATCATGTCAAGTACGACCCGTTCTG
This sequence comes from Halioglobus sp., assembly GCA_029287595.1. GTDB lineage: Bacteria > Pseudomonadota > Gammaproteobacteria > Pseudomonadales > Halieaceae > JAACFI01. Next base: position 16,096 of record JARFQU010000074.1, on the reverse strand, counting down.
GGAAATCTGCGAGGACCTCGGAGTAATTGTCCACTTTCACTCCGGGCCTGCTCCTCACCCGGAATATTTTGGCGCCGGGTTCCCGGTTGAGGATAAGAGCGCCGAGCTTCCCGGTGCCATGGGCATCTATGTTTCCGAGGTCATGTGGTGGCTTTACCGGCCCCTCACCTTCATGATCTGGGGCGGCGTTTTTGAGCGCTTCCCGAAGTTGAAAGTGATGATCGTGGAGGGCGGCACCATGTTTATGCTGCCCACCTGGCTGCGACTGATGGACTTCCAGTTTAACGAGGGCAATATCTCGGCGAAGCTGGGAGATTTCCGCAGCCACCTCGCCATGCAGCCCAGTGGTTATTTTCAACGCAACGTGGGGATAGGCGCCTCCTGCGTACTGCGTCCGGATCTTGACGGCAGAGACGATATCGGCACTGAAAAAATTATGTGGGGCAGCGATTTCCCCCACCCGGAAGGCAGCTGGCCCAATACCGGGCAGTACTTCAAGGATAATTTTGGCAACTTCCCGGAGGCTGACGGCCGCAGGATTCTCGGTGAGAATGCGGTGGAGTTTTACGGTCTGGATCGCCAGCGCTTGCAGACCATCGCCGATGAGATCGGCCCCGAACCATCAATGTTTGATTAACACGAACCGGAGTACCCCAGCGGGAGAACCCTTATGACTATCGTAGAAGCATGTGAATCCAAGACCAACACCACCCCGGACTTTCCCATGGGCTGGTACTCAGTAGAACGCTCCCACGAACTTGCCGTGGGCGAGGTAAAAGCGGTGCAGGCCTTCGACCGTGAACTGGTGTTGTACCGGACACGCGCCGGGAAAGCTGTTTTACAGGATGCATTCTGCCCCCACCTTGGCGCGCACCTGGGCCACGAGGGGCGGGTGATCGGTGAATCTATCCGCTGTCCTTTCCACGGCTGGCAGTTTGGTACCGAGGGTAAGTGCGAGAAAATTCCCTATTGCGACGAGATACCGGAGCGCGCTCGTCTGCGCACCTGGCATACCGAAGAGAAAAACGGCGAGGTGTATATCTGGTTCCATCCCGAGAATACAGCACCGCAGTGGGGGCTGCCGGACTTGCCGGAACTGGATGATCCCGACTGGACCTCACCACGCTACACCGAGCATCTGGTGCCGGCCCATGTGCAGGACATCTGTGAGAATTCCTGTGACCCGGTGCACTTCCAGTATGTGCACCGTCAGATGGAAGTACCGGAATCCTCGGTCACCATCGACCCGGACGGTCGCACCATGCACCTGCACTCCGAGGCCGCAACCGCGGACTACCCGAGTCATCTGCACGCCACTACATACAGTCCCGGTTTCGCCATGGTGCGCAACACATATGGCCCCAACGCAGAGATGGTCATGTACAACAGCGCCCAGCCGATCAGCGCTCACGAAACCCGTATGCGCTGGACGCTGATGGTGCGGCGTGAAATAGAAGACCTGGCGGGCGACGATGTGATGCAGGGTATTATCTCCGGGCTGGATGACGATTTCCCCATCTGGGCCAACAAGGTGCATAAGCGCCGCCCGGTTTTTTGTAAGGCCGACACTACCCTGGTGATGTTCCGCAAGTGGGTGCGGCAGTTTTATGTCACTGAAAATGACAAGCGGGAGATAGCGTAGTGCAGGATTTCAACAACAAGGTCGCCGTTATTACCGGCGGCGCCAGCGGAGTAGGTCGCTCCCTGGCATTTGCCCTGGGTCGCCTGGGTGCAAAAATTGTAGTGGGCGATGTGGATGGCAACGCCATGGAGCAGGTGCAGTCCGACCTGGCCGAGGAAGGTATCGAGTGCCTGGTGCAATTTTGCGATGTCACCTCACCGGAGAGCCTGAATACGCTGGCTGACAAGGCCCAGGAGCAATTCGGCGGTATCCATCTGGTATTTGCCAACGCCGGTATAGGCGCGGGAGAGTCCGGCGCTATGTGGGATTACTCCGACAAGGATTGGCAGTGGTGCCTGAACGTCAACCTCTGGGGCGTGATCAATTCCATCAAGGCGTTTATGCCGCGGCTGGTCGCCCAGAACGAGCCCGCGCATTTCGTGGTCACCGGCTCCGGCAACGGCGCTTTCCTGGTCTATCCGGATCAGCCTATTTACACCGCCAGTAAGGCTGCAGTGCATGCCATTACCGAGAACCTGCACTACCAGGTCAGTGCTGCACAGAGCCCGGTCAAGGTCAGCGCCCTGTTCCCCGGCCCACATGTGGTAGATACCGGCCTGTTCAACTCCGGCCGGGTGCGACCCGAGGAGTTGAAAAAGGAAGTCGAGGGCAATGAGTCGGGTATCAGTTCGGTGGATGACATGAAAAAAATGTGCGCCGAGTTCGGTATCGAGCTGCAGACGACTCACCCCGATGAGGTGGCGGAGATGGCTGTGGCAGGTTTACGTCAGGACGCCTTCTGGCTGTTGGCGACTACCGAGGACACCGATGCCAAGATTCAGGCTAGAGCCGACATGATACTCCAGCGCGAAACCCCGTTGCCCATGATGGTGGGCACCTGAGAAAAACCAGCATTAATCCTACAACACCCGTAACCAAAACAAGGTGAATACTATGTCCAATGAATCAGGCGCCCCCCAGGGCAACCCCGGAGATATCGTCAACTGGCCCATGCTGAAGATTGTCTACCGGACCGATCCGGCAGCAATCGCCGCATTATTGCCCCCCGGTATCGAGCCCGGCGCCAACCCCAATGTGAACCTGACTATCTACAATTTCCCGGTCCCGGATGAGCCCGAGTTCGGCATCGTCACCACTGTGGATGCCGACTACAACGGCACCCCTGGTGAATACACCTTGGGCTATGGCATCGACCAGGAATCCGCGATCTTCATCAGCCAGGAGACCAACGGCCAGCCCAAGTACCCCTGCACCACTGAATTCTACCGTCTTGGACCCCAGGTGACCGCACGCTGTATTCACCAGGGCTATACCTTTGTGGAATTCAAAGGAGTGTCCACTGGCCCGGTGGACAAGGGTGATGACTGGGTTCAGAACGAATGGTGGCTGAAGTACTCCCGTGCGGTCAGCGTGGGTGGCCCCGCCACCGGTTTCGACTTCCCCCCTCACGTGGTGCACGTGAAGAGCACCTACGGCACTGCCTGGAAGGAGGAAGTGCAGGGCGAACTGATGCTGCGGGACAGTCCCTGGGATCCACTGGCGTCCAAACTGCCCATGCGGGAACAACTGTCGGCTCACCTGTGGTGGCCGATCTTCCTGGACCGGCAGATCACCCTGGCGGGCGAACTGGACGCGGAGGCCTTCCTGCCCTATGCCGATACCATATCCGGGTCCCGTTGGCCTGGCGAAAACGGCGGGCCCAAGAGGGGCTGATGAAAAAGCTTCAGTCGTGAGGCATCTGCGGGTGGGTTATGGTGACCATATACTCAGCCGCGGCTTTCACTTCATAGTTGCTGGCGATATCAGCGCCACCCTTGGGCGGCATGCCCAGGTAGCCTTTTTCCGCGTGTTCAAAGAGCACCGCGTCCCATAGCTGCGAGCGGTTGACCCAGTCCCCCGGTTTGTTGGTAACCGGGGCTTCCATTTTTCCCGTGTCGTGACAGTCGGCGCAGTATGTTTGGTAAGCAGCCTGCCCTTCATCCAGGCGATCAGATGCCACCGCGGCAACGCCGCAGGCAAGTATCAGCCCCAAAGCAGGCACTCGCATCAGCAATGAACGCATAGCTTTTCCCCTCTGTTCCAGTCAAAAGCGACTACTACCATTCTAGCTGGTTCACGCGAAGCTGCGCGCCTTGTTGCCAGGCCAGGTTTGATCTGGGTCAAACGGGTGGTCATCGAGAGCCTTTCGGATAACAAAAACGAGATCATCTCCCCATTTTTGCTAGTATGCAGGGAGTAATTTCACCAACGCTGGCTTAACTGCCCGTGGAGTAAGTAATGCCAATGTTCCTGCGCAAGATAATCCACAGCCTATACCTGTCCCTGGTGAAAGTGATGGTGAACTTCGGGTCACCCGTACGGCACCACGCTTTTGCCGGCAGTGGCTCTTCCCGCCAGTTGTGTGAACACGTGATTCGCACCGGCGTCAGCAAGCTGTTGATCGTAACCGACAAGCCCTTGCGGGACCTGGGTGTGGTTGATCGCGCCACTGCGGCGCTGGCGGATTCAGATATTGATATCGCCTTTTATGATGGCGTTTTGCCAGACCCGACTTACGCGCATGTGGCAGAGGGGGTTGCGGTAGCAAAGACCCATGGCAGTGAAGCTATTCTCGCCATTGGCGGTGGTTCATCCATCGACGCTGCAAAGATTATCGCCGCTTCTGCTACCAGTGAAGACAACCCGGCAGACTGGGTGGGGTTTGGCAAAGTGAAGCATGATGTGCTGCCGCTGTATGTCATTCCCACCACCTCGGGTACGGGCTCGGAAGCTACTATGGGGGCTGTTATTTCCGACCCCGTCACCCATGAAAAGGGTGTTATTTCCGGTGGCCCCCTGCTGCCGCAGATAGTGGCCCTGGATGCACAGTTGATTACCGGGTTGCCACCGCATATCACTGCCGCCACCGGAATGGACGCGCTGACCCACGCCATCGAGGCCTACATTGGTGTCTGGGAGCGGGATACCCGCTTGCAGGATGCGCGCATGGGGGTGAAGCTGATTTTCGACAACCTGCCCACCGCCTTTCGCGATGGTGCCGACATTGCCGCCCGCGAAGGCATGGCCATGGGTGCTTACTATGCGGGTCTGGCGATCAACCAGGTCAACGTGGGCAATGTGCATGCGATCGCGCATCAACTGGGTGGCAAGTACGGTATCCCCCATGGCCTGGCCAATGCCCTGGTATTGCCTCATATCCTGGATTTCTGTCACCAGGAAGCACGACAGCGCCTCGCGGAGCTAGCGGTATTAATCGGTGTGGGCGAGGCCGGTGAGGATGACGGGCAACTGGCGCACCGTTTTATCAAGGCGGTGCGCGACCTGCGTACTGAAGTCGGTATTCCCGATCATTCTGATCTGATCAAGCGAGAGGATTATGACTACCTGACCGACCTCGCTGTCGCGGAGGGGGCCAGCTATCCGGTGCCGCGCCTGCTGGACCGCGCCAGCGTATTCGCAATTCTCACCCATATCACCAACTGAGGCCGTCGCTTCAGCCTTAGTTGCGCGCAACTGGGCTCCTGGGCAGGAGCCTCAGAAAACCGAGGCGCCTGCTTCCGCCGCGCTGACGCCATCGCGCATAAATGCGAACAGTTCACGGCCACAACCGTAGTCGCTGTCGTTAGATCGGCGTTTGGCGTGTGTACGGTCGTTCCATTCGTCCGCCGGTACGGTCGCGGACAGCTCACCGCGGTTAGCATCCAGGCGGATGATGTCGCCATCGCGGATTTTGCCGATCGGCCCGTCTGCGAGGGCTTCCGGGATGAGATGAATTGCCGCGGGGACCTTGCCAGAGGCTCCTGACATGCGCCCGTCGGTGACCAGTGCTACCTGGTGACCGCGATCCTGCAGGATCCCGAGGTAGGGGGTGAGCTTGTGCAGCTCGGGCATACCATTGGCTTTTGGCCCCTGGAAGCGCACCACTGCGACCACGTCCCCGTCCAGGTCCCCGGCCTCGAATGCGGATTTAAGCGCCTCCTGGGTTTCGAATACCCTGGCCGGCGCCTCCACCACGCGATGCTGTTCCGCCACGGCGGAAATCTTGATTACGCTGCGACCCAGGTTGCCCTGCAGCAAACGCAGTCCCCCCTCCGGATCAAAGGGGTCACTGGCGGGTCGCAGCACTGCGGTATCACCGCTTGCGCTGACACCGGGCACGTAGTGCAGCTTTCCATCCAGTGATTGTGGCTCTGCGGTGTAGTGACGCAAGCCTTCACCCCAAACTGTTTTTACATCTTCGTGCATCAGCCCGTTATCCAGTAGCGTGCGGATAACGTAACCACAGCCGCCCGCCGCATGAAAATGATTCACGTCGGCGCTGCCATTGGGGTACACCCGCGATACCAGCGGGGTAATCTGCGACAGGTCGCTGAAATCCTCCCAGTCGATAATGATGCCGGCGGCCCGGGCGATGGCGATCCAGTGAATGCTGTGATTGGTGGAGCCGCCGGTGGCCAGCAGCGCTGCCAGGGCATTCACGATACATTTCTCATCCACCACTTCCGCCAGCGGGGTGTACTCCTGGCCCAGCGCTGTGATTTTGCACAGCCGCTGGGTGGCGGCCGTGGTGAGTTGCTCGCGCAGGCTGGTGCCCGGCGGTTCGAAGGCCGCGCCGGGAATATGCAGCCCCATGGCCTCCATCAACATCTGGTTGCTGTTGGCGGTGCCGTAAAAAGTGCAGGTACCCTTGCCGTGATAGGCAGCTGATTCTGCCTCCAGCAACTGCTCCCTGCCGATTTTACCCTCTGCAAACTGCTGCCGGATGGCCGCTTTTTCCTTGTTGCCCAGGCCTGACGTCATCGGTCCTGCGGGGGCAAAGATGACTGGCAGGTGGCCAAAGCTCAGGGCGCCTATCAGCAACCCCGGGACGATCTTGTCACACACCCCGAGACACAGGGCGCCGTCAAACATGTTGTGGGACAGGGCGATGGCGGTGGCGCCGGCGATGATATCCCGGCTGAACAGGCTGAGCTCCATGCCCGCTGCACCCTGGGTGACTCCATCGCACATGGCTGGCACGCCGCCCGCTACCTGTGCAGTACAGCCCACCGCGTGTGCCGCCCGTTTTACCAGGTCCGGAAACTCACCCAGCGGCTGGTGCGCCGAGAGCATGTCGTTGTAAGCGTTGACTATGCCGATGTTGGCGGACTCCACCAGTTTCAGCGCCTGTTTATCCTGGTCATCACAGGCCGCGAAACCGTGTGCCAGGTTGCTGCAGGACAACTCACCGCGAGTGGGTCCATTGCCACGTGCCTGGGCCATGCGCGCCAGGTAGGCCCGCCGGGACCCCTCGCTGCGCTCGATAATACGTTGAGTAATTGCAGTCAGTGTGGAATGTGTCATCAGGGTGCCCACCAGATAGTCGCTGGGATGTGTTGTTGCTGCAGGATCGCGGCAATGGGGTAGTCCCGGTCGCCGGCCTGCTCCAATACCGTGCGTTTGTCTTCACCGGTGATATGTATGGCGATATCCCGGCTTTGCAGTACCGCGGCCAGAGTCAGGGTAATTCGCTGGTGTGGCGCGGTGACCGGATCGCTGGCGCCCAGCAGGTCGGGGTTGTCGCGATCCAGCAGTTGTGCCAGGTTGGTGGCCAGGGGAAACCAGGAAGCGGTGTGCCCGTCCCCGCCCATGCCCAGGATCACCGCTGAAAAGGGCAGGGGCAGGTCAGCCAGGCGCGCGGTGACCTCTGCCAGGCCCTGCGTTGCGTTATCGTGTTCGGACTTCAGGCTAACGAAATGGGCGCGGGACGCCGCCTGCTGCAGCAGGTTTTCACGCACCAGCCGCTCGTTGGAGTCCTGGTCCGCAGGTGGCACCCAGCGCTCATCTACCAGGGTCAGCCACACCCGGGACCAGTCCAGTTCGCAGCGCGACAACAGGCCGAACATATTCTTGGGCGTGTTGCCACCGGATACCGCAAGGCTGGCGCTGCCACGGCTGTTGATATCCTCGCGCAGGCGTTGTGCTATATGTTCCGCCAGGGCGCCATCCAGTTCCGCGCGGCTGCCGTAGTTGTGCCATTCATTCATACCAGCTGCGTCCGTCTACCGCTACCAGCGCGGTGGCCGCATTGGGACCCATGGTGCCGGAGTTGTAGTTTTTCACCGGGGTGCCGCTTTCTTCCCAGGCCTCGTTGATTGAATCTGTCCAACGCCAGGCGGTTTCTACCTCGTCACGGCGCATGAACAGTGTCTGGTCACCATTGATGGCATCCAGCAGCAGGCGCTCATAGGCATCGTAACTGTCCCCCTTGTTCTGGGACTCATCTGTCAGGTGCAGTTCCACCGGCTGCAGGCGCAAGCCCCGGGTCAGCCCCGGTCGCTTGTTCAGGGTGTGCAGGCTGATGTTTTCCTCGGGCTGCAGGCGAATGACCAGTTTATTGGTCAATTCGTTGGGGTCGTTGGCGAATAGGGAAAACGGCAACTTCTTGTATTCGATCACGATCTCGGAATAGCGTCGGCTGAGGCGCTTGCCGGTACGCAGGTAGAAGGGCACGCCGGCCCAGCGCCAATTGTTGATGGTGGCCTTGAGGGCCACAAAGGTCTCGGTAGAGTCCGCGTCCTGGTATTCCGCCTCTTCCAGGAAACCCTTCACCGCTTCGCCGTTGACGGCTCCGGCAGCGTAGCGCCCACGCACGGTATTCTCCTTTACGTTGGCTGCGGTCATGGGCACCAGCGCGCGCAGCACCTTCATTTTTTCATCGCGTATATCCGCTGGCCTCAGGCTGGCCGGGGGTTCCATGGCGACGATAGACAGCACCTGCAGTACATGATTCTGCACCATGTCGCGCAGGGCACCGGTCTTGGCATAGTAGCCGCCGCGTCCTTCAACGCCGATGTCTTCCGCCACCGTGATCTGTACATTGTCGATAAAGGTGTTGCGCCACTGGGGACTGAACAGCGGATTGCCGAAGCGTACCGCGATCAGGTTCTGCACGGTTTCCTTGCCCAGGTAGTGGTCTATGCGAAATGTGGATTCCTCTTCGAATACCTGTGCCACCTGCTCATTGATTTCGCGGCAGGATTCAAGGTCGTGGCCCAGGGGTTTTTCCAGCACTACCCGGCTTTGTGGATTAACCAGTCCCGCCTGGTGCAGTTGCTGGCAGATGCCGCCGTACAGGGAGGGCAGGGTAGCCAGGTAGTAGAGGCGACCTGGCGCCTCGCCTTCATCCAGCAGCGTGCCCAGTGACTGGTAATGATCGGCCGTTGCAGCATCCACCTGCTGGTAGAACAGCCGACCCCGAAAGGTTTCCCAGACGTTTTCATCCCAGCTGTTGTCGGGCAGGTAGCGCTCCAGGTTTTCCCGGGCCTCTATACGAAAAGCCTCGGTATCCAGCTCTCCCCGCCCGGTGGCGATGATGCGATGCAAGCGATCCGCCAACTGGTGGCGGTGCAATTGGAACAGGGCTGGCAGCAGTTTGCGCGTAGACAAATCGCCGGTGCCGCCAAAAATAACCAAATCAACCATATGACTCATACACGTAAAACCTCAACAGGAGTGAGTAGCCAGTGTCGTTATGTCCTGCCCGTTGCGGGCGCAACGATAGGCAATAAAGCGGTGATTGGTGCCGCAGCGCTCTATTTGGGCTGCTGGACGCCGGGAATGATAGCAGACATTGCTGACCTTTGCCGCAAGTGGCTCAGACCGCGTTCGGCTAGGTGAGCTCGTCCAACCAGGCCACCAGGTCTGTCATCATGGCATTGAAGTTCTCGTTGGGACCTTCCGAGCAGGCAAAGCCGTGCGCCGCCGTGGCAAAGTGCAGGTACTGCACATCCACCCCGGCCTCGCACAGCTTGTCACGGTAGGCGATGCCCTCGTCCCGCAAGGGGTCATATTCGGCGGTAACGAGGAAGGTCGGTGGCAGGCTGGCCAGAGCCTCTGATGCCAGCACAAAGGCGCGGGCCGCTCGATTACTGCCGGGGTCCAGTGAGTCCAGGTAGGTATCCCAGAACCAGAACATGAAGTTGGCGGTGAGCATTTGTCCGGTGGCGCGCTCGGTATAGGAGGGAAATTCAGCGCTGTAGTGTTGCGTCACCGGATAGATCACCACTTCTCCGGCAATCCTGTCGCGCAGGGAGCTCTCCATTTCAAGGCATGTGCCGCTCGCGAGGTTGGCGCCGGCGCTATCGCCAGCCAGTACAATGCGCTGGTTGTTGCTGCCAAAATCTCCGCAGTGTTGTGCAATCCAGCGGGTTGCAGCCAGGCAGTCGTCCGGTCCAGCGGGAAACGGATGTTCCGGGGCCAGGCGATAATCGACAGCAATCACATTACAGCCGCTGCGCTGATGCAATACCTGGCAGAAGGGTGTGTGGGTATCCAGGTCGCCGATCACCCAGCCCCCGCCATGGAAGTAGATGATCAACGGCCTGTCATCACGGGAGTGATCCGAGAACATGCGTGCGTGTATAGGCCCTGCAGGCCCCGGTATCTCCAGTGCGTTCCAGTCGCTGGAGTCGAGATGATCTCGCCAGGCCCTGGCGCTGCTGTAGCGGTAGTATTTACGCAATCCCCATACTTTGATGGCCTGCCACATATCAACGGTACCCCTGCCGGTACTGGCGCGGCGAACTGCCGTGCCAGCGCTTGAAAGCGTGTGAAAAGTTACCCGGGGTACTGTAGCCCAGCAGCACGGAAATTTCCTCCAGCGGTAGGCTGCTGGTCTCCAGGTATTCCCTGGCCAACTGGTACCGCAACTCCGCGAGCAGTTGCTGATAGCTGCTGCCCTCGGCGCTGAGCTTGCGGCGCAAGGTGCGGCTGGTCATATGCAGCTTTTCCGCAACGTAATCGATGTCGGGAAAATAGCCGGGGCGGGCTATGATCAGCTGCCGCACCCGGTCGACGAATCCGCTGCCCTGGCTCATGCGCGCCAGCAATAATTCGCATTGTTGCTGCAGCAGTCCGGAAGTCTGTGCATCGCGCATCGGCATGGGGCTGTCCAGGATGAGAGTGTCAAAGCGCAGCTCCGAGCGGCGTGTATTGAACTCCACGGGACAGTTGAATACTTCCTCGTAAATCCTGCGGCCGTTTTCGTCGCCGTGCATCAACGTGACTGACTGTGGCATCAGCAGCTCGGGCAGGGCTGATGCTCCGCCATACAAAGTCGCTACCAGGTCGCGGTCCACGTAGTAAGTAAGCAGGTCGGCTGGAATGTCTACCTCACGGGAAAACTGCAGCACGCCAATGCGCCCTCTTACCTGGAAATTGATACTGAACAGGGTGAAGGATAGCGGCCCATAATTGCTGACAATGGTTAAGGCGTGGCGCAGTGTAGGGGCGCTGAGAAAGGCGTAGCCGAACAGGCCATAGTTCTCCAAACGATAGGCCCTGCCCATGGACAGCCCCAGCAGGGGGTCCCCGGTTAATTGCAGCAGGTTGCGGTGAAAGCGAAACTCCTGCTCGAGACTGAACTCGGTGTGGGGGTCCGGGCTGAGCAGATCCTGCTCGTCAATCCCGGTACCCTCCAGGCATTGCCCGGGGCTGAAGCCCATTTCCTCCATTACCCGGATGGCCGGGGGCAAGGCCTTTATGTGGTGGGTGAGGCTAACGTTGGCAACCATGGTAAAAGTATAGCCCACTGTGTCCGCAATTCATAAGTATTTGTCCCGACGCAACATTCGCCAGAGACCTGCTTTCCTCTAGAGTGGCCACATCAAACAAGCCGTGAGTGGAGGCGAAAGATAGTTATGCAAAACAACAGCGTGAAGAACCCGTCAGTTGCAGTCATAGGTGCCGGCATGACCGGCATCCTGATGGCCATCAAGTTGCGTGACGCGGGTATTACCGATATCACCATATTGGAAAAGGCCGATAAAGTGGGCGGCACCTGGCGCGAGAACACCTACCCCGGTGTGGCCTGTGATGTCCCGGCCCATATGTATACCTACTCTTTTCAGGGCAACCCGGAGTGGGAGCATCGTTTTGCCCACGGTAATGAAATACAGGCCTATATGGAAAAAGTTTCCTCCGATCATGGTGTTACCGACCAGGTGCGCTTCAACGAGTCCCTGGAGGAGTGTCACTACCGGGATGGCAAGTGGCACTTGAGCACCAGTAAGGGCAATTCAATGGTGGTGGATTTCGTGGTCTCTGCCACGGGAATACTGCACCACCCGGCCTACCCGGATATAGAGGGCCTGGATTCCTATCGCGGCGATATGTTCCACACCGCCCGCTGGAATCACGATGTCAGCCTGGAGGGCAAGCGTGTGGGTATTATCGGTACCGGTTCCACCGCGACCCAGGTGATCTCCGAGATTTCCAAGACAGCCGGGCACCTGACGGTGTTCCAGCGCACCCCGCAATGGGTGTGCAGTGTACCCGACAAGGTCTATTCGGAAGCCGACAAGGCCAAATTGCGCGGCAACCAGCGGCTGATGACGAAGCTGTCAGAGCGCTACGCATTTGCCTTCCGCCACATTTTCACCGCAGCGGTGACCGGTAACAAACTGGCCCACGCATTCGTCAACTGGACCACCAGGCGCAACCTGCGCAAAAGCGTGCGTGATCCCGAGTTACGAGCCAAGCTCACGCCGGATTACAAGGTGGGCTGCAAGCGGCTTATTTTCAGCTCGACGTTCTACGAGGCGATGCAGAGGGAAAACGTTTACCTGGAAACCAACGCTATTGAGCGCGTTACTGAAGGCGGAATAGTGACCAAAGACGGCACGGAGCACCAACTGGATGTGCTGATCCTGGCGACCGGCTTTAACCCGTTCAATTTCATGCGCCCCATGAATCTCACCGGCCGCGATGGTCTGTCCATAGATGATGCATGGTCGAAGAAGGTGCAGGCTTACCGCTCGGTCTGTATTCCGGGCTTCCCCAACTTTTTCCTGATGCTGGGACCGAATACGCCTATCGGCAACTACTCCGTCATCGCCATGAGTGAGGTTCAGTCACAGTATGTACTGAAACTGATCGACCACTGGCGCCATGAACGTCTGCAGACTGTCGAGGCCACCGAGGATGCCAAGGTGCGTTTCAACAGCTATGTGAAGGCGGGTATGGGTAAAACCGTCTGGGTGGGCGGTTGCCAGAGCTGGTACCTGGATCCCGATGGTGATCCCGCCATGTGGCCGTATTCCTGGGAGCAGTGGGTGAAGGAACTGGAAGAGCCCGAACTGGAGGATTTCCATCGCCGGGCCCCGGCGGAAATCGTACCCTTACAGCCAGCGGAAAAGGCGGCCTGATACAACTGCCCGGGGTGTCCCCGGGCCACGCGCTGCGAATTTGAGCTAGGTCGCCATCGGCTCTTTTTTGCCGACTTCGTACTTCGTCGCGTCAAGGTCTGTGGATTCAGGTATCTGTCGATACCAGTCCACACCCTGGTCGTCCCGGGAGCGGGTTACGCGGCGGCGGCCCAGCAGGCAGTTGAGATGTGCCAGGGTCTCCCCGGTGGCCAGGCCCAGGCTGCCACCGTCAATTTCCCGACGGAACAGGGCGGGAAAGCAATCCACTGCCCGTTTCGGCTCCTCCAGGTAATCGTACAAATCATTCAGGTCGCTGTTATGCGACTCTATCAATTGGCTAAGGCGCACATGAAGCCCGTAGAAGGGCGTCTCATGGGCGGGCAGGACCAGCACATCATCCGGTAAAATTTCGCGAATCCTGGCGCTGGAGCGCAACCATTCCTTGAGGGTGTCGCCCTTGGGTTCGGTGGGAAATACACTGACGTTGGGGGTGATCCTGGGCAGCACCTGGTCACCGGATATCAACAGCTTCAGGGCGGGGCAGTACAGGCAGGCGTGTTCCGGAGAGTGACCGCTGCCAACAATAACCTGCCAATAACGACCGCCAATGGTGATGGTTTCCCGGTCTACCAGACGGCGGAAACTGTCGGGCAGGGGGGAGATGGCGCGGCCAAAGTTACCAAATTTTTTCTTGTAGCGTTCCAGCTGCGCGTCGTCGTATCCTGCCGCGCGATAGAAACGCAAGGCTATATCGGGAGCGGAGCGCCCGGTGTCTCCCGCCATATTCCTGCACATCAGGAATTCCTCTCGCGACATCCACAGTTCGCAATTAAATCGCTCGGTCAGCCATCCCGCCAGACCAACATGGTCCGGATGCAGGTGGGTACAGATTACCCGCACAATGGGCTTGCCCGCCATAAAACCGCTGAACAGCTGCTCCCAGACTTCCTTCGCGCTGGAGATTCCCAGGCAGGTGTCTACCACGGTCCAGCCCTGTTCGTCTTCCAACAGCCAGATGTTGATATGGTCCAGCGACATGGGCATGGGAAAGCGCGCCCAGTAAACCCCTTCCGCGACCTGTTGCGGCTCAGTGGGCGTGGGGGTTACGGTCCGACCCCAGGGGTAGTTAAGACCGCGATACACTTCGGGCTTATGCTCCAGCATTGGGCAATCCATCGGGTAGTTGTCAGGGGGTCGTTATGTTGGAGCTTCCCGGGTCCACTGTCAAAGCGGCTTTGCACAGACGGGCCAGACGGCCTCCGCTCACATTACTCGCTCTGTTCCAAAAAAGGGCGAGACCCCATGGCAGCAATACGCAGTTTGATCAGGGTTGATACCAGATCGCTGACGTTACCGCGCGCTCCTGCAGGCTGGTCGGCTGCGGCGGTTTCATGCCCAGTTTCAGGGCGTCGTATGTTGTCCAGCGCGGTGTGGGGATTTCAAGGACCCGGGCGTAGTAGAAGGCCTCCTGCTCCGGGTCAAATTCCGGGTCAGTCCACACCGTGGCCAATTGTGCGGCGCCGATGCTGTTGCTGTAATTGGCCTTCGCGGCATCCACCGTGTTGCCAACTGGCGGGAGTTTGCCTGTGCCAGCATCTATCGCGCGTTCATCCGACCAGGCGATATCAAAAACTTTTTCCCGGGATTTACCCGTCGTATCCAGCCAACCCTTGATCATCTGTATGCGATCCAGGTTGCCGCTCTCTGGGTCGCGTATTGCCCACACGGCGAAGCTGGGAGCGGCTCCCTGTGGCGTGGGCAAATTTCCTCCCATGGGCACACCGCCGCGTTGTGCAGTGTCGATCCAGTCTGCCTGTTCCACCAGGTCGGGGGAATAGTTCCAGCCACCGAAGAAGCGCACCGTGATACGCGGTCCGGAGGTAGCGTAGGTTTCCCGGCGGCGCATGGCATCGTAAAGAGAGGCCCGGGTGTTTTCCTGCGCCCACACCGCCGCCAGTCCGGCGGCACTCCAGCGCGCTCCTCCGGGCATGCCGTCGGGATAAAGGTTTGCCTTGCCCATGCGCAAGGCAGCGCTGCCATCCAGTAGCGGCAGTTTGCCGTGGTAGTTGTTCTCCTCTACCGGTGCGCTGGCATTGTGCCCGTCGGAACTGCCGATGACGCCAAAGCGGTAGGGGTTAAAGCCCTCGCTGTGGGACATTTCCAGCCCGGTGCGCAGGGCGTCTCGGATATAACTGCCGCCGGCCGAGGAGTCCGCCTGGCTCTGGGCCAGCAGGGTGTCGTAAAGTTCAAAACCGGCGAACTCGTCCTCGTCGGACAACAGGGGATGCGTTTCGGAAGAACCCTTTACCTGGAACATTTCGCTGATCGGTTCGTTGCGCATACGCCGGGCAGCATAATCGCCATTCATCGCAACACCATCGAACATTACCTGATCGTACATCCTGCCGTCGCTGACGTTGCCATTGTGTGGGATCGCGAAGGATTCCATGCCCAGGCTACGCTGTTTCTCCAGTGCCGCCCAAAGGTCCCGCGGGTCCTCCGAATCCACCGAGCTGAAAGGAATGCCCGGTACCTTGCTGCCACGGTAGATAACGTTGCGGTGCAGGTTGCGCTCCTCTGGCATTGAGGTCCATTCATAGCCGATAAACGTGGTAAAGCGCCCCGGGTCGTTATGCCGTTGTGCCGTGGCGACGATTTCGCGCCAGGCGCTGCGGGTGATGTCCTCCCACCCCGGGACTATGGCATTTTCCAGGTCGAAGCCCAGCATGGACTGCACGACGAGCAAGGTATTCTGCAGTCGACCATCGTGTAGCAGCCGGTCGCGCAGCCCGCGGCGGTTCAGGGGCAGATCCGGCCCGGTGGCGCGCAGTACGCCGAGGTACTCGGAGTGATCGGTCACCGCCGCGAAATCCAGCGGCCGCTGCAGGCGTATGCCGTACCCCGCGGCATGTTCTATCTCGCCCCCTGTTACAAAGGTATAGGCGTCATCCGGCGTGGCGCGCACACCATTGGTGTAGGCGTCGGTGGAGTAACTGGTGTGAATATGCAGGTCGCCCCAGTAGAGGTTGCGCCGGGGGTTGAACTCCGTGCGCTCTTTCTCGGGCGGCTGCACCGCAGTCGCAGGGTTAAAGCGCGGAAACAGGGAGGGGTCCTCGACAGGGCTGCAGGCAACAATGCCCGCCCCAAGGACCCCGACAGCTATAAATCGTCTAGCGCGATATAGGCTTATGGGGCAGGTGATCAGGCGCCGGAACCAGCGGACGGGTTTACCCCACACCGCGATCCGAACCTTGCCAGTACTGTGCCC
>JARFQU010000053.1 GCA_029287595.1 Halioglobus sp. | reverse complement strand
ACTCGCTAAATCCCATTAAATTCTCATGAGATGACCCTATATGCCAGTGTCACCTGTCGATCTACGCAAATGTAAAATACTCATAACCGGCCCCACCGGCCAGGTGGCCAGGCCTGTGGTCGAACACCTCGCGCGCATTGCCGACGTGTATACCCTGGCGCGATTTCGCAAAGCGGAGGACCGGGCCGACATTGAGGCCCTGGGCGCCACCGTACTGCAGGCGGACCTGGCAGACGCGGGTAGCCTGGCGGACCTGCCTGCGGACTTCGACTACGTGCTTAATTTCGCGGTGGTGAAAACGGGAGATTTCGCCTACGACCTCGCGGCGAATGGCGAAGGCGTGGGCAACCTGATGTCACACTGCCGCTCGGCGAAGGCCTTCCTGCATTTTTCCTCCACCGCGGTGTATGAGTACGCGGGGCAGGAACCGAGGTCGGAGGACGCCCCCCTGGGGGACAACCACCGGGTAATGTTCCCCACTTACAGCATATCGAAGATTGCCGCGGAAACGGTGTGCCGTTTCGTGGCGCGACAACATGATCTACCCACAACGATTGCCCGGCTCAGTGTGCCCTACGGAGATAACGGTGGCTGGATGTATTACCACCTGTTGATGATGCAGCAGGGTATAGCGATTGACCTGCACCCGGACAAGCCCAACTTTTACAATCCGATCCATGTGGACGATTACATCGAAAAAATTCCCTACCTGCTGGGGGCGGCCAGCACGGACGCCACCACGGTAAATTTCGGTGGCTCACAGAAAGTCAGTATCGAGCAGTGGTGCGCCTACCTGGAGGAACTGACAGGCCTGCAGCCGCTATTCCAGGACAACCCCAGGGCCTTTGGCAGCCTGTGTATCGATACGGAAAAAATGCACAGCCTTATCGGTGAAACCCGGGTGGACTGGCGCGAGGGGATGCTCAGCCAGGTGCAGCACCTGGCGCCGCAACTACTGCGCTAAAACCTCTGCGGCCTGAAGAAATACTCAGGCCTTTCTCGCGCTGCGTTTGGCCGCTGTCTTGGCGGTTGCCTTCTTCCTGACAGGCTTGCGCCTGCCTGATTTAGTGCGCAGCCCCGCAGCATCTTCCAGTTCCCCCAGGGTTTCCTCCATGTAGTCGATCAGGCGCTGTACATGGGGCACGGACTTGCGGCAGGCCACAATACCGAAATCCAGGCTGTCATTGTTGCTCACTACCGTGAAGTTAACTGAGCTGCCATCGAAGGGAATGGATACCGGGTACATGCCATCCAGTCGCGCGCCGTTCCAGTAACGCTTTTCCCTGGGTCCGGGTACATTGGATACCACCGTGCTGAAGGCCGGCAGGCGACTTCCCATTCCGGTCATTTGCGTCAGCAGCAGTGGCGCCTGGGTGATCCCGGTATAGATCTGAATTTCCCTGGCGGTCATTTGCTGCAACAAGCCCTTGGCCGCATCCATTGATTCCTTGATGCGCCGCAGGCGCTTCACCGGGTCGCGAACATTGGTGGCCAGGTCTGCCACCACCATGCCTACCGCGTTGGATGAATCGATATCACCCGCCGCACGTACGGATACCGGGGCCATCGCCTTGAGGGATTGTTTGGGCAAAGCCCGCTGATCCTGCAGTTGCCGACGCAGCGCCCCGGCGCACATTGCCAGCACCGTGTCGTTGAGCGTTGCATCTAAGGCTTTGCCCACCGCGCGCACTCTTGCAAAGGGCCAGGACTGGGCGACGAAACGCCGGGCGCCGGTAAGCTGTGTACTCAGGGCAGAGCGGGGCACCTGGTGAAAGGGCACTACCAGTTTGTTTTTCTTGCCCATCCAGATGCCGGCGGTCTCGCGCATCGCCCGGGCCACGTTGACGGTGCCTCCCAGTTGTTCCCGCAGGACCTCGCCCACGGCCCGTATTTCATTTTCCTTGGCGTGCACCTTGCGTGGCGTATTGCCCTCCAGTTTCGCCTTGTACTCCCGGTAGGTTTCATAGGAAAAGGGAGAGCTCTTTACCTTGGTGCGCGCATTGGTAGAGTACATGCTGCTCATCAGGTGCATGGCACCAACACCATCTATGGCGCAGTGGTGCGCCTTGAAGTAGGTAGCGAACTGGCGATTGCGCAGGCCTTCAATCAGGTGGATTTCCCAAAGGGGCCGGGACCGGTCAAGCAGGGTGCCGTGCAGGCGTGAAACCAGGGCAAACAGCTCCCGGTAGCGCCCTGGTTTGGGCAGGGCGGAGTGGCGCACATGGTATTCCATGTCCAGTTCTTCATCGTCTTCCCACCATATGTTCCCCGCGATCCCCAGAGGCCCGGTTTTCAGCTTCTCGCCGAATGGCCTGCGCAGTTCACCGTCATAACGCAGGATTTCGCCCAGGTTGCCGAGAAAGCTGGCGTCGTCCACATCCTTGGGCAGGGTAAACAGGTTAACGCCACCAACGTGCATGGGGGTGCGACGCGACTCCATGATAAGGAAAAACGCATCAGTGATTGGCATTCTGCGCATAACATCGGCTCCGGATTCTTATATTAATGATGTAGTACTATTGTAAAAGCATAGACTATCGGGACCTTGAATTGAAATGATTAACTTCCCCGGGGACATGTTTTAGTTTTATAAACGCCTGCGGTCGCGTTCAATAAGTTGCTATCTAAGGGTGATCGATACAAAAGAGGTGTGTAATGCAATGTGATTCCTGCGATATCAAGAACCTGATTTACCGCTACGCGGATCATATTGATCGCGGCAAGCTGGATGATTTGGCCGCCCTGTTCAGTGGGGGCAGGTTGCTCGCCGTCACCGGCGACGGGGCGGTCACCGAAATTGCCGGCGAACAGGCCATTCTCCAGATGTATAAATCCTTCACCCGGCTGTATGACGATAACGGCACACCGCACACCAAGCATGTGACGACCAATGTGATGGTAGATGTGGCCGCTGACGGCGCCACAGCGACCGCCCAGTCCTATGCGGTTGTTTTCCAGGCAGTAGACGACTTTCCCCTGCAGCCGATTATCGGTGTGCGCTATTACGATACCTTTGCAAACGATACCTTCGCCAACGATACCTTCGCGAAGGACACCGGCGGCTGGCGCTTCACCGAGCGTAAGATCGAATCACACCTGTTCGGTGATCTCAGCCGGCATCTGTTGCAGCCCGTGTGACGCTCACTTCTCCAGCGCGAATGCCAGGTACTGATCGCCGGTTCTGGTGCCCAGCTTGCCACCGCTGCAGGTGATCACGATATATTGTCGCCCGTCTATTTCATAGGTGGCAGGCGTGGCGTACCCGGCCGCGGGAAGCTGGTACTCCCAGAGCAGTTCGCCATTGTTTTTATCGAATATTCGCAGTTTCTCGTCCGGGGTGGCGGCAATGATTAACAGGCCCCCGGCGGTGACCACCGGGCCGCCATAATTACGCGTCCCGGTCTGGGGCACCCCTTCACTGGTCAATTGCGCATACTCTCCCAGGGGTATTTGCCACAAGCGCCGACCGGTGCCGAGGTCGATCGCGTTAAGCGTGCCCCAGGGCGGTTTGACCGCCGGGTAGTAACGCTGGTCGAGAAAGTCGTTGTAGCCGGCGAATACATAGGCCGTTTCAGTCTCGTCACCACTCTTCGCCCCAGTGTCGCCGCTGCTCCTGGCATAGACATACTCCAGTACCGCGTCGACTTCATGGTCCGGCAGGTGGGCGAACGGCATCATGCGGCCCTTGCCCTGCACCACCGTGCGCCTGGCCTCACTCCTGGGTAAGGTTTTCGAGATGCCGGTGAGTGCCGGGGCGTAGGGGTAAAAACCTTGTAGGTCCAGGCCGTGACAGCCGCTGCACTGTTTGCGGAATACGAACTCGCCAACGCCCATGGAGCTGCCCTTGTCTACCTCCACGGCTTCGATATGAATGAGGTGGGGAGCCTCCGTGGCGTTGATGTAATACAGGTTGCTGCTCGGGTCGAAGGCGCCGCCGCCCCAGTTCGCGCCACCGTAGAAGCCGGGAAACAGGACTATCGGCTCCAGGCCCGGCGGTCGCATGTAGGCGAAACGCCGGGCGCTGGCAAACAACTTTTTCACGTAGGCATGGGTGGCCGGGTTGATGTCGCTCAGGTCAGACTCGTTAAAGGACTGTCGCACAAAGGGTTCCGGCAGGGTGACGCGCGGCTGGGTGGGGTGGGCCCGTTCACCGGGAATAGCTGATGCAGGTACCGGGACTTCCGCGATGGGAAACACCGGTTCTCCTGTATCACGATGCAGCAGGTAGATCACCCCCTGTTTTGAAGCCTGGGCCACCAGGTCCTGGCGCACGCCTTCTTTGGTCACGGTAACCAGAGTCGGGGCGGAACTGAGGTCGCGGTCCCACAGGTCATGATGTACCGTCTGGTAGTGCCAGATACGTTTGCCGCTGCGTGCGTCCAGGGCAATGACACTGTTGCCAAACAGGTTCGCCCCGTGGCGCGCGGAGCCGTCAAAATCCGGGGTGGGGGAGCCCGTGGGTACGTAGACGACGCCGCGCTGTGTGTCCACACTCATGCCCGCCCAGGCATTGGCGCCTCCCGCGGTGCGCCAGGCATCCGCTGGCCAGCTGTCATAGCCCACTTCCCCGGGATGCGGAATGGTATGGAACGTCCAGGCCAGCTTCCCGCTGCGTACATCGTAGGCGCGTATATCCCCGGGTGCCGCACCGCCGGTCTCGGTGACCGCCGAACCCATGATAATGAGGTCTTCAAAGACAACCCCCGGCGATGGCGCGTTGATACTGAGCTGCTTGATATCGCGCCCCAGGCCTTCACGCAGGTCGACTTTGCCCTTGTCGCCAAAGCTGGTAATGGGGCGGCCATCGCGGGCAGACAAGGCGAACAGGTAATGCCCGGTGGTGAACAGTATGCGCTGTTCCAGCCCCTTGCCGGGCACTTCCCCACGCCAGTAGGTCAGCCCGCGCATATTGTTCATGCCGACATGAGCTATCGCAGGCTGGTGAGTCCAGAGCTCTTTGCCGCTGGCCGCCTCCAGGGCAAAAACGTTGTACAGCGGGTTGCGCCCATACAATACGCCATCCACGATGATGGGATTGACCTGCAGCTCGGAGCTGCCGGGCAGGCCAGCCCCTTTGGCACTGTTGTATTGCCAGGCCAGTGACAGGCGAGCGACAGTGTTGCTGTTGATTTGCTGCAGCGTGGAATAGTGGGTATTGCCGGGGTCGCCGCCATAGGTTTCCCAGCTTTGGAATTCGCCGGCGCCCGCGGTGCCTATGCAGCACAGCAGACCCAGCAGTGTTGCGCGTATCGCGCTCATGGGCCTTGGCTCAGCGTATCGCGCCGCCGCCGTCCACCGACAGGAGTTGGCCGGTGATAAAAGAGGCGCGGTCACTGGACAGGAAGCTGACCGCTTCAGCGATTTCTTCCGGCTCGCCCAGGCGGTTCATCACTGCGGCCTTTTTCAAGCCCTCGGCAATTTTCGGTTGTTCTGCAAAGTACTGCTCCACGCCCGGTGTGCGGATAACCCCCGGAGAGACTGCATTGATGCGAATGCCCATCGCGCCGTATTCCGCCGCGGAACTCTTGGTAAGTATATTGACCCCGCCTTTGGCGGCGGCGTAGGCGGTGTTGTAGGCCTGCCCCCTGAGGGAGGAGTTGGAGGAGATGTTGACGATGGCGCCGCCGCCGGTTTCCAGCATCGCGGCTATCTCATATTTCATGCACAACCAGGTATTGGTCAGGCACATCTCCAGGGTCTGGTCGAACACCTTGCGCTCAAATTCATGGATAGGGCCGGAGCCGCGGCTGACGGCTGCGCTATTGCAGGCAATATCAAGACGCCCATAGGTCTGCACGGCCGCCTCGACCATAGCTTGCACCGACTCTTCTACGCTGACGTCGCCGTGAACGAAGGTGGCATTGCCGCCGTTATCCTGTATCAGTGCGACGGTTTGCGTACCCATCTCTTCATTGAAATCAGCGACCACCACGCTGGCTCCTTCGCGCGCGTAGGACAGGGCGATGGCACGGCCAATCCCCTGGCCCGCGCCGGTGACTACACCGATCTTGTTTTCCAGTAAACCCATGTCAATTCCCCCTGTTCATGCTCAGCGCCGGGGTGATATCCCCGCGCAGCGCCAGTAATACCATGGGCAGCACCAGTACGGCGGCCATTGCCCCGGCCCACAGCCCTTTAAAAATAGCGTAGTGCAGCGGTGCCACGGTTTCTACGCCCAGCAGGAAAAAGCCCGCCAGGGTCAACGGAGCGATCAGGCACATGCCGATCAGGCCAAATAGCAGCGAGCCCTTGAAAGTTGATGCGGGAAAGCGGTCTGCTAGGGACTGTAATAAGGATTCCGGCCCCAGGTTGATTGACTGCAACTTACCCTTACGCAGTTTGCCCCGCTGCAGGGGAATGACGATCAGCGCCACGATCAGCGGCAATATGAAGGCTGTCGCGATAACATCCACGGCGAAACTGTGTTGTCCGTCCCAGGCCAGGGCCGGGCCATTGCGCAACAACAGCCAGGCAATAATGCCGTTGAAAACGGTGTTTGACAGTCCGCTCACCAGGGCCTCGTGTTTAAGGTGGGCTTTGCCACTTTGGGTCATGCTGTCACCGCCGCATCAACTATTTTTTGTTCCGTTATGATAGTCTAGGTGCTGTCACGGGGTAGGGCGCAAGACGCCGAATTTATAAACATAATCTAACGCCACTTGCCATGAGCCAAATAACTGTACCGGCTAGTAAATTCCAACGTGTATTCGACTACCTGGGCCGCATCGGTCTGGATGTGGAAGCCATTGGCCAGTCGGTAAACCTGTCACCCCAGCGGGTCGCCTCGCTGTCTTCCGGGCATACTCTGCCGGCGCAGCAGTATTCCCGGCTGTATAAAGAGGCAGTGTTGCAAATGCAATCGTTGGGACAGCCACTGCCCTGGGCGTCGGGCGTGGGCAGTGAATCCTTCGAGTTGATGTGCCACTGCATGATCAGCGCCCGCACCCTGGGCGAAGCGCTGCGCCTGGCGGGTCGTTTCGAGAAACTGGTGTACCCCCTGACCCAGCATAATATCGAGCTGACCGAGGAGGGCGCCCAGGCCAGGCTCAGTTACCATATCAATTTCTCTGAACAGGAGTCGCCCCTGGTGCCGCAACAGTGGGATCGGGCCGGTTACCAGGAAACGGTTGCCCGGGCATCGGGCTTGCTGGTCTGGCATGCACTGTGTGGCTGGCTGGTAGGGCAGCCGCTTGAAGCTCTCGAAGTTCGTATCGCCGCGCCCTACCTCAATGATGATTACCAGCAGAGCCTGTTCTCGGTATTTCGTTGTCCGATTCACTTTGATGATGATGAAAACTGCCTGTTGTTCAGCGCCGAACAATTGCAGCGGCGCCTGGTGCACACCGTCGATTCGCTGCAGGGCTTCCTGGACAACGCGGTGTATGAGCTCATTGCCATCGACCGTCAGCCGGCCAGTACCAGCGCCGCGATAAAGTCGCTGATCAGTATCGATTTGCCAGGCGGCTTGCCATCCTTTGCCGCCATTTCCGAGCATTTGCATATGTCGGAATCCAGCCTGCGACGGCGGCTGCAGAAGGAAAACACCAATTACCAGGTGCTCAAGGACCAGGTGCGCTGCCAGGTGGCGATAGATAAATTGCTGAACGAACAGGCCAAGGTGGCAGACCTGTCCGAGTTTCTCGGCTTCACCGAGCCCAGCTCATTCGTTCGCTCTTTCAAAGCCTGGACCGGTGAAACTCCCAAGAGTTATCGCGAGAAAATGCAGACCCTGGCATCGGCCTGATGACCGATTATGTCCATCAATCAGGTGTTTTTGGTTTAGCCAGGTCGGGGCGATCACCTGCATACTGGCGGCCTGAATCGATAACGTTCAGTGAATCTGACTGAGACGGAGAAAAGCATGATGTTACACGATAAAGTGGCCCTGGTGACCGGGGCCGGCCAGGGGGTGGGCCAGGGTATAGCCCTGGCGCTGGCCGACCAGGGTGCCCGGGTCGCGGTTACCGGCCGCACCCGGGAAAAGCTGGAAACTACCTGTGAGTTGATTGCCCAGCGCGGTGGTGAGGCTCTGCCGGTGGTGTGTGAGGTCAAGTCGGCTGAGTCGCTGCAGCAGTGCCTGGAGAGCGTGCTGCAGTCCTTTGGCGGCTTACAGATCCTGGTCAACAATGCCCAGGAAGTACCGCTGGGAACATTGGAACAGGTATCTGATGCCAGCTTTACGGCGGGTTGGGAATCCGGGCCACTGGCTACCTTTCGTATGATGAAGCTATGCCGCGAGCACCTGCAGGGCGACGGCTGCATCATCAACCTGGCCAGCTCCGCCGCGAAACGGTGGGATATGACCGGTTACGGCGCCTATGCCGCGACCAAGGAGGCGATACGCTCGCTGACGCGCGCGGCGGCCTGTGAGTGGGGCGGGCAGGGTATTCGCGTCAATGCCATCCTGCCGCATGCCACATCTCCGGCACTGGCCTGGTGGATAGACAATAATCCCGAGGAGGCCGCGGAGTTTATCGCTACCATTCCCCAGGGTCGTGTGGGAGATTGTGAACAGGATATCGGGCGTTTTGTGGCCATGTTGTGCAGTGACGCCTCCGGCTATGTCAACGGTCAGAGCATCGCCCTTGACGGCGGGCAGGCGTACCTGGGTTAATTAGTGGGGGCAAAAAATATGCGTGTAATGATTACCGGTGGCACCGGCTTTATCGGCTACCACACCACCATGGCCCTGTTGGATGCCGGTCATGAGGTCAGCCTGCTGGTGCGCAGTGTCGATAAAATGCATGCCATGTACGGCCCCGACCTGATTGAGCACTACACGGTTGGCGACATCGTTGATCAGAAAAGCGTGCAACAGGCTATGCAGGGGTGTGACGCCCTGATTCATACCGCTGCGATGGTATCTACCCACGGCGGGGATGCGCAGCAGGTTTATGCCACCAATGTGCAGGGTGCCCGAACGGTTATTGGCACGGCCATAGAGCAGGGGCTGGGTGCCATTATCCACGTGTCCAGTGTCACCGCGCTGTTTGATCCCAATGCATCCCGGTTGGATGAGCACTCGCCGCCCGGCCCGGCCGGCAGTGGTGGTTATGGCCGTTCCAAGGTCGCCTGCGAAAAATATGTGCGTGAACTCCAGGCACAGGGACACCCGGTATACATTACCTACCCGGCTACTGTGATCGGTCCGGATGACCCCGGCCTCACCGAACCACACGTGGCGATGCAAACCTTCCTGGCCAATTTTGTGCCGTTGATGACCTCCGGCAACCAGTACGTGGATGTGCGTGATATCGCCCGGGTACACCTGATGCTGCTGGAACAGCGACCGCCGCCTGGCCGCTACATACTGGGGGGGCACTACATACCCTGGCGCAAACTGGCCTCGGTGCTGGAGCCTATTACCGGCCGCAAGTTATTGAAATTACCCATGCATGCCCCGTCGATGCGCCTCGCGGGTAAGTTGTTTGACCGGGCGGCACCGCTGTTAAAACTGGATATTCCGGTGACGGAAGAGGGCATGATCTACGCGACCCGCTGGGTGCTGATGGATAACAGCAAGGTGGAGCAGGAACTGGACTTCACCTTTCGCCCCATAGAAGAAAGCATGACCGATTGTATCCGCTGGTTGTGCCAGGCGGGCCATATCACGCCCAGGCAGGCAGGCAAGGTGGTATAGCCCTAGGGAGATGCGCTAAGCTGCACGGGTAAGATAAACAAGAGATCGTGCAGTGAAGATCAAGGATTACCTGTCCCGGGAAGAGGTAGCCGAGTTTACGGCAAAAAGCGATTTGCATGCCTGGCGGCTGGTACTGGGTAACTGGCTGGCGATCGCCGCCATTTTCGCCCTGGTATCCACCTACACCAATCCTCTGACCGTAGTATTAGCTATCGTACTGCTGGCCGGACGCCAGCTCGGCCTGTCGGTATTGATGCACGAGTGCGGGCACCGCACCCTGTTTCGCACTCCCCGGCTTAACGACGTTGTCGGGCAGTGGTGCTGCGCACTGCCGGTGATGAACGACCAACCCTCCTATGCCCGTGGCCACCTGGAACACCACCGCCAGGCCGGTACCCGACAGGACCCGGACCTGCCCAACTACCAGGCCTACCCGATTTCCCGGGAAAGTTTCCGGCGCAAGGTTGTGCGCGACCTGACAGGCCAGACGGGTATCAAACTCATGGCCTATATTTTCCGCGGTGCCTCCGGGGCCATTTCCCATGAGCAGCGCGACAGCGCGCTGCCTTTCCTGCAGCAACTGGCGGTGCAGCTGCTGTTGTTCGGATTACTGTGGGCCTGCGGTATTGGCTGGACCTACCTGCTGTGGGCGGTGGCCTACCTGACGGTATTTATGCTGATCATTCGCGTGCGGCAGGTGGCGGAGCACGCCGCGGTGCCGAACCTGTTTGATCCCGACCCGCGCATGAATACCCGTACCGTGGACGCACCCTGGTGGCAGCGCCTGGTATTCGCACCCAACGGGGTGAACTTCCATATGGAGCACCATTTCATGGCCAGCGTACCCTGCTATCGTCTGCAGGGTTTGCGTCGTCGGCTGCAGCAGCAGGGCGCGCTGCGCGATGTGCCACAGTTCAACGGCTATGGACAGGTGCTGCGACATGTCCTTGCCAGGCCGCTGGCCGGCGCGTGAGTGACCGTTAGTAATTTTTCGCAAACAGCCGACTGCAATGGCAATGCTTATGCCCCGGGTGGGTTAAATACTGGCCTAAAGTCACAAAAGTATGTTTTAAATCAATAGGCGCGGGGTATTGTCCTAATATATTAAACTGATATTATGGCGCCACTAAATATAAGGTGCAGTTTCATCCGGCGACCCCCCAAGGTAGGGCGATGCCACGAAATAAGCGGAATATGCCCGCATCAGCGGTACAGTGACAGTGGCGATTCCGCTGTCCGATGCAATAAGTTCATGCCCGGGCCGTCAGACCGGGCGAAGTGAAAACTGAACATAACTAAAAATTGCAAATATATGACAGATTCAAGACAGGGCTTCCTGTCCAATAGAAAATAACAAGCGTGGCCAAAGAGCTGCGGACTTTCTACATCTGAACTAAAAAAACCTCAGAGGGATAGCACCATGAAGAAAAAACTGCTCGCATTGTCGGTTCTCACCGCCATCAGTTCGCAAGCCAACGCCTTCCAGTTTAATACCGGCGACAACTGGGCAATCCGTTGGGATAACACCGT
>JARFQU010000026.1 GCA_029287595.1 Halioglobus sp. | reverse complement strand
ACCCTGGTCGGAAGGGTCGGGTCATCGCTCCAGGTCTGTTTCTCACCCAGGTCGCGGTACACGCCGAGCAATGGCAGCACGATCCCGGGCGCGGCCTGGTGCAGCTGCAGTACCAGGCTCGGTGGGCGACTGGTGATGGCGGCGCGGGAGATACCGGCGGCTTGCAGCCGTTCGACGATACGGGCCGGGGCATACAGCTCGGCGTGCGCCCGGTTGTAATGCAGGTGAGCATCGAACAAAGCGCGCTGTGCCGCGTGGCTTGCCGTAGCGAGCAGGCAGAGGCCTGCGAGCACCATCGCAAGCAGGCGGGCCATCGCCAGTGGTACACCGAAGTGAAGATTACCGGTATCTCGGCGTAACAGGAGGGTTTGAAACATGGCACACAAGAAAGCTGGTGGTAGTACTCGCAACGGACGCGATTCCCAAAGCAAACGCCTCGGTGTGAAGCGCTTCGGCGGAGAAGCGGTAGTGGCAGGAAATATCCTGGTACGTCAGCGCGGAACGCGTTTTCACGCTGGTGACAATGTAGGTATTGGCAAGGATCACACGCTGTTCGCGACTGCGGAGGGCAAGGTTGAATTCATAGTCAAGGGCCCGAAGAGCCGCAAGTATGTACAGGTGGTGGGCGCCTGAGTCGCGGCTGAAACGCCAAACACCAAAAAGCCTCGTCAATTGACGGGGCTTTTTTTTATCTTCAGGATGCTTAGGACTGGCGCTTCGGGTGCGGCATAGCAGCACTCGATCCCTTATTATCGGAGTTGCCCCCGGATAGCTGGAAATAGCCAAGCTGAGAAGCACGAACTTTAGAGAAGCAGATGAAATTTGTAGACGAGGCAAGTATCAAGGTTTTCGCGGGGAACGGCGGCAATGGCGCCATGAGTTTCCGGCGCGAGAAATACATTGCCAAGGGTGGTCCCGATGGGGGTGACGGGGGTGATGGCGGCAGCGTGATTATCGAAGCCGACGTCAACCTCAATACCATGGTGGACTACCGCTTCGTGCGCAGTTATCGCGCCGAGAGCGGTGAGAGTGGGCGAGGACGCAACTGTACCGGCAGGAGCGGTGAGGACTTGGTGCTGAAAGTGCCGGTGGGCACCACTATTATCGACGAGGACATCGGCGAAGTGCTGGGGGACCTGTCCGTTGACGGGCAGCAGTTGGTGGTGGCCAAGGGCGGTTATCACGGCTTGGGAAATACCCGTTTCAAATCCAGTACCAACCGCGCGCCGCGCCAGACTTCCCCGGGCAGTGAGGGCGAACATCGCTCCCTCAAACTGGAGCTCAAGGTGCTGGCCGATGTCGGCCTGCTGGGCTTGCCCAATGCCGGCAAGTCGACGTTTATTCGCGCGGTGTCAGCGGCCAAGCCGAAAGTGGCTGACTACCCGTTCACGACCCTGGTGCCCAATCTCGGGGTGGTAAAAGTCGAGGCCCATCGCAGTTTTGTGGTGGCCGATATTCCCGGATTGATAGAGGGAGCCTCCGAAGGGGCGGGTCTGGGTATTCGCTTTCTCAAGCACCTGACGCGCAACCGAATCCTGCTGCACCTGGTCGATATGGCGCCCTACGACGGCGTGGAGCCGGCCGATGCGGCACTGTCCATAGTGCGTGAGCTGGAGCGTTTCAGCCCCACCCTGGCCCAGCGAGAGCGCTGGCTGGTGCTCAACAAGAGCGATCTGGTAGATGACGAGACTTTTGCGGCGCGGCGCGAAGCGGTATTGACTGCGCTGGACTGGAAAGGGCCGGTTTACAGTATCTCCGCTATTCGCTCGGAGGGCACTGATGCCCTGTGCGGTGCCCTGATGACCTACCTGGAAGAGTGTCGCGCCCGCGAGGCGGCGGATCCCGAGCTGCTGGAAGCCGAACAGTTACTGCAGACCCGTATGCAGGAGGAGGCCCGGGAGCGTATCGCCGAGTTGCGCGCGCGACATCGGCGTGGACCCGAGGAAGAAATTGACGACGATGACGACTTCGATGACGATGAGTTCGATGTCGAAGTGGAATACGTACCCTAGGAAGAACCATGGCCGAACGTGAGGAAATAGCACAGGCCCGGCGCTGGGTGGTGAAGGTGGGGAGCGCGCTGCTCACCGACGATGGGCGCGGCCTGGACGAGGTGATGATCAGCGGCCTGGTAGAGCAGCTGGTGTTGCTGCGCCAGCGCGGTTGTGAAGTGGTGCTGGTATCCAGTGGCGCGGTAGCCGCGGGCATTGTGCGCCTGGGCTGGACCGCCCGCCCGCACCTGGTGCACGACCTGCAGGCCGCCGCGGCGGTAGGCCAGTCGATCCTGGTGAGAAGTTATGAGAATGCCTTCAACCGCCACGATATTCCCATTGCACAGGTCTTGCTGGGGCACGACGATATCACCGCCAGGGACCGCTACCTGAACGCCAGAGGCACGCTGCATACCCTGCTGCGCCTGGGCGTAGTGCCGGTAATCAATGAAAATGACACTGTGGTTACCGATGAAATTCGCTTCGGGGACAATGACACCCTTGCGGCTCTGGTGGCCAACCTGATCGATGCCGATGCCCTGTTGCTGCTGACGGACCAACAGGGTCTGTTCCAGGAAGACCCGCGCAATAATCCGGGTGCCGAACTGGTGCGGGTCTGTGACGTGCACGATGCCAGTCTGGACGGCATGGCCGGGGAGGGCGGTGTGCTGGGCCGCGGCGGCATGGTTACCAAGCTGCGGGCGGCGCGCCTGGCGGCGCGTTCCGGTACCGAAACTATTATTGCGTCCGGGCGCCGTGACGATGTGGTAGCCCGTGTCACCGCGGGGGAAGATGTGGGAACCTGGCTGCGCACCGGTAAACAGCCCCAGAATGCCCGCAAGCAGTGGCTGGCCAGTATGGTACAGATCCAGGGTAGTGTTGAGCTGGATGCCGGCGCCGTGCGGGTGCTGTGTGAATCGGGCCGCAGCCTGCTGCCGGTCGGTGTGCGTGGCGTACACGGTAATTTCAGCCGCGGGGACATGGTGTCCTGCCGCGACCCCCAGGGAGTGGAAGTGGCGCGTGGCCTGGTTAACTACGGCGCGGAGGATACCCGGCGCATTATGGGCTCAGCCTCCAGCGAAATCGAATCTATCCTGGGCTATGAGCTGGACGTGGAGCTCATTCACCGGGATAACCTGGTGTTGATCTAAAACCCCGGGTGCCGCCCCTAGCTCATCCAGCGACCCAGTGGGGTCTTCACCCACAGGAAGTTCATCAGTTTCTTCATGCCTTCGGCGCTTTCGGCACTGTTGGGATAGGCGTTCTGCATCTTGCCACCGAAGCGGTCGATTACGATGGGCATCTCGTGGCAGTAGCCGCGCAGACCCTTCTTGCCGTTGACCTGACCCAGGCCTGAGTTTTTCTTGCCACCGAATGGCGCGGCGGGGATGCCGTAACTCACCGCCATATCGTTTACGCTGCAGGAGCCGGTATCGATAGCCGTGGCCAGGCGATAGCCTTTTTCCTTGTCCTTGGTCCACACATTGCCGTTGAGTCCGAACTCGGAATCGTTGGCCAGGGCGATGGCTTCTTCTTCGCTGCTTACCTTCTGAATACACAGCACCGGACCGAAGGTCTCCAGTACCATGATGTCCATCTCGTTGGTGACGTCGGTAATGACAGTAGGTTCGTAATACAGGCCGGGCAGGTCCGGGTTGCGACGGCCGCCGACCAGGATGCTGGCACCCTTGGCGCGGGCGTCCTCCACATGGGCCTCAATGATTGCCATCTGTCGGTCCCAGAACACGGCGCCCACATCTTCCTGCCAGCCGTGTTGCTGACCCTGGCGCAGGGCCTTGCCCTTTTCCAATACCAGGCGCAGGAACTCGTCATAGACTTCCGCCACCACGTAGATGCGCTCTGTGCCGCAGCAGTAGTGGCCGGTATTCATACAGGAGCCCAGCCAGGCTCCGTCTGCCGCCCGGTCCAGGTCGGCGTCGGCGCAGACGATCATGGCGTCGTTGCCGCCCAGTTCCAGGGTGCAGGGAATTAACTGGCTGGCGCAGGCCTCGGCGACCTTGCGCCCGGTGGCTACACTGCCCGTAAAGGAAACTTTATCGACGCCACCGCGTACGATCGCCGCACCGGTGTCACCGTCGCCCAGCAGTACCTGCAGCACACCCTCGGGTAAACCCGCCTGGTTGAGAATGTCTTCGGCCAGTTTGGCGGAGTAGGGGGTTACCTCGGAGCCCTTGGCCACCACGGTATTGCCTGCCAGTATGGCCTGCACCGCCTGGTTCATCACCAGTACAAAGGGCCCGTTCCAGGGGGTGATCAGGCCGACCACGCCCAGAGGCTTATAGACAATGCGCAACTGTTTCATGATACCCAGCAGGCCATGTACACGGCGCTTGCGCGGCTTCAGGAATTTCTCGGCATTCTTGGCGTAGTAACACAGGGAATCGGCTACCGAGAACACCTCCATGCTCATGGCGTCGGTCTTGGCCTTGCCGGTTTCGGCCACCACGGTATCGATGATCTCATCCTGGCGT
The DNA here is from genome assembly GCA_029287595.1 of Halioglobus sp. Classification (GTDB taxonomy): domain Bacteria; phylum Pseudomonadota; class Gammaproteobacteria; order Pseudomonadales; family Halieaceae; genus JAACFI01. Next base: position 3,538 of record JARFQU010000026.1, on the reverse strand, counting down.
TCCAACACGATTTGCAGTGCGCGTTCGATGATTTCCCTGCGCTGTTGCATGGTGGTAGCGGCCCAGGCCGGCTGTGCCGCCCTGGCTTTGGCGATGGCCGCGGCCACATCCTCGGCATTGGCGCAGACCAGCTCGCCAGTGGGCTCCATGGTGACCGGGCTGCGCAGTTGCAGGTGGCGGCGGGAATCACTGGATGCAATGGGCTCGTAAATGGACATGGGTGCTCTCCTCGTTGAAGCGATCAAACTAATGGTCATTAGTTTGAGTGTCAATGTCTTTTTCTGGCACCCGCGGTGACAAAACCGTTCAGTATCAGTGCTGGGCACTGCGATGGATTTGCGTTAACGTCGCCGCTGGCACGGGAGAGCGCAATTATGTGGCTATGGGTATTACTGATCGGAGCGCTGATATGCGCCATCAGCCTGTTCCTGATCCTGAGGCCGGCGCAATTGCCCGGTCTGCTGGACAGGGTATTTGGCAGCCGCTGGTTGTACGCGGCGGCCCTGGTGCGTCTGCTGCTTGGGGCTGCACTGATTGCTGCAGCGTCCGGCGTGGCTTTCCCCAGGGCGGTGGAGCTGTGCGGCTGGCTGTTTGTTCTCGGGGGCCTGGGCCTGGTGGTAATCCCGGCACCCGCCCTGGGCAGGCTGGCTGCGTGGTTTTCTGCACTGCCCCCGACCATTACCCGCCTGTGGCTGTCCCTGGCCCTGCTGTTTGGCCTGTTTCTGGTCTACGCGGCAGTCGCCTGAGCGCCGGTTTCTGTTACAAGTGTTGCGGTCTGTGGGATAATGCACGGCTAATCCTACCGCGATAAGAACCTGCCATGACGGCGTCACCTGCCCTGTTGCTACTCGTGTATTGCCTCGCCATCGCGGGCTTTTCGCTGGTTGGTGGGCTGCTGCCCAACTGGGTGCAAATGACCCATACCCGGACCCAGTTGGTGATGAGTTTCGTCTCCGGGCTGATGCTGGGGGTGGCTTTCTATCATCTGCTGCCCCACAGCGTTGCCATGCAGGGCAGCGCCGGTGCGGTGGATATCAGCGTCTGGTGGTTGATGGTTGGCCTGGTTGGCATGTTGTTATTGCTGCGGCTGTTCCATTTCCACAAGCACGACTTCAGCGGCGAGGAAGAACAACTACACGATCATCACAGCCATCATCACAACCATGGCCACGCCCAGGTGGCGCCGGCAAGCCGCCTGAGTTGGGTGGGCATCGCGCTGGGTCTGGCGCTGCATACGCTGATCGACGGCGTAGCCCTGGGTGCGGTGATGCTGGGCGATCACGGCCAGGTCGCGGGCGTTGCGGGTATCGGGGTATTCCTGGCCATCTTGCTGCACAAGCCCCTGGACGCGATGTCCATCAGCACAATTATGGAGGCGGGGGGCTGGAGCCGCGGTGAGCGGGCGACCGCCAACCTGGTGTTTGCGCTGATGTGCCCGCTGGGCGCGCTGCTGTTTTTCTTCGGGGTAGACCTGCTGGCAGACACCCGCTCTCACGTGGTCGCCGCCGCGCTGGCCTTCTCAGCGGGTGCCTTTATCTGCATTGCCCTGAGTGACCTTTTGCCGGAAGTGCATTTTCACAGTCATGATCGCGGTAAACTCACCCTGGTATTCCTGCTGGGTATTGCGCTGGCCTATGCCATAGGCAGCGTGGAGCCGGCTGCCACCCACCCGGGTGGTCACTGACCCCGGCCTGTTCCTTAGGGGCCCTCTTTTTGTGACTCTGCGTATAGCCGTCTGGCATTTTCCAGACTGCCGGCGTTGGTGACCTTGCTGAAGCCCCGGGCTTGCAGCCGCTGCTTCGCGACCTCGGCGCGCCCGCCTACCGCGCAATACAGGTAGATAGGGGTATCTTTATCCAGTTGCAGTGCTGCAATTCCAGCCTCAATGCCGTCGAAGGGTATCAGCCTCGCTTGCTGTAAATGGCCGCTGGCATATTCCGTGGGTGTGCGTACATCTATCCACACAGCCTCGTCAGCTTTCTCGCTGCGCAGTGGCAGGCAGCAAGACAGCAGTATTACGGCCACCAGGATGCGAATAAACGCTGGTTTCAAGGTCAATCTCCCGCCCGATAGGGTCATGCTAAGCACTTCTGGCCACAAGCCTACCATCCTGGGTTGGCAGAGTATGTCGCAGGGCAAACCCTGTATTGACTGTCGTGTGGGCATCGCACATCATAACCAGCTCCCAGCCGACGGTAATGCCCGAGGGCATATCGTTCCAAACGACCAAGGAGTCACCATGAAAAAGAACCTGTTAGCTGCCGCCGCCCTGGTTGCCGCCTGCGGCATCGCCATCCCCACCCTGGCCGCTGATCCGGAACTGTGCCTGGACTGCCATGAGCCGGCCGAAGACTGGGAGGGTATGTCCGCCGATGATATTCTCGCCAAGGCCAAGGATATGAGCGTCAAACGCCATGCTGATAATGCGGACCTCACCGACGAGCAGCTGAAAGCCATGATTGCCGAGTTGATGCCCAAGTAGCATCTGGGGTGTCCCACGGTTGGCGTATTTAGTCCAGCCAGTTTCCCAGATGATCACGTGCGATGGCCTGCAGTGCATCGATATGCCCGTCAGTGGCATTCAGGCAGGGTATATACTCAAAACGCTCCCCTCCGGCCTCCAGGAAGTAGTCGCGGTTTTCCACTGCGATTTCCTCCAGGGTCTCCAGGCAATCTGCGGAGAAACCCGGGCATACCACCTGCACTGACTTTACCCCCTGTTCTGGAAACGCTTTAAGTGTTTCGTCTGTATAGGGTTTTAACCACTCCTCCCGGCCAAAGCGCGACTGGAATGCGCTGAAATATTCCTCCTTGCTCAGCCCCAGGGCCTCGGCCACCAGGCGCGAGGTTTTCAGGCACTCGCAGTGGTAGGGGTCGCCCTTGTCCAGGTATTTTTGCGGTTCGCCATGGTAGGAAAACATCAGTTTGTCCGCCGCACCATGCTCGCCCCTGAAGGCCCGGATGCTGTCCGCCAGCGCGGCGATGTACGCGGGGTGATCGTGGTAGTGGCTGACGAAGCGCAGCTCGGGCAACCAGCGCCGCCGGGTGAAGTCCTGGGCTATGGCATCAAAGGTAGAGCCGCCGGTGGCACCGCTGTACTGGGGATACAGCGGCAGTACCAGTAATTTGCGCACGCCTCGCGCCAGCATGCTCTGCAGGACATCGGGGATGGGCGGCTCGCCGTAGCGCATGGCGAAGTCCACTATCACCTTATCGCCGGCTATGGCCGTCATACGCTGTTGCATGGCCTCTGACTGGTCGTGGGTGTGGAACAGCAGCGGTGACCCCCGTTCTGTCCACACGGTGCTGTAGGCTGCCGCTGAGCGCGCCGGGCGGATGTTGAGGATAATGCCGTTGAGGATCAGCCACCACAGCAGGCGCGGCACCTCTACTACCCGGGGATCCGACAGGAATTGCTTCAGGTAGGTCCTGAGCGCTTTCTTTTCCGGTGCCTGGGGCGTGCCGAGGTTGGTCAGCAGAATCCCCACCTTGGGCACCTGCTCGTGGTCAAAATTTTCTGTGCCGATATATTTCATAG
>JARFQU010000132.1 GCA_029287595.1 Halioglobus sp. | reverse complement strand
ATAAAACAGCAGCTTATTGGCCCGCCCTTCAGGATTCGAACCTGAGACCTTCCCCTTAGGAGGGGGATGCTCTATCCAGCTGAGCTAAGGGCGGTAAATCGGAGTTGCGGATTATTCCGTGCTTGCGATGGGAAGGCAAGCCCGCCTGCAATTTTGATATAGATCAATCGTATAGTCTTTGTTTTCCCCACGCCTTGAAATATCGCTTACACGGACCTATTTATTGTCCGAGAATGAACACAAGCCAAATGGAAAAGGAGGTGTCGAATGTCTTTAATACCACGCAATAATTTATTTGATATGGATCGATTTTTTAACGACTCCTGGCCCCAGGCCGCGGATTCCCAAACAGGCACATTTTTTGCCCCGCGGGTGGATATCAAGGAAATTGATGACCACTACGAGATCACAGCGGAATTGCCCGGTGTGGCCAAGGAGGACATCCATGTTCACGTCAAGGACGGCATCCTGACCCTTGAGGCGGAGACCACCCAGGAGGACAAGGAAGAGAAAGAGGGCAAGATAATTCGCCAGGAGCGGCGTTACGGAAGGTTCATGCGCAGCTTCAACCTCGGCAGCGATGTCGAGGAGTCGGATATCAAAGCCTCATTCACCGACGGTGTCCTCAAGCTCGAGGCGCCGAAAATGGTGGAGAAGGCGGCTGAAAGACGCCGGATCAGTATCGACTAGCTGATCAGCATGGCCCGGATGACCTTGTGTAACAACTGTTTCTGTCGCGCAATGTTTTCCGGGTCCTGCAGCTTGCCACCACCCGGTGAATCCAGTACGCGTTGCGACAGAAAGTAACCGGTCGTCAGGTTGTACATGGCAAGCAGGTTAATGGCCTGCTGGAATAGCGCCGCCATCCGGGGGTGCAGAAGCAACAGGTCCGTCATGATCGCCGGCAGGTCGGTGTAGTCCTTCAAGCCTGAGGCGTTCTCCAGATGCTCCGACAGCGCCTCTGCCACGGGGTTCAGGGCGCGATGCAGTACCGCCGCGTACAAGGCCGGTTTACCACTGAAATGATTGTATACTCCAAAAAAATTAATGAGTGATAATTTATTGGGAGTATCCGAGTATGCGTGTCAGTGAACTGGTAAACGAGGACGCATCCCTGGTCAGCAGGAGATGTTGGTCTGATGCTGGCGTTTATGAGCTGGAAAAGCGGGGTATTTTCCGCCGGGCCTGGCTGTTTCTGGGGCACGAGTCGCAGATTCGTAATCCGGGGGATTTTGTCCAGGCCTATATGTGTGAAACACCCGTGATCCTGGCCCGTGGAATGGATGGCGGCCTGCACGCCAGTGTCAACAGCTGCACTCACCGCGGCTTGCCTGTCTGCAGGGCGGACCACGGTAATACCAAGCGCTTTATCTGTCCCTATCACAACTGGTCGTATTCGGTAGAGGGCAACCTGGTAACCATTCCACAGGAAAGCGCGGTGGCAAACAAGCCCGACAAAGCGGTGCTGGGTTTAAAGCAGGTCCCGCGAGTGGCCTCATGGCGCGGCATGGTCTTCGGCTGCTTCGACGAAAACGTTGAATCCCTGGAGGATTATCTCGGGGATATGCGTTTTTACCTGGATGCATTTTTTGAGCGCTTTCCTGGCGGCATAGAGTTTCTGGGTGCTCCCCATCGCTGGGTGATCAATGCCAACTGGAAGCTGCCGGTGGAAAATCAATTGGGTGATGTCAATCACGGTGCATTCTTGCATAGCGCTATTATCCCCCGGGAGGCACAGGACCTTATTGAGGAGTTGGGTTTCAGTGCGGTAACACGAGCCGGCCATGGCGCAACCTTTCGCTTGATGCCCCAGGGGGCACCCGTAGATGAGGTCGCCTGGGGGATGGAAGGCATGGGGGGTATGTTTGGCGGTGCCGAGGTTCAGGAGTACCTGCGTGAAATACAGTCGCATGCGGCGGAGCGGGTAGGCGATATTCGCGCGCGCATGAAGGGCCTGACCTATGGCATTTACCCCAACCTGTCTTTTCTTTGGTCCAATACATCCTTCAAAGTGTCCCACCCCCGGGGCCCTGGCAAAGTGGAGTACTGGTCCTGGGCAGTGGTACCCGCTGATGCGCCAGACAGCATCAAGCGGGTTCTGCGCACCAACTACAGCTCTTTTTTCGGCCCGGCCGGCATACTGGAGCAGGAGGACTCCGAGGTGTGGGTTCAGCAGTTTCAGGGCAGCAATATCGATTTCGCCGATGACCGGCCCTACTATTACGGCCTGGGCTTGGGGGAGGAGGCCCCCCATCCAGAATTACCGGGACTGGTGAGCGTGACCGCCAACGAATTTTATGCGCGGCATTTCTTCAGGCGCTGGCGGGATGAACTGCAGGCCGTGGAGGGTCAATCATGAATGGACCTTCACTGGAAGCCACCCCGCAGCAGCAGCGGGCACTGGAGCGCTTTTATTACTACGAGGCGCGCCTGCTGGATAACCGCCAGTACCAGCAGTGGCTGGCACTGGTTAGCCCCGAGATACGCTACCTGATGCCCTCTCGCGTCAATGTCATGGTGGATAATCGGGCGCGTGGAAAAGAGGAGATGATCAGCGTCGACCGCGAGTTGGAAGGGCCGGATTCACTGGGCTGCCCGATACGCGAAGAGGGTTATATTCACCTGATGGTGCGCGCAGAGCGGGCCTTCAAAATAAATTCCTGGTCCGAGAACCCTCCCGCGCGTACGCGCCGTATTGTCGGCAATGTTGAGTTGGTTGGGCAGCGAGGGGAGGAGCTGTCTGTGTTGAGTAATTTCCACCTTTACTATGCCCGCCCCGGCGGTGAGAGCTGTGTGTACAGTGGGCAGCGCAGGGATGTACTGTCACCGGCTGAACAGGGTTATACCATCGAAAAGCGCGAAGTCATCATGGATTACGCCAATATCGAGGTGCCGACACTGGGTCTGTTATTTTAGCTTGGGAGGTGGGAAAAACCTTGCCCAGCTATTGCATTCCCGTGTCGGGCGTATCACTCTAGGTGCGGTTGTCCGGGTATTCTCCCGGCCTCGAGTTTCGTGATCAGAGGTGTGCTTCGGTGCGTTTTACTTGCCCATTTTCCTTTGTCAGCGCAGCGCTGATGACTCTGGGCGTGGCGCTGGCAACGCCTGCACATACCATGGCCGAGTCACTGTCCACATCGCGTCAGGAGTATGGCGACGCGATGGAGGCAATTGATCGCGGTAAGTGGACCGAGTACGAACAGATGCGTCCCGGGCTGGACGATTATCCCCTGGCGATATATCTCGATTACTCTCAATTGAGCAGGCAGGCTGGCAAGGTGCGCCCTGCAGATGCGCGGCGCTTTATCAACCTGAGTGAAGACTCGCCTTTGCCCAACCGCTTCCTGTCTGTTTACCTGCGTCGCGCAGGTAAGGATCGCCGCTGGGATGATTTCCTGAAGGTTATGCCTGATGAGCCCAACAGTATAGAGCTTAAGTGTTACTACTTTCGCGCCAGGCTGGCCTCGGGAGATGAACTGGCGGCCTGGGAAGGGGCTGAGCGTTTATGGGTGCATGGTGAATCACGCCCCAAGGAGTGTGATCCTTTGTTCAGCGCCTGGCTCAAGGCCGGGCAACTGAGTGACGAGGCAGTATGGGCGCGCATGGTGAAAGCGTTTGATGCCCGCGAGCGCTCCCTGATGACCTATGTTTCCAGGAAGGGCAGTCCCGAGTTGGCGCCCTGGGCGGATAAGCTGCTGGCGGTATATGCTCGCCCAGAGAAAATGCGCAGCCAAACCTTGCCGCGCGACAGCGCTTATTCTGCCGATATAGCCAGTAGCGGGCTTGCCTACCTCGCGCGCTACAACCCGGAAAAGGCGGTGCAGTACTGGGGTAAGTACCAGCAGGAGCTGTCCTTCTCCCCGGAGCAGGCGCACAAGGTAGAGTATGCCGTCGCGCTGCAGGGACAGTTTGCCAAGACCGAGTCGATCAAACCCTGGTTGCAGTCGGCCCTGGCGCGATTGCAGGAAGACAAGTTGGTGGAATTACGCCTGCGCTGGGCGCTGTCAGAACAGGACTGGCCAGCTCTGGAGCAGACTTTGCCCCTATTGTCCGAGGAGAAACGCGAGGAGGGGGTCTGGCGCTACTGGCGGGCCGCAGCGTTGGAGCAACGTGGGGAGCGCGATAGCGCCCGATCAATCCTGCAAGAGCTGGCCCGGGAGCGCAGCTATTATAGTTTTCTCGCTGCGGACAAGTTGGGGCAGGCCTACGTCTTCAAACACCAGGTATTAGACTTGGACAAGGCGGCTGCTGTGCCGCTGCGACGGCTCCCGGCGGTGCAGCGTATTGAGGAATTGCACTTCCATGAAGAGCCCGGTCTGGCCCATTCCGAATGGTTCAAAGTGCTGCAGGATACCCAGGACAATACCCAGCACCAGCAATTGGCACAGCTGGCCTCAGAGCAGGGCTGGCACCGCATGGCGATAGACGCTGCGAACCGGGCCAAGGCATGGGATGCGCTGGACCTGCGTTTCCCCACCCCCTACGAAGACACATTCAAACGGTATGCCAGCGCACAACAGGTGCCCAGCACTGAGTTGATGGCCATTGCCCGCCGCGAGAGTGCCTTCTTCCCCGAGGCGCGTTCCCCGGTGGGGGCCAGGGGGCTGATGCAAATCATGCCAGCGACCGGTAAGCAGGTGGCTTCGTCCCTGGGGGCGAAACACAGCGGCGCGGATCTGTATAGGGTGGAGCACAATGTACTGCTGGGCAGCGCCTACTACCGCCAGTTACTGGATCGCTTCAAGGGTAACCGGGTGTTCGCCCTCACCGCGTACAATGCCGGGCCGCATCGAGTGGATCGCTGGCGCAACGAGGAGGGCGAGGGGCTTTCGGTAGAGCTCTGGGTGGAAACCATTCCCTACAAGGAGACCCGTAACTATGTCCAGGCTGTGTTGTCATACAATTTGGTGTTCCAGTATATGATGGGCACTACCGGCAGCTTGCTTACAGAGCAGGAGCGCAGCGCCAGTTACTAGTCGTTACAGTTCCATCCACCGCGAGAGTTTCTTAAGTCTATGCAGGACACCCGTCCCCTTCTGTTGCACAGCGATTTTCCACTGGTAATCCGGGGCAAACTGGATACGCTACAGGTTAATCTCGGTTATCTGTGTAATCTCAGTTGTGCGCACTGCCACGTCAACGCGGGACCCACACGCACCGAGTTAATGGACGAGCAGACCATTGAGCAGGTGCTGGCGCTGCTGTCCGGCGCGGGCATACACACCCTGGACCTGACCGGGGGGGCGCCGGAACTCAACCCGCGTTTTCGTTATCTGGTATCTGCTGCCCGGGCTCTGGGCGTAAGGGTTATAGATCGTTGCAACCTCACGGTACTGTTCGAGCCCGGGCAGGAGGACCTGGCCGAGTTTCTGGCGGCCGAACAGGTGGAAATTACCGCCTCCTTACCCTGTTATCTGGAAGAGAATGTGCAGGAACAGCGGGGCAAGGGCGTTTACCAGGACAGTATTCGGGCGCTGCGCCACCTGAATAGGCTGGGTTATGGCGATGAACTACCACTGAACCTGGTCTACAACCCGGTGGGACTGGCGCTGCCACCACCCCAGGCAGCGCTGGAGGCGGATTACCGGCGGGAGTTGTCCCAGCGCTTCGATATCAATTTCAGTCAGTTGTTTACCATCACTAATATGCCAATCAGCCGTTTCGGTGCAGTACTGCTGGCACAGGGGCAGTACATCGAGTACATGGGACTGTTGCGTGACAATTTCAGCGCAGACAACCTGGAAACCCTGATGTGTCGCAGTCTGGTCAGTATCGACTGGCAGGGTTATGTTTACGATTGTGATTTTAACCAGATGCTGGAACTCCCGGTGCTGGCCAGCGATCGCCGTCATATCGCCGATCTGCTGGCTGAGGTGGATATGGAAGGCGCTGCGGTGGCCACAGGGGAGCACTGTTATGGCTGCACCGCTGGCCAGGGCAGCAGCTGCGGTGGTGCCCTGGACAGCTGATGTTCCCGGTAAGCTTTATTATTCCGATGCTCAATGAACAGGCCGGCATAGCAGATTTGTTGTGCGACCTGCGCGCGCGCTATCCCGATGCGGAACTGGTTGTAGTGGACGGCGGCAGTAGTGACCAGTCTGCCGTTCGCGCTATGCCACTGTGCGACCAGTTCCTCCTGGGTGACCCCGGTCGGGCCCTGCAGATGAACCTCGGTGCCCGGGTAGCTACCGGACAATACCTGTGTTTTTTGCACGCGGACTCCCGGCCGGGGTGCAGTGCAGAAAAATTACAGCTGTATTTCCAGCAGGAGCCCCAGTGGGGTTTTTGCAGGGTGCGCCTTAGCGGCAAGCGGCGCGTTTTTCGGCTGATAGAGTGGTGTATGAATCAGCGCTCGCGAATCACCCGAATAGCCACTGGAGACCAGATGCTGTTTATGCGCCGGCAGTTCTTTCTGGCCTTGGGCGGGTTCGCTGACATTCCCCTGATGGAGGATGTCGCGCTGTGTAAGGCTATGCGCCGCCACTCACCGCCCCTGGTGGTTAGTGAGCCGGTAGTGACCTCCAGCCGGCGCTGGGAGGAGGGCGGCGTGCTGACCACTGTGTTGCGCATGTGGGCGCTGCGCCTGGCGTATTTGTTAGGTGTGTCCCCCCAGCGCCTGTGGCATTACTACTATGCCCGCTGAAGCCCCGGCAGCACTGCTAATCCAGTTTGCCCGTGCGCCCCTGGCAGGACAGGTGAAAACACGGATGATCCCCACCTTGAGTGCAACAGAAGCCTGCGATCTGCACTGTGCACTGGTGCGCTGGACTGCGCGGCAACTGGTGGCATCGGGTGTGGGGCCGGTGCAACTGGCCGTCACCAGCGATGCGCAACACCCACTGTTTCAGGATTGCCTGGCTTATGGTGTGGGTGAAGTGTTGCTCCAGCGAGGGGCAGATCTGGGTGAAAGAATGTTTCATGCCCTCAGCGACGCCCTGGCGTGTTATGAGCGGGTGATACTGGTGGGCAGTGATTGTCCGGGATTGGACGGGCCATATCTCACGCAGGCAGTGACCGCGCTGGATCAGGCGCCCCTGGTGCTGGGGCCCGCGCAAGATGGGGGTTATGTGCTGATCGGCGCCAGGCGCATAGCGCGAGAGTTATTCGAAGGCATTGATTGGGGAACGGATCATGTTTACCAGCAGACAGTGTCGCTGCTGGCCGCACTGGGCTGGAACTGGCAGTCGCTGCCTGAGAAAGTGGATATTGATCGACCGGAAGATCTGCCGCAATGGCACGCGCTTGTTCAGCAGGGCGGCTGAAGCCCGGTTGGTGCCCTGCCCAAGAGCCGGTGTGTCAGGCGGTGGCGCGTTCCGCGTGGGTGCTTTCAGGCACGCTGCCCCCGGCGCGCCGGTACAGTAACCATGCGATTGCAGTGCAATAGCTCAGGTTGGTCTGTAACTCGCTGTCCGGGTCACTCAGGAAGGCCCGCTGGCTGGCCAGTCCGCGTATCCTGCTCGCCACGTCCGGATTGAATGCCAGGTAGCGGTTCCATAGATCACGGTGTTGTGACGCCGTGATATGGAACAGGCCCAAGCCTTCATTGCGTGCGGAGAACAAGCCCAGTTCAGGGGCATCGATGGCGGCATTGAGCAGGAACGACTCAGTGTCGGGTGTCCATGCTCCCAGGTACTTCAGGGTGGGGCGGATAACCTGGTCTCTCAGGTGTTCTGCGGTAACGTACATAACTGCTTCCTCGCAGGGATGACTAATCCGTCAGATACTGCTGTTTCGCTTCTTATGGTCTGGTGTGGCCCGGTTATTGTTGAAATCGGTTCTGGAGATAGTCTCACTTTCCCGACTTTTCCGTGCTCACGATTAACTTTTTAACACATGGAAAAAATAAATCCAATAAAAATAAACGTTTACATGGCTTATTTCACAAAATATTTGGGAAGAGAGCGTAACTGAGGAGGTCTTGGCCCCGGAGGACTGCCGAGAGTCAAGCTGTGATGGTATAAGATCGGCTAAGTGGAGGGTAAAATGGCATTAAAGTCGGGCATATTCTATAAAATCCATTATCCTCCCGCAATTTTCACTCGGTAGCCCAGTTTTTCTAATTCATTTCTGATGGTTTCACGCTGATCCCCCTGGATTTCGATGGTCTGGTCCTTCAGGGCGCCGCCAACACCACATTTCTGCTTCAGGTTTTTGGCCAATGCCTTCAATTCCGGCCCCGCCAGGGGCACCCCTTTCACCAGGGTTACCGCCTTGCCGCCGCGACCCTTGGTTTCGCGATGCAGCCTGATAATACCGTCCCCGGTCGCCGCGGGCCTCTCCTTTCCGCACACGCACGCTCCCACCGGCCGATGGCACTGGTGACACAGGCGGCCACCGTCGGTGGAGTACACCAGCCGGCCGGTTCCTTTTTCTCGCTTGCTCATGGGGCAGGCTCTCCTTGCTGTTGCGCAGGCAGTATATTAGCCTGCTGCGCTCAGGCAAGCGGGAGACAGGGTGTGGCCGAAGAAATTGATCAACTGCGACGGGATCTGATGGAGTTGCAGAGCCAACTGGCGTTTCAGGAGGATACTGTGCAGTCCCTGAATGATGTCATGTCCGCCCAGCAGCAGGAGATCCTGTTGCTGAGGCGGCAGCTCGAGTTGTTGAAGCAGCGGCAGGACGAGCAGGCCGTGCGCCACGAAACCGACGAGGCAGGTGGCCCGCAGGACGAAAAACCGCCGCATTATTAAACTTCTCCGGACAGATTCGTCCACTTCGCTTTTCTCCTGCAGACGCCATCGGTAGAATTCAGCGTCTCGCCCCGGGGCACACGCCGGGTACACAACGACAGCGATACGAGGGACTCCCATGTCAGATCAGGCCCGCAAAGACACCCCGCAACAGGCGGAGTTTCGCGACTATTGTCGTGACTGGCTGCAGCAGAACCGGCCCGCAGAGCCCCCGGTGCGCCTGCCATTGTCGCCCCTGGAGATCATGACCAATGAGCAGCTCGATTACCTGCAAACCTGGCAGAAGTCCGCCTACGATGCGGGCCTGATAGGCTGCGACTACCCGCAGGCAGTGGGTGGCGGCGATCGTAAGGATTGCCAGCGCATAGCCAATGAGGAGATGATCCGGGCGCGTACCCCCTTCCTGCCCAACGTGATAGGGCTGGGCATGGCGGCACCCACGGTGTTTTACCATGGCCAGCAGGCCTTGAAGGAGCGCCTGCTGCCGCGGCTGTTTTCCGGAGAGGACATCTGGTGCCAGGGTTTCAGCGAGCCCGGCGCGGGATCTGACCTGGCCAATGTGCAGACTTTTGCCGAGCGCAGTGGTGACAAATGGGTCATAAACGGGCACAAGGTATGGACCTCGCTGGCGCATTTCGCGGAATGGATGATCCTGCTGCTGCGCACAGATAAATCCCATAAATACGATGGCCTGTCCTACTTTGTAGTGCCTATCCGCGCTGCGCTGGGCAAGGGCGTGACCGTGCGCCCGCTGATCAAGATGACAGGCGAAACCGGCTTTAACGAGGTGATTTTTGACAACCTTGAGGTCGATGACAGTTATCGCCTGGATGAGTTGGGCAAGGGCTGGCAGGTGGCCATGACCACCCTGCTGCACGAGCGCGGTGCCGGCGAATTGCAGACCCCCCGTGCCGGGGGCATGAAAAGCAAGTCCACCCACGCCACCAACAGCGCTAACCTGATCGAGCTTGCCCGTGAATGTGTTCGCGACGGCAAGCCCGCCGCGGCCGATCCCTTGCTGCGCGATCGCATCATGCAGCAGGTGATACGTGAGGCCGGCCTGGCCCAGAACCAGCGGCGCGCCCGGGTCCCGGCACTGCTGGATCACCCCATGCGCGTACAGCTGCAGAATAAATTACTGGCCAGTGAAATAGCTCAGGATACCGCGGCACTGGCGCTGGAAGTGGAGGGCGCCAGCGCTTCGCTGTACATGGGGGACGAACATGCCCCGGCGGGCGGGCAATGGCCGCTGGCATACATGAATTCCTATGGCATGACCATCGCCGCGGGCACCAGTGAAGTGCAGCGCAATATACTGGGTGAGCGGGTGCTCGGCCTGCCAAAGTCGAAGTAGGGAGAGAGTCATGGCGCAATCAGACAATTTCGGTTTTGGTGAAGAGGCGGCCCTGCTAAAGGAGTCCGCTCGCAAGTTTTTAGACGATAATTTCCCTACTGATCGGCTGCATGCCCTGGTGGCGGGTGACCACACCCCGGAGCGCATGAGCGACTGTGCCTGGGAGCAGGGCCTGTGGCAGCAAATGGTAGACCTGGGATGGACCATGCTGGCGGTTCCGGAAGACGCGGGCGGTGTGGGCATGCCGCTGGTAGCCGTAGCCGGGTTGGTAGAGGAGTTGGGGCGGGCCGCCTTTCCCTGTCCGCTGATGGCTACATTGAACAGCACCTATGTGCTGGCAGCCTGCGGGGATACGGGTTTGCCAGCGCTGGAAGAAATTGCCGCTGGCAGTGCCGCCACCCTGGCCATAACCAACCGGGACGGTTCCTGGAATGTGGCAGACACTGACGTACATTGCCGCGACGGCAAGCTCAGCGGCAGCGCCTGGTATGTGCAGGACGCGCGCAAGGTGAGCTGCCTGCTGGTATCAGCACATTCTCCCGCCGGGTTGTCCCTGTACTGGGTGGCAGCGGACGCCCCCGGCGTGACCATACTGCCTGATGCGATTGTCGATCTTACCCGGGACCAGGCCCACATCAGCTTCGAGCAGGTGGAGGCGACTCCGGTCAGTGACAATGCTCTGGCAGCACTGCACCAGGCCATGCCTGCGATCTGGACCACGCTGGCGGCGGATATGGTGGGTGCAGCGGAATGGCAGTTACAGACCACGGTGGAATACGTATCCACCCGGCAGCAGTTCGATCATCCCCTGGGCTTTTTCCAGGCGGTGAAGCACCCACTGGTGGACGTGATGATCCAGATCGACCAGAGCAAGTCGCTGGTGTACAGCGCTGCCTGTGCTATCGAAGAGGAGCCTGCTCGCGCGCTGCAGGATGCCCACATGGCCAAGGCATCGGCCAGCGATACAGCGGCCTATGCCTCGGGGCGCTCGGTGCAATGTCACGGCGGCATAGGTTTTACCTGGGAATGCTTTGCGCACCTGTATTTCAAGCGGCAGAAACACTCCCAGATGTTATGGGGAGACGCTGCCTGGCATCGCTCCCGCCTGGCGCAACTGCTGATCGGGGAGGTCGCCTGATGTGCAGGCAGTTGACACGAATAGCCGCGCACCCGATGGTTTTGAGCGTGACAGGAAAGTTCATATGAATTGGAAATCTGCTGTGCTGGTGGTCCTGGCCCTGGTGGTCGGACTGGGTGTTTTGGTGAAAATCGCTATCCGTGTTCCCGCGCCGCCGGAGCACCAGGTGTTTATTAATGGCGACGTGCTCACCATGGATGCAGAAAACCGTATTGCCCAGGCTATCTCTTTGCGCGGGGACCGCATCGAGGCGGTGGGCGCTACTGATGAAATCATGGCATTGGTGGGAGCGGAGACCGAAGTGGTTGATTTGCGTGGGCGCACCTTGTTGCCCGGGTTTGTCGATGCCCACGGACATTTTCCCTATTCCGGATTCGGCACAATGGCTGCGGACGTCAGTAGCCCGCCCGTGGGAACAATCACGGACATGTCGCAATTGCTCGCGGAAATGAAGCGCTGGGCGGACCGGGCAGAGGCTGGCGAGTGGGTCATGGGTATGGGCTACGACGATACCTTGCTGCGAGAGCAGCGCCATCCCACCCGGGCGGAACTTGATACCGTCTCCACTGACCACCCTATCGTTGTCAGCCATGTGTCGGGGCACCTGGCGGTGCTGAATAGCGTGGCGCTGGCGACTTTTGGCATCGACGCCAACACGCCTGACCCCGAAGGTGGGGTAATAGGGCGGCGCCCGGGTTCGAGTGAGCCTAACGGTCTGCTGGAAGAAACTGCGACCAAGGAGGTGATGGCGTTGTTGCAGGATTTGACCCTGATGCAGGTCTTCCAGATGATAAAAGCGGCCACCGCGGAATACGCTGCCATTGGCGTGACCACCGCTCAATCGGGCGGCGTGCCACCGCAACTGGCGCAGGGCTTGTCGCTGTTCAGCAAGCTGGGTGTTATTCCGCTGCGGCTGGAACTATTTCCATTTCAGCGAGATTTTGCCCAGGCCCTCGCCGACGGGTCCTACGATCCGCAGGATTACAATACGGATCGACTGCACATGTCTGCGGTGAAGATCATTGCCGATGGCAGCATACAGGGTTATACCGGCTACCTCAGCCAGCCCTATCATTCGCCCTTCCACGGTGACCACCGGTATCGTGGTTACGCCGCTGTGCCCAGAGAGGATTTGTTTGAGCAGGTCCTGGCTTTGCACCGCGCGGGTTACCAGTTGGCAATACACGGTAATGGCGATGAGTCGATCGAAGATATTCTCGACGCCTTTGAAGCCGCCCAGGACGCCTATCCGCGGGAGGACCCGCGCATGATCCTCGTGCATTCGCAGATGGCCCGGGAAGACCAGGTCGCGCGCATGAAAGCGCTGGGCGTGACCCCCAGTTTCTTTAGTGCCCATACCTGGTATTGGGGTGATCGTCACCGCGATATTTTTATCGGCCCCGAGCGCGCGGCGGTTATCAGTCCTGCCCGCTGGGCCCAGGAGCACGGCCTGCGCTTCAGTTCACACCTGGACACCCCCGTGGTGCCCATGCAACCCCTGCAGGCCGTGTGGAGCCAGGTGTTTCGTCAGACCTATGGCGGCGATGTGTTGGGGCCGGAGCAGCGTATCGACGTTATGAGCGCACTGCGCGCTGTCACTATCGATGCGGCATGGCAGGTATTCCAGGAAGACAACCGCGGTTCTCTCGAGCCAGGCAAATATGCCGACCTGGTGGTACTTTCCGGAAACCCGCTGGAGGATCCCATGGCCATGCGCGAACTGCAGGTGGAGCGCACCCTGGTAGGTGGGGCGACGATCTACCGGCGCCAATGACGACAGGCGCGGCTTTCCTCCTTATCCGGGCCTGTCTATCGCACCGCTCGCAGAGTTTTTTCCTGCGATTCTGGACAGCCGCCAGCCATTTCGATATAAATAGTCAAACGGCTTAAGTGAAAGTAGTGCTTTCGCTGTTTGCAGCCAGGGGAGGGGAAGCAAGCCGTAATTATGTATCGCTATTCTGTCGATAACGCCGTCACGTATACCTCAGAAGACTTTGTCCTTTTCCGGGAATCTCCTTTCGCTTGCTGGATGGAGCGCCTGACCCTTGAAAACCCAGATCACGGCATCCCGCCGGATGTCGATTCCCAGGCCCCGCACAACAGCATGGAGCGGCAGGACGAGGTTGCCGATACCCTTTGCGCCGAGGGTCGCGATGTCTTTCTGGTCGACTGGGAAGCGGACGAGTCGCGTCGCCGCAGCGCCACGCTGGAGGCGATGCGCAGCGGTGTAGACTTTATTGTCAACGGGCAGGTGGCCCTTGGCCCTTTGTCCGGTTCAGCCAATTTGCTGATGCGCACCAGCGGGTTTTCCGATCTGGGTGAATTTCTTTATGTGCCCTGTAATACCCAGTCCAAGACCACAATGCACTCGGCCTTTCGGCTGTGCTTTCTGGCGGACCTGTTACATAGTCTGCAGGGCCAGTTGCCGCCACAGATGCTTATTATTCGCGGTGGCACGGATGTCATGCCCCTCAATACCGAAGATCACATCTATCATTATCGCGCGGTCAAGCAACGTTTCATGGAAACCATGCGCAGTTTCCGCAAACACCGCATGCCCGACCCGGCGGAATCTTCGCATTTTGGTCGCTGGTCCGATTGCGCCCATGAGGTTCTGAAGCAGCGCGCGCTTCGCGAGGACGTCGATGGGCCGAGCCCGGAAGTGACGGAAGAACAGCAGGATATGCCGTTATTGGCTGTTGCCGGTGACGCCGTGGCCAGGGAGGTCGAACCGGCCGCGACCCAGCGCGCCCCGGACGAATTGCCCCTGCCGATCATGGCGGACGCTGCTGCGCGGCGGGCTGGCGATAGCCAGGTTGCCAAAGATCCAATGCCTACCCTGGCGGAGCAGGCGGTGATGTTGGACAGATCGGCGCTTGCGCAAGTCGGTGTAACCGCCGCTCCCGGCCACACACCTAACCTGGCCAGGGCGATGGCGGCGGCGCCGGTGACTAGCGGGAGGCGCCTGGCGGACGCTATGGCGCCTGCAGGTGAGACTGAACCTGCTCCCGGGTTGTTCGATGTGGCGCTGCAGAACCTGGAATTTATAGGCAGCAGTATCCGCGGGCACTCCATCGGCGAGAACGATTCAGAACCTCAACCGCACATAGCTGAGAAGACCTTGCCCCTGGAGCCCGTCCCTGAAACACTGGATCCGGCACTGCCGGAAGCGGCGTATCAATTTCCCGACCAGGGGGAGTCCTTGTCCTGGCCCGAGCCGCCGCCACCGCTGTTATCAGATCTAACGCCTGATACCGCGCTGCATACGGGCACGCCCCTGGAACTGGTGGAAGAGTTGCCCGTGGAACTACCCGCTACCCGCGACAAACCCCATCCGCTGGACAGCAGCGATCATTCACGTACCAGTGTATCGGTGGTCGATTTGGACAGCGCTCCTGCAGCAAGCCCGGAGAGCTTGCCGGCAAGCGCGGGAACCTCCTTCGGCTGGCAGGCGCTGGACGATCAAACTGAAGAGCCTGATTTTTTGCTGGAGCCGGCGGGCGTAAATGAAGGTGACGAGGACGAGGACGAGCCCTCCTTCAGTAACAGCCTGATCACTAACAAGGATTACTCGCTTTAGGCGCGCATTTTCAGCGTAGTTGGCGAAAGCAGTCGCGCACCTCCTGTAGAAAAATCTCCGGCTGCTCCAGGGCGGCGAAATGACCGCCGCGCTCGGGCTCGCCCCAGTGAATCAAGTTGGAAAAACGTTTCAGGGCCCAGCGCCGGCTGCAGCGAAAGATCTCCCGTGGAAAAACAGTACAACCCACGGGCATGGTAATGGGGTCCAGGTTGGGAGTTCGGTAACTTTCCCAGTACAGTCGCGCTGAGCTGGCTGCGCAATTGTTGAGCCAGTACATCATGACGTTATCCAGCATTTCATCCCGCGACAATATGTTCTCGGGATGGCTGACGCCGTCCTGCTCACAGTCCGTCCAGGCGTAGAATTTCTCGATAATCCAGGCCATTTGACCAACCGGAGAGTCCGCCAGGCCATAGGCCAGCGTCTGCGGGCGGGTGGACTGCTGCTTGGAGTATCCAGAGCCCCACTCGCTGTAAAAGCTAATCCCCTCCAGGGCCGACTGCTCCTGGGGGGTGAGTTGGTCCATGGTTTCCGGGTCGGGCGCGACTATCGGCATATTGATGTGAATGCCCGCGCAATGGGTGGTTTCCGTCTGGCCCATGCTTTGGGTGATCATACTGCCCCAGTCGCCACCCTGGGCCACATAGCGGTCATACCCCAGCCTGGCCATCAGTTGCCCCCACATGCCGCCGATTTTTTCTACTGAAGTACCGGTGGTCTCGGGTTTGCCGGAGAAATCGAAGCCGGGCAGTGAGGGTGCCACCACGTGAAAGGCATCTTCGGCTTTGCCGCCGTGGGCGGTGGGATCGGTCAGAGCGTCAATGATTTTGTGAAATTCCACCACTGAACCGGGCCAGCCGTAGGAAATAATCAGCGGCAGGGCGTCCTCGTGGGGGCTCCTGCAGTGGATGAAGTGTATGTCCAGGTCGTCGATGCAGGTTATGAAATGGGGCCAGCTGTTGAGTTTGCGCTCAAAGCGGCGCCAGTCGTAGTCTGTTGCCCAGTAGTCCGCCAGTTCACGGGTGTAGGCCAACGGCATTCCCTGACTCCAGTCGTCGCAGGTCTCCCGTTCGGGCCAGCGCGTTTGCTGCAGCCGCCGTCGCAGGTCCTGTAACTCAGACTCGGCAATATTAACGGTAAATGGCGTGATTGCATCACTCATTGCGGTGGCACTCCGGGGACGGTTAAGCGTGTTAAGGTAGTCATGCTTGAATTTTATTGCAATGCAATAAGCATCGGCGGTGCTGTCAGTTTAAATAGTGGATACCAGGCGGCTATTTCTGTACGGCTTATGGCGAGATAAAGCGCTTGGTGTCTCATTGATATACGTTAAAAGCATGAACGGCGCCTAAATTGCTATTGCAGTCGTTAGAATAATGGGGTTACATTGCACGCTTATATTTCAATATCGACATAAGCTGGCGTCTTTGAATAAAGATACTAGAATATAGACTGTGGTTTACGTAACGTTTTTGCAGGCGCTGGCCTGCAGGCGGGCTTTAAAGTTGCATCTGCTTAGGGGAATGCACTGAAACATGCCGGTTAGACTGGATGCACTGGTATACCGTTCGGGGGAGTTGCTTTGCTACGCGGCGGGTATCGTGCTGTCCGGCTTTTTCCTGGTGCAACTGGCCCAGGGTGAAGTGGAGCGTCAAAGTGGGATCTCTGAATTTCAACAGGCCGCCGATGCCCATATTGCTGAGTCCTCCATTACAGGGCAGCCTCCTGCAGATGCTCCAGCGACTGAATTTGCCTTTGAACAGAGCGTAGGCGAGCCCGACACCAGCCTGTGGGCGCCCGGCCGCGTCGCCGATTACCAGGCCAGTCTGCAGGCGGAGCTGCCGCCCGTGGTGGGCGTGCTGGAAATCCCTTCGGTTGGAGTCAAAGTGCCGGTCTACCAGAGCAATTCGGAACTGGTGATGGACCGTGGCGCCGGTATCATTGACGGCATGGCCTATCCCCATGAACCCGGCAATATCGGTATCTCGGGCCACCGGGACGGTTATTTTCGCGCCCTCAAAGATATCAAAGTGGGCGACCCCATCTTGCTGGAGACCCTGGAAGGCCCCAAGCGTTTTCACATTGCCGCCACCGAAATAGTGGCAATCGGCGATAAGCGCCTGTTACGAGATACCAAGGATCAGACGGTCACCCTGGTGACCTGTTACCCGTTTTATTTTGTCGGGCATGCGCCCAAGCGATTCATCGTGACCGCGCAGCTCGACACAACCTATGTCAATCAAAACTAAAGGAGGATTTGACATGTCCAAGAAGAAGAAGGTAGTAGCAGCAGTAGGAATGGCACTTGCCCTGTCAGCGGGACAGCTGATGGCGCAGGAGACCACCAGTACCGGTGCAGTGCAAAGTACTACAGTCACTTGTGCCGACCTGAACTGGTCTGCGGAAGTACTGGCGCTGAATCCTGACATTGCGGCGATGTGTCAGACCGTGTACGAGAAGGACGGCAAGTTGTACGCCAAGACTTCTGTTGAGGTGGTTCGTGTGCGTGGCAACACCATGACATTTCGTCCCAAGCATACCGACGGTACCCTGGGCGACAGCCGCTCGGTGACGCTGGATAGCAGCTGGCGTGCAAATATTGCCGGTCGCAGTTATCGCGCCAGCGATCTGTCTCGTGGTCAGGAGCTGAACGTGTACCTGCCCGAAGATCGTTTCGCCCTGGCAGTGGTAGACGATGACGGTCTGGATGATTCCGACATGATGGATATTGGTGCAGCTACGGAAATGCCTACCACGGCAAGCCCGTTGTTCCTGATCGGTCTGGCTGGCGGTGCCTTCCTGGCGCTGGGTGGTCTGCTGAGTGGCGTTCGCCGTCGCTTTTCCTGAATGATAAGCTAGTGTGTACTGAAAGGGGCTTCGGCCCCTTTTTTCTTTGCTTAAAAATCTCTAGTCTTCCACCCAGACCTTCCTTAGTGGTTCACCGAAATCATCGTAGATAATTTTGCGTCGTGGCTGCGGCAGACGACTGCGCTTGCGCTGAGGTTTACGCGACATCTTGTCCTTGCGGCGCGCCTCGATTGCCGCTACCACTTCCGGCACCAGGGTGCGTTTGGTGCGGGGTTCCACGAATAATCTGCGATTGAGGAAAATCGGGGCATCCCCGGGATCCTTGCCGCTGATGCCCCGGGGGATGTTTTCCACATTTCCGCCCTGTTGCAGAAAGCGTTCTGTGGCATTCTCCAGTTCAGCGCGAATATCATCTTTTGATACGGGTTTTTTCAATGGCCTGGTTCGCCTTCAATTGGCAGCTTGCAAACGGCTTAGTATAACGCCGCCAGCGGACAATTACAGGGTCTTGCCGCTGGCAATCTGCTGCCGTAGGCGCGCACCCGGGCCACTGCTCTGCAGTACGACCTTGCCGTTGTCCAGCGCTATGCCCAGGCTGGCATAGATGGGCTCATAGGGAGGGATACTTGTGGAGTTCACCAGTTCTTCATACAGGCCCTGGAACAGGATCACCCGGTTCAGCTGGTCCAGCCTGCTCACGATTTCGACGACCGACAGTTGCTGGTCTGCGCAACACCCATTGAGTTTTTCAAGGGCCATATCCAATGTGTATTTACCGCCGGATTGCTGGCGCAGGCGAGCGTCTGCCGCCAGGAAATACCAGGCGCCGCTCCAGTAGACCCGCATGAAACCGCCTTGCTGACGCATTCGTTTGCTGGCTTCCTGCAGCGCCACACCATCGAACGCGGTATCGGCCAGGCCGCGCTGATAGCCATCGTATAGCTTTTGCCACATCTGCTGCTCGGTGATTACGCCACTGCGCGCCTGCAGGATGTTCTGGTAGTAACTGGCCAGACCCTCGCTGAACCATGCGTCTCCGTAGCCACGATAGGGGATGAGCAGATGGGCGAGTTCGTGGTAGCTGGTCCAGGCCCGTTTTAACTCGGCTACGCTGGCCCGGGCTGCGGTAAAGAACTCCACGCGGTCAGGTTCACCCCGGTGGACCTGTGCCCAGGGTATGGGGTCAGCGGATCCAGCTGATGTGGGGGTCACGGAGATCTGCCAGCGTTGTCGCGGCCAGTGGCCATACACCTGTTGCAATGAGGTGGCGATGAAATTCAGCCACTCCACCAGGTTCTGGCGCATGTTTTCGCTGAAATGGGTGCTGATGTGAATTTCCAGCACCCGGTTATCGCGCACCAATTCCTGGCGCGTGCTTTCGGCAGGATGAACCTGCCCGGCCATCCCCGCAAAGCAGAACAGGAGTAAGCAGGCGCGCAAGCGTTGCAGGGCCTTGCTGGCGCACCTGTGCACCAATTCATTTTCGTGGCAGTGGTCCCCGTCGGCACAGGCTGCATTACTTAGTGAGTTAAGCCGGGGATGTCGCATCGCCATTAAAGGTGCCCTGCAGCGTTTTCATGTCCATGGTAACGCTATTTGCCGCAGAAAACAGTCAGCATATTTTCTCTGGGCGCCACAATCTGCTTTAATGCACCACAGTAAGTTTCCGGAACTATCTGCATGAACTTTATTCGTTCCACCCTGGTATTCGCATGGATAGTAATATCTATTATCCCGATGGGGCTGGCCCTGGTGTTTTGCACGCTGTTTTTACCACACGACAAACTGTGGTGGTGGTTCGCGGTGCCCTGGCTAAAAGGTGTCGTCGGTGCGGCGCGGATCCTGGGCGGTGTGCAGTACCGCTTGCACGGGGAAGATAACCTGCCCGCAGCAGATGATATGCGGCGGGTAATCCTGTGTCCCAAGCATCAGTCTACCTGGGAAACCTTTTTTTTCCCCAGCATGACCTCCCATCCGCTGGCTTATGTATTTAAGAAAGAACTGTTGCGCATCCCGATTTTTGGTTGGTGTATCGGGAGCCTGGGCATGATTCATATCGATCGCGGCAAGCGCAGTGAGGCCTGGAGCAAGGTTGCAGAGCAGGGTCAGGTGCTGATGGACCGGGGCAAGTGGGTTATTATGTTTCCCGAGGGTACTCGCATTGAACGGGGCAAAAAAGGCAATTACAAAAGTGGCGCTACCCGACTCGCGGTGACCACTGGCGCCTATGTTATACCTATTGCCGTTACCTCAGGGCGGTGTTGGCCAGCCCGTTCTTTTTCGTTTTTGCCTGGTACCATTGACGTCTCGATCGGCGAGCCGGTGCCTTCAGAAGGTCGGGAAGCCGGTGAGTTGATGGAGGAGGTTGAGCGCTGGATCGAGGCGGAAATGCACCGCCTGGACCCGCAGGCTTACCCGTAAATACAATCCCCAGGGAGAATTAAATGTCCGCAGCAAAGATGATATTACTTGCAAGCTATGCCGTTCTGGCAGGCCTGGCGCTATTCGTGGGAGACACCCAGGCGGGTATTTGGGGGCTGCGCATACTGATGATATTGGCTGTGGTACATATGGTGGAAGTCGTGGTTTTTTTCAAGACCTGCCAGCGCGCCGGGGGCTCCGTGCCCGGACACTTGCTGAATGTTTTTCTGTTCGGCGTAATTCATGTGCGGGAAATAAAGGGAGTGGCGCCAGCCAGCTGAGTTTTCCGCGGCGACTGGCGCGGTTTCAGGGCAGCAGCACCGCGGCCCCGTTGAACCGGCCATGGCGCAGGTCATCCAGTGCCTGGTTGGCCTTTTCCAGCTCGTAGGGGTGTACCGTGGTATGCACCGGTATCTGTGCCGCCAGCGGCAGGAACTCCTCTCCGTCACGCCGGGTAAGGTTTGCCACTGAACAGATCTCCCGTTCTCCCCAGAGTATGTCGTAGGGAAAGCTGGGAATATCCGACATATGTATGCCTGCGCAAACCACGCGCCCACCTTTGCGTACGGCGCGCAGGGCCAGTGGTACCAGCTCTCCTGCCGGGGCAAAGATGATGGCGCCATCCAGCGCTACTGGTGCGGATTCAGATGACCCGCCTGCCCAGGTTGCACCCAGTTCCCGGGCGAAAGACCGGGCCTGCGTGTCTTCGTCCCGGGTAAATGCGTAGACCGCCTGGTCCCGGTAGCGCGCTACCTGAATGAGGATGTGTGCCGCTGCACCAAAGCCGTACAGTCCTATGCTGTGACAATGCTCCACCAGGCGATACGCGCGATAACCGATCAGGCCCGCGCACAGCAACGGGGCGGCCTGCAGGTCACTGTAGCTATCTGGCAGGGGAAAACAGTAGGCAGCATCGGCCACGGCGTACTCTGCAAACCCACCATCAATCTGGTAGCCGGTATAACGCGCCAGATCGCACAGGTTTTCCTGGTCGCGAGCACAGTAGTCACAATGACCGCAGCTACCTCCAAGCCAGGGTACACCGACGCGCTGGCCGGGATGGAAATCTTTGACCGCCGCGCCAACTGCCTCTATCTCGCCCACTATCTGGTGTCCCGGCACCAGGGGCAGCTTGGGTTCGAGCAGGTCGCCGTCGACTACATGCAGGTCGGTGCGGCAAACGCCGCAGGCGGTGACGCGCAGCAGCACCTGCTCAGTCCTGGGGGAAGGTACGGGGAGTTCCCGTAATACCAGTGGTTGCTTTTGCTGCTGTAACACCATGGCGCGCATGCCTCAATCCTCCAGCGCGCGTTTCATGGTCTTGCAGAAGGTCTTGAGAATCTGAATCCTGGCATGGGGTTTATCGTCGCCTGAAACCAGCGTCCAGGGGGCATGGCTGGTGCTGGTTCGGCTCACCATCTGGTCGATCGCCTGAGCGTATTCATGCCACTTTTCCCGGTTGCGCCAATCGTCCTCGGTGATTTTGTGGCGTTTATGTGCTTCCTTTTCGCGGGCCTCGAATCGCTTTATCTGCTCGTTCTTGCTGATGTGGATCCAGAACTTGACTACGATACTGCCGTGTTCCACCAGCTGCTGTTCGAACTGGTTTATTTCCGCGTAGGCCCGCTGCCACTCATCGGCGGTGGCATAGCCCTCCACGCGCTCTACCAGCACACGGCCATACCAGGAACGATCAAAAAAAGTACAGCGACCATCGCGTTCGATATGCCGCCAGAAACGCCACAGGTAGTGGTGGGCGAGTTCTTCGTCTGTGGGTGCGGCAAACTGCACCAGCCGGTACAGGCGAGGGTCGATAGCACCGGTTACCCGGCGAATAGCGGAGCCCTTGCCGGCTGCGTCCCATCCTTCGAACACCGCAACCACCGAACGTTTCCGGCGGTAAGCCACCCAGGCGAGGTCCTGTAGTCTTGCCTGATATTTTGAAAGTTGCTCTTTATACCGGTCGCGTTCCATGGTCAGGCTCAGGTCCACCGTATCCAGGACGGTGGGCTGGGCTCCGATGTCAGTTGCTCTTTGACCATTTTGGACCATTGTCTGGGCAGGCGTTGGTGACTTTGCAGTCATTGCATCGAGCATGATCTGCCCAGCGGTGATATCGCGATAGTTACGATCTTCTGACTCGATCAGTTGCCAGGGGCTATGGCTGGAGTCGGTCCCCAGAATAAGTTGTTCGCAAACCTCCAGGGTTTGCTCATACTTTCCAACCAATTCATAGGGATGATCGGAAACCCTTGGATTCTGTTGTTTGTCCGGAGCTTTTCCTTCCAGTTGCAGACGCTGTGTTTCTTTACTGACGTGCAGCCAGATCTTGATAATCACCGCACCATCGTCTACCAGCGTATGTTCAAAAGTTTCGATTTGCTTGCAGCGCAGGGCGAACTCGGCGGTATCAATGTGCCCCTCGAGCAGCGCCTGTGCGGGGGCCGTATACCAGGAGCCCAGGAATATCCCGATCTGGCCGCGCGCGGGCAGGCGGCGCCAGAAGCGCCAGAAGAAAGGCCGCGATTCCTCCTCGTCCGAGTGTTCCCAGAAGGTATTGGTTTGGATGCCCCGGGGGTCCATCCATTCGTTAAGGCGGTGAACCAGTGAGCCCTTACCGGCACCGTCCAGCCCCGCGATGACAATGATCACCGGATAATCGCGTTCAGCCAGCTCAAACTGTGCTGCCAGCAAATTCTGTCGCAGCGGAAGTTCCAGCTTACTGAACTCGCCGCCCTTGATTCGTTTGCCCACTTCCAGTGTTTCGAACATGATGGCGCCCCGTTGTTTTGTCTAACTTTAGCGTATTTTTGCCCGCGGTAAGAGACTATAATCGGGTCGAATTTGATCGGGAACAATTAAAATGAGCTTTTATGACAGGCACATCCTGCCACGTATTATCAATTGCGCCTGTGGCACCAAACCCATCATGCAGCAACGGGAGAAAGTCGTACCCCGGGCCAGTGGAGAAGTTCTTGAAATAGGGATCGGTACAGGTCTGAACCTGCCATTTTATGAGGCTTCCCAGGTAGATCGGCTGATCGGCCTGGACCCCTCGGAAAAATCCTGGGAACTGGCCGGGGAGCGCGCTGCCCACCTGGATTTTGATGTCGAATTTATAGGCTTGTCCGGCGAACAGATACCGCTTGCCGATGACAGCGTTGATACGGTTCTGGTGACCTATGCGCTGTGTACCATTCCCGATCCAATCGCGGCTTTGAAGGGAATGGCGCGGGTCTTGCGGCCGGGGGGAGAGCTGATTTTTTGCGAGCATGGCATGGCCCCTGATCCCACCGTGCGCAAGTGGCAGGATCGGGTCAATCCCGTGTGGCGTAGCCTATTGGGCGGCTGCAATCTCAACCGGAATATTCCGCAACTAGTGGCGCAGGGCGGTTTCAACGTCAACTCAATGGAGCAAATGTACCTGCCTAATTCTCCAAAAATTGCCGCCTATAATTACTGGGGCACTGCGCAATTGGCCTGATCCTGCGCATTGCGGTACCGGGTATGTCCCTGCTGTCCAGAATAACGCTGCTGCTTATGCTGCTGTTTTCCAGCTACGGTTGGGCGGCACAGCCAAATCTGAAGTACACGCTGACGGGGCTGGATGGTGAATTGCAGCGCAATGCACGCGCTTTCCTGGGTAACCCTCCCGAAACAGCACAGGAACGGCTCAACTTCCTGGTGTCTGCGCGTGAGCGAGTCGAAAATGCACTGCAGGCGCTTGGCTATTATCGCCCTGACATTGAGCTGGAAGTCCAAAGACAAAACCCGGTGTGGCAACTCGATATCCGTGTTGATCCGGGAGAGCCGGTATATATTCGCAACATCAGCCTGCAGTTGCTGGGTGCGGCGGCAGATGACGCTGAGTTCGCCGGGGCGATCGCGCAGATTGGCTTTGTAACCGGTGATGTACTGCACCATGGTGAGTTCGAGAGCTTTCGCGATAAATTGCTGTCCCTGGGACAGCGCCGTGGCTATTTCGACGGCAAGATCGTGCTCAGCCGCGTTGAGGTAGAAGCGGATGGCGGCACAGCCGATGTATTTGTCCACTACGCCAGCGGCATCCGCTATCGCTTCGGGGAATTAATCCACGACGACGAGAGCGTCGATTACGACTTGCTGAATGCCTTGCGCACCTTCCAACGGGGGGATTTCTTTGAGGAAAAATTGCTGCAGCAGTTCCAGGGACAGGTACAGCTCACCCGATTTTTCGCTAGCGTGGCCGTGCAGCCGGAGATACAACAGCGCCAGCAGGGCGAGGTGCCGATTCGCGTTCTATTGACGCCAGCCAAGCGCCACAGTTTCAATGTCGGTGTGGGTTATAGCACCGACACCGAAGAGCGCATATCCATGACCTGGAGCACGCCCAAAATCAATCGCCACGGGCACAGCCAGGTGACCCGGCTGGAGTACTCCGGCGTCAATCCCAGCGGGCGTGTTACTTACAATATACCTCTGCGGCATCCTCTGAACGATATCCTGCAACTGTGGGCCCGGACAGAAGAAAATGAGTTTGGTGACATCGACAGCCAGCAGGACGAACTGGGTGCTCGACGTGAAAAACGCAAGCAAAGCTGGGTTTACAGCTATTCTTTGCGCGGGCTTACCGAGACTTGGGAAGTGCTGCAGGAGAGCGTAACTAATGACTATTTATTGCTGGGTGCCTCGCTGTCCCATAGCACCCATAGCGGTTCGATTGTCGATCCCAGTGGCGGTTTAAGCCAGCTGTATACGCTGGAGCTGGGCAATCAGGACCTGGGCTCGGATTTGGACCTGGTCAGATTCGTGGGTAACCTGCGTTATATTGCTACGCCTTTTCCCGGGCACCGGTTTGTCGGGAGAACCGAATTCGGTATTGCGGAGACCGCCAGTGGCGATCGCGCAGAGTTGGCACCGTCATTGAATTTTTTTGCCGGCGGCAACCAGAGCATCCGTGGCTTTTCCTATCAGTCTATCGGCAATGAAATCGATGTAGTGCGGGCTAATGGTAAGAAGAAAACTCTCGTTGTAGGCGGTGACAGGCTGGCCATTGCCAGTGTGGAATACCAGTATTATTTTACCGATAGCTGGCGCGGTGCTTTGTTCGTTGATGGTGGTGATGCCTTCGATGATGGCGAATTCGACCTCAATTATGGCGCAGGCTTTGGCGTTCACTATATTACCCCGGTAGGCGCAGTTCGCATCGAATTCGCCAACAGCCTTAGCGACGATAATCCCGACTGGCAGCTGCACCTGACGGTGGGGGCAGAGTTTTGAAAACGCTGGTACGTGTATTGCTGTTGCTGCTTGTGCTGCTGGCGACGGGGCTGGTGATTGCACCTTTTACTGAGCGAGGCACGCGCTTGCTAATAGCTTCGCTGCATGAGTATACGCCGCTGGATATTCGCTATGGTAGTGGCACTCTCGGCTCCGGGCTCTCGCTGGAACATATTGCCCTTGATACCGGTACGCTCGCGATTGAGCTGCAAGCCGTGGTGGCCCGGCTCGATCTCGCATGCCTGTGGCGCAGTGTTTTTTGCTTCAGTTACCTGGCTGCCGAGACCCTGGACATTACCGTCGCGCCCTCCCGGGAAAAGGTCCCTGGCAAGGTGGCCAGGACAAGCGACGAGACCGACAGCATACTCTTTGTATTCCCCGTGGACCTGGAGGCACAACAGTTGTCGATAGCTAATACCCGCGTGCGTTGGAGCGGGGGTGAGTGGCGCAATGGCGCCGCTGAACTCGGTGCTCTTATTCGCGGCTCGACCATCGCAATTACGGATGCGGTATTGGCTGGTCCGGTATTGGAATTGACTGGCGAGGATGATCCGGGTTTGCCGGACGATGACCTGATTGCCCTGCCAAGAATTGACCTGCCACTGATATTGTCGGTTGATGAATTGCGTCTCCTTCGACCTGCCTGGAGCTTTTACGGCAGCACAGAAGGACTGCAGGAGTTACTGCTGGCTGGGGAGTGGCGCAATACGCAACTGCATCTGGAACGGTTCGATGCGCTAAGTAGTGAATGGGGCGAGGGGTCCTTGCAGGGTGATATCGACTTTCGCGATAACTGGCCGCTACATGCCGATAGTGTACTCAAGCTGGCACAGCCCGCATTGTGGCAGGGGCTACACGGCCGAGATGTAAGCCTGCAGGCCCGCGGTAGTCTGGCGGAAATGCAATTGCACCTGGTTACACAGGGGGAGCCGGCGATATCCGCTCGGGGCCAGCTCAGCGCTATCGACCGGAACTTGCCATTTCAGGCCGGGATTGATGTCGACTGGCCGCAGGCCTTTGCGTTGAGTAACGTTGAGGGTATGCCTGAGCCAGTGGGAGAGCTGGTCCTGGAGGGGCCATGGCACGCGACATTATCCGGCTCGCAGGTGCAGCAGTCCCTGGCATTTGAGGCTGCTGTGAGTGGCTTTGGCTACAAGGATTTACAACTGAGTGTCAATGCAGAGCATCGGGAAGGGCTCATTCATTTTGAAGAGGTGCATCTGCAGGATGCCTCTGACCTTATCGACCTGTCGGCCCAGGGCGAATGGCAAACAGGGCCTGAACAGCGCCTGGTGTTGTCGCTTGTGGCGAACCTGTTTGCGCTTCCGGCAATAAACGACGCCATATCAGGGCAGCTTCAAGGGAGGCTGAATCTGGAAGCGCAGCTGTCCGGGGAGCAGTGGCAACTGCTGCTGTCGGATGTTGATATCAGCGGTGACATCAATGAACAGCCTGCGAGTGTGCGCGGCCAATTGCATGTGAACCAGGATTGGCGGCTCGCGGGCAGTGATCTTCAAGCGGCGGTAAATGATGCAAAACTGTCCCTGCGCGGTGCGGCGCAGGCGCGGCGTTCGGGGGAAATATCATTGTCTGTGCCCGACCTGGGCCGCTGGCAACCCGGGGCCCGGGGGGAACTGCAAATACAGGCGCAGCTGGATAGTTCTCTGCAGCAGCTGAGCTACTCCGCGACGGTGCAGGATCTGGACTGGGGCGGGATTAGCGCGGCAACGGGTGTACTGTCCGGCAACCACTCCCTGGATACCGCGGCGACCTTTTCCCTCAGTGCAACCGTAAGTGAGCTGCGAGCCAGACAGCTTGAACTTTCCACTATTACGCTTGCAGGGTCCGGTGGCAGGCAGCGGCAGCAGTTTGAACTCGACAGTCAGGGAGATATAAATGGATCACTGCAACTGCTTGGCACTATGCAGGGCGAGAAGTGGCGCGGCACACTGCAGCCAGCCACGTTACAGTCACCTCACGGTGTGTGGCAATTGCCCGAGGCCGTTGCAATGGAGTGGCTTGGCGCCAAACAACAGCTGGCGGTGGCGAACCATTGCTGGTCGCGAGAGGAGGCCAGGATCTGCCCGGGAGAGTTGCTGCTGGGAAGTCAGGGCACTGCCAGTATCGACGCCAGCGGTGATTTGAGGTACCTGCAGACACTGCTCCCGCGAGGTTTTGAACTGCAGGGCCAGCTGGAGCTGCATCTGGAAAGTACATGGGAAGACGGGCTTGATCCCATTGTGCGCGGCACCGCCGGTACGCGCTCTATCGTTGTGACCCGACACTATGGTGACGGTGATAGTGCCAGTGCGCAGTGGGAGAGTGGCACGGCCAGTTTGCTCTATGACAGCAATGGCCTGGCGGTACAGACGGCGCTGCGAAGAGAGCAGCGAGACGTGGTTTTCCTGGACCTGCTGTTGCCACCTGCATCCGCAATGCCATTGCGCGGCGTGGTCCGTCTGGATCGTTTGCGGCTGGCCCCGTTCATAGCTTTCCTGCCGATGCTCTCGCAATTGCAGGGCGAGTTGATTGGTGAGCTGCAATTGCAGGGTAGCATCGACCAACCGCTCGCCTATGGTCAGTTACAATTAACGGATGCCAGCTTGGGGATGGTGGGAAATCCCACGGCATTACAGAAATTGCAGCTAAGCCTGGAATTGCGCGGCGAGCGGGTGGCTATTACCGGGGACGGTGTGCTCGGTGGTGGCCCGGTTCGCTTGCAGGGTGAACTGGGTCTACAGCCGGAGTTGTCGCTGGAGTTGTCAGTAGCAGGTGAGCGTCAGAATATCCTTTACCCGCCGGCCACTGAGCTGCTGCTCTCAGAGCAACTGAAAATCACCGCCAAACCTGGCCTGTTCAGCGTCAGTGGCGACATCACGGTACACGAGGGAACCCTGGAGCCTGAGGAGCTGCCCGAGGGCAGTGTCGCGTTATCAGCTGATGTGGTTGAAGTCGATTATAGGGGTAAGCCGGTAAGCGAGCAGCTGCCCTTTGACGTGGCTATGGATGTACGCCTACTGGTGGAAAATAAATTTACCGTCAGAAGTAGCATCATGTTCGCCACATTGGGCGGGGAATTGCGTCTGTTGCAACGCCGCCGTGAACCGCTACAGCTTTTTGGCAGCCTCAAAGTCGTCGGCGGTGAACTGCGGGCCTACCAGCAGCAGTTGAAAATTCGGCGTGGCACTTTGAGTTTTAGCGGGCGACCTGATAACCCATCGGTCAACGTTCGAGCGGAGCGAAATATTAGCGGTGAGAATGTCACGGTAGGCATACATGTGCGCGGCAGCTACGATGCGCTGTCGCTGCAAGTATTCTCGGAGCCGGCGATGTCTCAGGGCGAAGCGATGTCCTATCTGGTACGCGGCAGGGGACTGGATGCCAGCACCGGGGAGGACGGCACGGCCATGGCCCTGTCACTGGCCAGCGGCGTGGTGAACCGCACTACCCTGGTATCTGAACTCAATCGCATTCCCGGGGTGAGTAATGTCAGTTTTGGCGCGGACGGCACTGCCGACGACACTGCGGCTACCGTGAGCGGGTACCTGGGCGACAGGATTTATCTGTCCTACGGTGTTGGTTTATACGAGCCGATCAATGTGGTGATCGCCAGGTTGTATCTGCGCACTCGCCTGTGGCTGGAGGTGGTCAGCCGCCTGGAAAACTCGCTGGATCTCTATTACGCCTTTGATATCGACTGACCTGGGCGGCCACCTAGGGTGTACTTGGCAGGATGTAAAGCTCCACCCGGCGGTTCAAGGCGCGACCCTGCGCGGTGCCGTTGTCTGCGATCGGCTGCGCAAAGCCAGCGCCTTCCACGAACATGCGAGTGCGCACTACCTCCCGGGTGGCCAGATAATCCGCTACGCTGGCCGCGCGGCGCTCTGACAAGTTCTGGTTGTATTGCTTGCTGCCGGTGTTGTCGGTATGTCCGGTAACCCGGATTTTGGTATCTGTATACTTGGCCAGCACCAGTCCGACGGAGTCCAACACGGCATAAAAGCTGGATTTCAGGTTGTAGGAGTCTGTTTCGAAAGTAATATTTCCCGGCATGATCAGGCGGATATTGTCGCCCTCGCGTACGACCTGGACGCCGGTACCTTGCAGTTGTTCGCGTAGCTTGGATTCCTGCACATCCATGTAGGCGCCGACTCCGGCACCCACGATGCCACAGCCCAGCGCGGCATTGCGCGCTTTTTCTCTCGAGTCCATAGCCCCGATCAGGCCGCATACCGCCGCGGCGCCCGCTCCGTAAGTAGCAGCTTTGCTGGCCTGTTGCTCCCCGGTATAGGGGTTGGTGGTACAGGCAGCCAGGCACATGGTTGCCGCCAGTGCGGTTAGGCGTAATCGGTGCATAATAAAAATTCCTTGTGGCAAAGTCTGTCAGCGTAAGCAAAATTCGGTCGCCAGATGCGGCAGCTTCGCCGGCGACGGGAAAAGAATTATAGGGCTAATCTGGTCTCCGGCGGCATATTTATGTAACTTATCTGCACTTTTTGACGGTATGGGCTGGAGAGCGATATGAGTGGTGAATCCACCATAGAAGGAATCGATTACGGACCCCTGGCGGCACTGCTGGGTGTGTGGAAGGGGGACAAGGGGCTGGACCTGGCACCCGAGCCGGACGGCGAAGAGCGCAACCCGTATTATGAGACGATCACATTCGAGGCCGCCGGTGACGTAACCAATGCGGAGCAGCAGACACTTTCTATCGTCAGGTATCACCAGGTGGTCAGTCGCAAGTCCAACGACAAGGTGTTCCACGACCAGGTGGGGTACTGGCTGTGGGATCCGGCCGACAACACCATCGTGGAAACGTTTACCATTCCCCGTGGCGTCGCGGTAGTTGCCGGGGGCACGCTCGCCGCGCCTGCGGATATGACCCAGGAACTGGTATTTGAAGTGTCCGCCCGGGCGGGTGATGATGAGTTTGGTATCGCGCAGGCCGCCTTTATGTTCCGACAGGCAAGGACTACCGCCTTTACCCACACCCTGACGGTGCAGGGCGACCAGATGAGTTACAGTGAGATTACTGTCCTGGATATTTATGATAAGAAAGCCTATGACCACAAGGATGTAAGTACCCTGCAGCGGGTAGCCTGATGGATCCGTTGACACAGGGGGTACTGGGAGCCAGCCTGCCCCAGGCTTGCGTCAAGGGCCGCTATGGCGCCAGTGCCGGCTTGCTGGGTTTCCTGGCGGGTATGTCGGCTGATCTCGACGTGCTGATCCGCTCGGAGACCGATCCGCTACTGTTTCTCGAATACCACCGGCAGTTTTCCCACTCCCTGGTCTTTATCCCCTTTGGCGGCCTGCTTTGCGCGCTGTTGTTGCACGCACTGATTGGACGTCGCTGGGGCCTGCGTTTTCGCCAGAGCTGGCTGTTCTGTACCCTCGGTTATGCCACACATGCTGTGCTGGATGCCTGTACCACCTACGGCACCATGTTGCTGTGGCCCTTCAGCGAGGAGCGCATCGCCTGGAATACTATTTCTATCATTGATCCGCTATTCACCCTGCCGCTATTGGCCGGGGTGCTTTTGGCAGCTCGCAGGAAGCGGCCAGTGTTCGCGCAAATTGCAGTGTTTTGGGCCTGTTCCTATATGGCCCTGGGGCTGTGGCAGCGCAATAATGCTGTGGATATGGGAGAGGCCCTGGCCGCCAGTCGCGGGCACCAACCAATGCGATTGGAAGCCAAGCCCAGTTTCGCCAATATCCTGGTGTGGAAAATCGTTTACGAGACACCTCAGCGATATTACGTCGATGCGGTACGCGCCGGATTGACGCCCAGGGTGTATCCGGGAGAATCCGTGGAAAAACTGAATATCGCCAGGGACATGCCCTGGCTTAACTTGCAGTCACAGCAGGCGCGGGACATCGAGCGCTTTCGCTGGTTCAGTAACGGTTATATTGCCCGCGATCCGGTGTTCAGCAATCGGGTCATCGATGTCCGCTATTCGATGATACCCAACGAGGTGGCACCGCTTTGGAGCATCGAACTCAAGCCCGGAGCCCAGTTACACCAGCATGCGGCCTATCTTGTGCACCGCAATGCGGGTGGTAACAGCTTGTCCCGGATGTGGGCCATGGTGTCGGGTGGCTAAGTTGCCGTTGGAGCTCAGCCCTTCAGAACGGCCTGCGCGGCATTAAGTGCCTTGCCCGGATTAATGGCTGCGTGCTGTCGCAGCAGCACGGCTTCCAGCGCATTCAGGCAGGTAATCACATTGCGCTCGCTGCTGGCGAAGCCCATCAGGCCAATGCGCCAGGCTTTGCCCGCCAGTGCACCCAGGCCGGCGCCAATCTCCAGATCGAATTCCTCCAGTAAGGTGCTGCGCAGCGCGGCATCGTCCACGCCCTCGGGTATATTGACCAGGTTGAGTTGTGGCAGGCGGTATTCCGGAGCAACGACCATCGACAAGCCCATTGCTTCCAGTCCTGCCACCAGTGCCAGGTGATTGTGGCGGTGGCGCCGGTGGGCGGCTTCCAGGCCCTCTTCCTGCAACATAACCAGTGATTCGTGCAGTGCATACAGGGCATTGACCGGTGCCGTATGGTGGTAGGCGCGTTTGCTGCTGCCGCCCCAGTAGCCCATTACCAGTTGCATGTCGAGGAACCAGCTCTGCACCTTGTGGCCGCGGTTGTTGATGCGCTCAACGGCTCGCGGGCTGAAGGTAACGGGTGAAACGCCCGGTACGCAGGACAGGCACTTCTGGGTTCCGGAATACACCGCATCGGCGCCCCATTCATCCACCAGTAGTTCGATGCCGCCCAGGGAAGTAACGGCATCGACAATCGACAGCGCATTGCGCTCGGTAGCGAGCTTGCACAGGGCCGCCGCGTCGCTGCGTACGCCGGTGGAGGTTTCCGCGTGCACAAACGCCAGCACGCAGGTATCGGGGTGCTCGTCGAAGGCGGCGATAACCTTGTCTACGCTGACTGGCTCACCCCAGGTGTCTTCAACCATAATCGCAGTGGCGCCACAGCGCTCCACGTTCTCCTTCATGCGTCCGCCGAAGACGCCATTCTGGCATACGATGACCTTGTCGCCGGGGGATAGCAGGTTGACGAAGCAGGCCTCCATGCCCGCTGACCCGGGAGCAGACACGGGCAGCGTCAACTCGTTAGTGGTCTGGAAGGCGTATTGCAATAACACCTTGATTTCGTCCATCAGCGTTACAAACAGTGGATCCAGATGGCCAATGGTAGGGCGGGAGAGGGCGCCCAGGACACGGGCAGATACATCCGAGGGGCCTGGGCCCATCAGGGTGCGCTGCGGGGGATAGAAACTACTGGCCATGGTCGCCGACTCCAATTTGACTTTAAAAGGGGCGCAACGTTAACAGATTTTTGGCTTTGGCTTAAGCATCGACAGCGAATACAGCGTATTGACGCGTGTAATAACGTGCCGCCAAATCTGGTCAGTCGTGTACTGGCGGGGATGTCGCGAATATCACCAGCAGGGTCATGTCCTCCTCTATTTCGAAAAATGAGTGGGCGGTGGTGGCGCTGATGTACAGCAGGGAACCCGGTCCCACGCCGCGCTCCTCTTCTCCAAGCTGCATGCGGGCTCGTCCGCTGAGCACCACATAGACTTCATCTTCGTCATGGGGCGCCTGCATATCTGTGCTGCCCGCAGCGAGGAAGTAAATACCGCAATTCAGTGCCGGTACATTCAGAAACTCCAGGTACTCGACCGCTTCTCCCTTGAGTTTATCCCTGACCTCTGCCAGATCGAAAACCTGCCATGTGCTGTCGGTCATTTGCCCAGATCCTTGTAATATTTACGGTTCATGAGTGTGATTCTAAGGGTATTCAATGCGTGATAGTATCCCTTTTCGATTTTCTACAAATAAGAGGAATTAACTGTGAACCGACCTGCAGTGGAGTACAACCTGGCGGCCAGCACGCTGCGCCGGGCGCAACTAAATCCGGAGCGCACCGCCCTTGTTTTTGAAGAGCAGCAATACACCTATGGCGAACTCGGTGATCGCGTAAGACGTCAGGCAGCCCTGCTGCGCGCGCAGGGTGTATGCGTGGGAGACCGGGTGGGTTACCTGGGTTTTAATCACCCTGCGCTGCTGGAAACACTGTTTGCCGCCCATACCCTGGGCGCAATCTTTGTACCGCTCAACTTTCGCCTGACCGGGCAGGAACTGACCTTTATCATCAATGATGCAGGTATCCATACGCTGATCGTAGACGATGCTTTACTCCCGGTGATTGAGCCTGTTCGGGATGAATTATGCTGTCGCAACTTCTATACCTCCGAAAGCGAGGCACCGGGCTGGGGCCACCTCAGTACAGCCAGGGCGGAGGCGGAGCCGTTGCATTCAGTGGTATCAGTGGACCAGCACGATGTGGCCATTATTATGTACACCTCGGGTACCACGGGCTTACCCAAGGGCGCGATGCTGACCCACGGTAATATTGTGTGGAACAACATCAATGCGAGCCTGGCCTTTGGCGGCTCCCGGGACGATGTGATTCTCACGGTGGCGCCTTTATTTCATATCGGCGGCCTCAATGTGATGACCCTGGGATCTTTTCACACGGGCTCAACCCTGGTGTTGCTGCGTAACTTCGATCCGGTGCAGGTGCTGGCCGACATTCAGCGCTACCACGTCAGCCACATGTTTGGCGCGCCGGCGATGTACCTGTTTATGGCGCAACAGCCGCAATTTGCCGACACGGACCTGACTTCGATCAAGACCCTGATTTGCGGCGCGGCACCGGTGCCGGAATCCCTGATCGAACTGTATGGCGAGCGGGGTATCGATTTTTGTCAGGGCTATGGTCTCACCGAAACAGCGCCGTTTTCCTCGTTCCTTACCCCGGAATGGGCCATCAGCAAGCTCGGTTCTGCCGGGCAGGCGCCGCTCTATAGCGATACACGGATCGTGGATAACGACAACCGTCCCCTACCAGCCGGCGAGCGGGGTGAAATCTGCCTGCGCGGACCCAATATCATGAAAGGATACTGGAATCGGCCCGAAGCCACGGCAGAGGCTATCGACGCGGAGGGCTGGTTTCATTCCGGCGATATCGGCTACCTGGATGAGGACGGCTTCCTGTTTATCTGTGACCGCCTGAAAGACATGGTGATTTCCGGTGGGGAGAACGTCTATCCCGCGGAAGTCGAGGGCGCGTTATATCGCCACGAGGCGATAGCCGAGGTGGCGGTCATTGGTATGCCGGATGACAAGTGGGGCGAGGCGGTTACCGCTGTCGTCGCGCTGCATTCGGGTAAGGAGCTTACACTGGAAGAGTTGCGTGAGTTCGCGGAACCGCTGCTGGCGCGCTATAAGTTGCCATTGCGCCTGCATATTGTCGATGCCCTGCCGCGCAATCCGGCGGGCAAGGTGCTGAAGTTCGTACTGAAAGAACAGCTGGAGGATTAACTGCTCCAGAGCCGCACCGGCGGCTCTGGCCATCTCTGGCAATGATCAGTCGTTAGGTTCGAATCCCACGTTCGCCTGCGCCGCCGCGATGCGGGCGATGGGTACCCGAAATGGACTGCAGGACACGTAGTCCAGGCCCAGTTCATGGCAGAAACGGATAGAACGGGGATCACCGCCATGCTCCCCGCAGATACCGTACTTGATACCGGGTTTGACGCGGCGACTTTCAGTGACGGCCATTTCCATCAAACGTCCCACCGCCCGTTGGTCCAGGGAGACAAAGGGATCGGCGTCGATCAGTTTTTTCTCCAGGTATTTGGGAATAAACTTGCCCGCGTCATCTCGGGAAAAGCCATAGGTCATCTGGGTCAGGTCGTTGGTGCCGAAGCTCATGAATTCCACTTCCGGCGCCAGCCGGTCGGCCCCCAGGGTGGCCCGTGGCGTTTCCATCATTGTGCCGACCTTATAGGGAATGGAGACGGACTTTTCCCGGGTTACCTCATGGATTCCCTTGTCGATGATGGCGTTGATCAGGCGGATTTCACGCACGTTGACCACCAGCGGAATCATGATTTCCGGGAGCGCCCGATAACCCTGCTCGATAGCGTCGGCAGCTGCGCTTATGATTGCCTTTACCTGCATCTCGGTGATCTCCGGGTAGACCACTGACAGGCGGCAGCCGCGGAAGCCCAACATCGGGTTTACTTCCTCCAGCCGGCCGGCAATCTCGCTTATCCTTGCTTCGGGCTTACCTATGCGTTGGGCAAGGGCGGCGACATCCTCGGGTGTCTGTGGCAGGAATTCATGCAGGGGAGGGTCCAGCAGTCGAATCGTCACCGGCAATCCGTCCATCACCTGAAACAGTGCCAGCATGTCCTGGTGCTGGAACTTGAGCAGTTGATCCAGGTATTTCTCACGCTCTTCCTTGGTCTCGGACAGGATCATGGCGCGCATAACGTCGATGCGCTCCACGTCGAAAAACATATGCTCGGTGCGGCACAGGCCAATCCCTTCGGCCCCCAGCTCCCGGGCTTTGGCAGCATCCTCCGGGGTTTCGGCATTTGCCCTGACTTTGAGCCTTCTGTGCTTATCTGCCCAGGACAGTAAAACCTGGAAGTCGTCGCTGGAGCTGGCCTCGGTCTTGGGAATATCGCCCAGCATCACCTCGCCAGAGGTCCCGTCCAGGGTGATAACATCCCCGCGGGAGATAATCACGCCGTCACCGGTGGTGGCGGTGCCTGCCGCGTAGTCAATACTCAGCCCGTCACAGCCGGTAATCGCGCACACGCCCATGCCCCGCGCTACCACTGCCGCGTGGGAAGTCATGCCACCCAACTCGGTGAGAATGCCCGCCGCGACCCGCATGCCGTGAATGTCTTCTGGTGTGGTCTCGCGGCGCACCAGGATTACATCATGCCCCTCAGCCTTTTGTAGCTCCGCTTCTTCCGCGGAAAAAACCACCTGCCCGGTAGCGCCGCCCGGGCTTGCCGGAAGCCCCTTGGCGACAATATCCGTTTTCGCGGTGGGGTCGACCATAGGGTGGAGAAAGGCTTCCACGTGATCGGTAGACACACGCATCAG
The DNA here is from genome assembly GCA_029287595.1 of Halioglobus sp. Classification (GTDB taxonomy): domain Bacteria; phylum Pseudomonadota; class Gammaproteobacteria; order Pseudomonadales; family Halieaceae; genus JAACFI01. Next base: position 23,337 of record JARFQU010000132.1, on the reverse strand, counting down.
TGCCTCGCTTTCTGTTATCAGCCCCTCGCCGACCATGTCTACCGCAATTTTCACGGAGGCTCTGCCGGTGCGCTTGCCGCTGCGGGTTTGCAGCATGTAGAACTTGCCTTCCTGTATGGTGAACTCAATGTCCTGCATGTCCCGGTAATGCTTTTCCAGCATATCCTGGGTCTTGTAAAGCTGGTCGTAGATTTCAGGCATCGCCTCCTGTAGTGCGGAGACCGGCAGTGGGGTGCGTGTTCCGGCGACAACATCTTCGCCAGCGGCGTTGAACAGGTACTCGCCGAAAAACTTAGCCTCCCCGGTAGACGGGTTGCGAGTAAAGGCGACACCTGAGCCGGAGTCGTCCCCGAAATTACCGAAGACCATGGCCTGTACATTGACTGCGGTACCCAGGCTGTCTGCAATATTGTTCATCTCCCGGTATACGATGGCACGGGGAGTGTGCCAGGACATGAATACGGCCTCTACCGCCATGCGCAGTTGCTCGAACGGATCCTCGGGAAATTCCACCAGCGTCTTGTAGATGGTGACGATTTCCTGCCAGTCTTCCGTGGACATATCCACATCCAGGGCCTTGCCATGGGTGGTTTTATATTTGCCAAGTTCATGCTCGAACTTTTCACCATCGACGCCCATTACCACATCGGCAAACATCTGTATAAAGCGCCGGTAGGAGTCGTAAGCAAAGCGCGGGTTGCCGGTCTTCAATGCCAGCCCCTGCGCTATTTCATCGTTCATGCCCAGGTTCAGTATGGTGTTCATCATGCCCGGCATGGAAACCGGTGCCCCGGAGCGTACCGAGAACAACAGCGGGTTTTCCGGGTCGCCAAAGCGCGCGCCCATTTGCTTTTCAACCAGGTCCAGTGCTACCCGATATTCCTGCTCCAGTAGTCGGGGCAGCTGATTGCCCCCCTGGAAAAACTCGCGGCAGGTGCTGGTGGTGATAATGAAACCAAAGGGTACGGGCAGCCCCAGACTGGTCATTTCACAAAGATTGGCACCTTTGCCCCCAAGCAGTTCGCGGTCGTCTTTGCTGCCTTCGTTAAACAGGTATACGCGTTTAGCCATGGGGAATCCTCGGGTGAGTCAGTGACGGTAAGAAGTCAGCGGGGGGAGTATAACGATTCGCGGCGTTAACCGGGAGTGCCAATCGGGTAAAACATGTGCCCTGGCCGCTGCGCTCAACAGCGCGCAGGTCCTGTGAGTATTACAGGTCACAGGCGCCCGTGTTTATGCGCTAGCCACTGGGGCCTGAGCGCCTAAAGCGCCGCTATGATATCTCCCAAACCCTCAATTTCCGCCAGTTCCGCGGTCGCCGGCACCATAAACACCTCCTCGCAGCCGGCACCTGCCGCATTGTCCAATGCTTCTTTTACCGCATCGGCAGAGCTACGGTGTACCGACTCTGCCATCATGGTGGCGATTTCGGGCCCGGCAATATCCAGGTAGTCGTAAACGTAGTCGTATAACTTGCGCTGCCCGTCGTCGGCCAGGGTGTACCAGAACCCACCCAGGCGATAGGGCGAGTGCCCGCGACCCGCCTGCTCCCAGGCGGCATCGGCCATGGCGAAGGTGCGCGCCAGTTCACCCTGCTCGCCGTTACCCGACCAGGCGTAAAGACCGTCAGCCCATTGGGCGCAGCGCGCGATACTCTTGGGTCCCATGGCGCCGGCAAGTAAACCCGGACCGCCAGGTTTAGTAGGCTCCGGCCCGATGGGGCCGCCGCCGGGGACTATCTCCTCACCATTCCAGACCTCGCGCATCTGCGCCACCTGCTTGTCCATGCGGCCATAACGGCCCCGGAAGCGCGCCTCTACTGCCTTGTAGTCCAGTTCACGCCCACCGTAACCCAGTGCCACGTGTTTGACCCGGCCCCCGGAGAGAATGTCCAGGGTGGCGATTTCTTTGGCTACGCGCACCGCGCTGTGCATGGGCAATACATACAGCGTGGGGGTGATCTCCACCCGCTTGGTCGCGGCTGCCGCCGCTGCTAGTACCACGCGCATGTCGTAGGTTGGGCCGTGCACGCGCTCGCCACAGGAGAGGCTGTGGAACGGCCCGTCGTCCACTGCCTTGAACCAACGCAGGTAGTCTTCGCGGGTGAGCCCGGCTTTCATATAGGGTAGGCAGATTCCGATTTTCATTGTTTTCGACTCGCTGGGTTCGGCTGTCAATGGTAGCGCAGATGCGTGCTGGCGCTGTTCATTATGCTGAACTAATACGATTAGCCTGCTTTGGGGTTGCAGCGCTAAAACCGCCGGGTAAAACTCGGCTTCAATATGGGGTTAAAATCAGGTATCTTTAAAAATGGGTTCCTTGGAACCTGGGCGATTGAGTACGGTCAAACAATAAGCAACCGCTATGAGACGGTGTACGCTATGCCATACGAAGTACTGCTGCCTGTCCTGGGCATTGTCGCAGCGATTGTGTTCGTGATGTATCGCGCGCAAATATTACCTTTTACCGCCGGTACACCTGCCCGCCGTCCACTTCGCGCAACCGAGCCTGAAAATCCGTATTCCGCAGTATCTATCCGCTGTGCGTCTGGCGCTTGTGCTGGGGCGAAATCACTCAAGGGGCAGCGTTACCTGGGGGATGAAGCGCCGGTTCTGCCTCTGGCTGAGTGTACTTCCAGCCGCTGTGATTGTCGCTACCTGCATCACGTAGACCGGCGTACCGGTAATAACGACCGACGCACACTAAAGCCTGAGAAACAGGACTTTGCCATGGCATTTGGCAACACCGACCTGCGGGAAGGCCTTGGGCGCCGCGCCAGTGACTGGCTCAAGGCCTATCAAATGAATACATCCAGCAACGCCTGAAATTATCTCCGGCATCACATAGCCCCGATTGCAGCTCTGGCAAATTATTCCGCCTTGGGTACACTAGGCGCCGTGATATCTTCCCCACAAAATTACACGCCAGTCGCGCTGCTGCTCGCCTGCGTCTGCCTGCTGCTCAGCGCTTGCGGCAGTAGCAAAACTGTGCCCCAGGTAAGCAACAGCAATCCGGTCGATCTTGCGGGCTCCTGGGAAATGGATTACGGCCAGAGCGACAATATCCAGACCAAGCTTGATACCCTGGTGCGTGAACTGCGACGCGATGCCGAACGGCGCGCCCGCAGCTCCGGGAGTATGAACCAGGCGCCCGGGGCGGGCATGGTGATCGGCAGCTCGGGTGCCAACAGTGGCGCCTCCATCATCGGGCTGGCGCAAATGTCAGACCTGATTACTCGCTCACCCCTGTTGCGCATCAAGCAGGACGACGAGCGAATCAGCGTCAAGCGTGAGGAAACGTTCGCCTTATCCTGTGAATTTCATAGCGGTGAATTTCATACGGTGGAAACACCTTTTGGTACGGAGACCTGTGGCTGGAACGCGCACCAGCTGGTATTTCGTATTCTGTTGCCGGAGGGGCTTAGCATTCAACATGTAATGACTCTGGGGCCTGAGGGAGAACGACTTAATATCGCCACCACGGTGGTCTCCGACCAGGTTTCCTATCCCTTCACATTGAACCGGGTTTACAATCGTTTTGTGCCCGGTAACAGCGGTTTCCGCTGCACCCAGACACTCACCCGGGGCAGGGTATGCACAACAGAAACAGCGGATTAATCCGGATATACATACTGATAAGCCTGGCCCTTGGGTGGCCGGCAACTGCGGTGGCCGAAAATTCATTGCCGCAGAGCGTGGGTACTGTGCGATTGCAACAGGATACAAGCGCTGCCGAGATTGAGATGCTGGATATAGGCCTGGCGATTTTTGATGCCGGCATTCCTGCGGATAAGTCCACGCACAGTAAATTGGGCATCTTCCCTGAAATTCGCAAATCAGAGGCCCAGTTCATGGCGGTGATTTTGCGCCAGACGCTGATTGATTCCGCGGCCTGGGGCGTGGTGCGTGTCCTGCCCCGGGCGGACGACAGTGCGGAACTGCTGATCAGTGGCAAAATTATTCATTCGGATGGATTGAGCCTGGTGCTGCAGATCAGTGCACGCGATGCGACGGGACGGCAATGGCTGGACCGCCGCTATAGCGACGAGACCTGGGAGTCTGACTACCCTGTGGCGCCGGGCGCGGACCCATTCATCGACCTCTATCGGCAGGTGGCCAACGATCTGCTGGCTTTCAGGCGACAATTGAGTGCAGATGAACTGCGCCAGGTTCGCCAGGTTGCCCAGTTGCGCTATGCGGGGAGCCTGTCACCCGAGGCTTTTGGCGGTTACCTGCAACGCAGCCAGGAGGGTCGCTACAGCGTACTGCGGCTGCCTGCGGAAAGGGACCCGATGATGCAGAGGGTGAACACCATTCGCAACCAGGAATTCCTGTTCATCGATACAGTCGACGAGCAATACGCCAGCCTGTATGAGCAGATGTCGCCCACCTATAACTTGTGGCGGCAGTATGGGCGGGAGCAGGCTATTTATCGCAAAGAATACCAGCAGCGGGTAGCAAACCGTGACAGTCGCGGGAGAAAAGGCAGTTTTGTCGCGATGCAGCAGACCTACGACGCCTATAAATGGTCTAAAATTCACGAACAGGACCTGGATGAGCTGGCCCTGGGTTTCAACAACGAGGTGACGCCCACAACGCTGGAGGTCAGTGGTAAGGTGTTTCGTCTCAACGGAACCCTGGATACCCAGTATAGTGAGTGGCGCACTATCCTGCGGCAAATATTCACCCTTGAAACAGGCCTGCCGCCGCAGTAGATGCAGGTCGTCATTACGACGGGGTTTACCCCGGGTGCAAGATTGGTCATGCTTGATGCAATGCACCTTTGCCAAAAGGGCCCACCCTCGACTAGGCTACAGTTATGGCTAAAGATAAAGATAAAGACAAAGATCACGATTCGCTGCTGGATTCCCTGCGTCGTCTGACTGGGCAGGTTGCCGGCGGCACGTTTGAGCTGGCCCGCAATACCGCCACCATGAGCGCGATGTTCGGCGAGAACTGGTTGCGTAATACGGTGCTCAACCACATGGAGCCGGAGCGCCTGGAGGCGATGGCCGATGCGGGGCACTTCCTGCGCGATGCCCGCGAGACAGCGGGTATGTCCATCAAGGACCTCAGTGAGAGCCTGGGCCTGTCTGACAAATCTGTACTGGAGGATATAGAGAGCGGCCAGACGATAATGCCGCTGGAACTGATGTTGCGCAGCGCCTCGCTGCTGGCACGGCACGATCCCATTCCGTTCCTGATCAAGTTCATGCGCACCTATAACCCCTCGCTGGAAAAAACCCTTGAGCAGTGGGGGGTTCTGGCCCTGCCCAAGCAATACGAGCGGGAGAGGCGCTTCGTCAATCTTTACCGGCAGCATGATATCCTGCGTACCCTCAGTGACGATGAATACGAGCGATTTATTCATTACATGGAGAGTTCCGGTAACCTGGTGTTGGATGTAATGCAGAAAGAAAAGCAGGCCAACCAGGCCGGCGCGGGACCCAAAGTGGCGGGACCGAAAGCCAGGGCGAAGGCCAAAACCAGAGCCGGCGCCCGGGCGGCGGCGAAGAAGAAATCCCCACCGCGTAAACGCAAGCGGGCCCCGGTGGCAAAGCGCAAGCCCAGCTGACCCCTATATAAATTCGAAACTAGTTAAATAAAGTTAGGTAACACATTGAAAAATAATGTGTTATTTCTAATTAAAAAGGCCCAGTTGTCATGCTCACCAAGCAAGCAAGCCAGTGGTTCGCCAGCTGCCCCAAGGGCTTAGAGGCGCTGCTGGCGGCGGAACTGTCGGCGCTAGGGGCGAGCAGTACCCGGGAGACAGTGGCCGGTGTGTATTTTGACGGGCCCCTCGCTCTGGCCTATCGAAGCTGCCTTTGGACCCGGCTGGCCAACCGCATCCTCTGGCCCCAGGGCAGTTTGCCTGCGGTGGACGCGGATGCGCTGTATAACTCGTTGGCCAGCATCGACTGGAATGCCATCTTTGACCCCAAGCACAGCTTTGCTATCGACTTCTCCGGGGAGAACCCCAATATCCGCAACACCCAGTTTGGCGCTCAGCGAAGCAAGGATGCGGTGGTAGATTGGTTCACCAAGAACACTGGCCAGCGGCCCCAGGTGCAGCGGCGGCAACCGGATGTGCGCCTGAATATCCGGCTGATTGGGGACGTTGCCCATCTGTCGATAGATCTGTCCGGCGGCAGCCTGCACCAGCGGGGTTATCGCACGCAGGCGGGGGCGGCGCCATTGAAGGAGAATCTCGCCGCGGCAATTTTATTGCGCGCTGACTGGCCCGGTGTTGCGGCGCGCGGCGGTGCATTGGTCGATCCCATGTGCGGTGCAGCGACCCTGTTGCTGGAGGCCGCAATGATGGTCGCGGATATCGCACCAGGGCTGGACCGGGAGCGCTTTGGTTTTACCAGTTTGCGGCAGCATAACCCGGCCCAGTGGCAGGCCCTGGTGAGTGATGCCCGGGGCAGGGCAGAACGTGGCCGGCAGCGCGAACTGCCGGAAATCCGCGGTTATGACGCTGACCCCAAGGTGGTGCGCATGGCGCAGGAAAACATTGCCAGCTTGGGTCTGGAGAAAGTGGTGAGGGTCAGTTGCAGGCCGCTGGCAGAACTGAAAAAGCCCACCCACAAACCGCTGCCCTTCGGCCTCCTGGTGTGCAACCCCCCCTACGGTGAACGCATGGGCGAGAAGGAAAGCCTGCTGTACCTCTACCGGCAACTGGGGGAGGTCATGGTGCAGGAATTCCCGGACTGGCAGGCGGCAATCTTTACCTCGGACCTGGACCTCGGCCGGGCCACCGGCCTGCGCAGCCACAAACGTTACGCTTTGTGGAATGGCGCCATCGCATCCAACCTGTTGCTGTTTGACCTGCGCGGCAACACTTTGCGTGATGAACAGCCGGCAACCTCGACGAAACCCGCGCGCAGTGGTGAGACTGAACTTACCGCAGGGGCGCAGATGTTTGCCAACCGGATACGCAAGAACCGCAAGCGCCTCGGTAAGTGGCTTAAACGTGAGCAGGTGGAGTGTTATCGTCTGTATGATGCAGATATGCCCGAGTACGCTGTGGCAGTGGATATTTACGCGGGGCAGGTACATGTTGCCGAGTACCAGGCGCCGCAGGATGTCGATGAGCAGGCCGCAAATCGCCGCATGGAAGAAGTGCGGGCGGCGCTGCCGGTAGCTCTCGGCGTGCCTGCCCAGCACATTGCCTACAAACAGCGTCGTCGACAGCGCGGTGGCCAGCAGTATGAAAAGCAATCCAGCCGCGCAGAGATGTTAAGTGTGCGTGAAGGCTCGGCCCGACTGTTGGTTAACCTGCATGATTACCTGGATACCGGTTTATTTCTTGATCACAGGCCGCTGCGTCTGCGCCTGGCGGCTGAGGCGGCAGGCAAGGATTTTCTCAATCTGTTTTGCTACACGGGTAGCGCCACGGTGCACGCGGCACTTGCCGGCGCGCGATCGACCACCAGCGTGGACATGTCCAACACTTACCTGTCCTGGCTGCGCAAGAACCTGGCGCATAATGGCCTGGATGAAACGCGCAATACCGTGGTCAAGGCCGATTGCCTGCATTGGCTGGAACAGGCCGGCACGCACTACGACCTGGTGTTGCTGGACCCGCCTTCCTTTTCCAATTCCAAGTCGATGACAGACAGCTTTGATGTGCAGCGCGACCAGCTTGAACTGGTGCGTGCGGCCATGTGCGTGCTGCGTGCGGATGGGCAGTTGTACTTTTCCAATAACCGTCGGGGTTTCAAACTGATGCCGGAACTGCAGGAAGAGTTTCTCTGTGAAGATATAACAGGGGCCACCCTGGACCCCGATTTCCAGCGCAACCGCCGCATTCACTGTTGCTGGTCGCTGCGACATCGGTAAACCGGTGTGGCGTTAGTTAAAGGGCGATAAATGCCTGAGACCCAGCTCGGAGATTAGGGCAAACTCAGGTCTTAAAAGGCCTGCGCTGTTAGTATCTACAAACTTGTAATGCCTGAATGATATCCACATCGGCTCTGGAACCCCTTTATTTGCAGTAGTTTTTACGCAGCCGCTTTACGAAATGCTATGAATACAATGTAACTCATTGAAATTGAATTAGTAAATGCCTGATAGAAGGGTTTTGCCTGGCGGCCCGGCAGATGCGCCGACGACACTGGCGGGCCCCGGATTTTGACTCTGTCCCCAAAGTTATCCACAGGCCGACCTGTGGATAACTGCCCTTGGGGTGTTGTTTTGAAGTCGCGGCGCAGCCTGCTCGTGGGCATGACAGGCAGGGCGCCTTGTGGTTGAATCCCGGCAGAACTATTTGGAGTGAAATATTCGTGGCGTCCCTGTTGATCAGCTATCACAGCCAGAGCGGTGCCTGCGCGCAACTGGCGCGGGCTGCCTGCCGCGGTGCCAGGCGTGAGGCTGAAACAGAGGTGTCCCTGCTGCGGGCCTGGGATGTGGGTGTCGGCGAATTGCAGGCAGCGGATGGTTTGCTGCTGGTGGCAGCGGAAAATTCTGGGTACCTCAGCGGTGGCATGAAAGATTTTCTGGACCGCGTGTTTTACCCTGCTATTGACCGCTCCCTGGTATTGCCTTATGCGCTGGTGATCAGCGCCGGTAACGACGGTCGTGGCGCTGTGCGTCAGGCCACCAGGATTCTTTCGGGAATACCTTTTTCACCCGCCGCTGAACCACTGATACTGCGCGGAGAGGTACAGTTGGCCCATATGCAGGCGGCGGAGGATTTGGGCCAGGCTATGGCGGCCGGTCTCGCCATGGGAATCTATTAATAGCGAGGCGGGCTGCAAGAGCCGGTCTCTCCACACAGGAAGTTTTGCAATGACAGACAGCAGCGTCCCTGAAGGTTTTGTGCAATTGCCCACGGGGCTGGGTTATACCGACACTTTGCAGCCCAGTTACCGCAAGCTGGATGGAGACACGGTTCATTTCGGCCTGGTGGTGGCCGCGCAGCACAGCAACTCTCTGGGCATCTGTCACGGCGGTGTACTGATGACCCTGGCGGACATTACCGCAGCTTCTGGTGTCAATATGGCGCGTGGCATACGTTCCGGTAGTCCCACGATCAACCTGAGCATGGATTTTATTGCCGCGGCGCGGCTGGGAGAGTGGATCGAGGGTCGGGCGGAGCAGGTGTCTGTGAAGCGCCGCTTTGGTTTTTGCAGTGGGGCTATCTACAATGACAGTGGCATTGTCGCGCGATTTAACGGCACTTTTTACCTGCCCGATCACGATGGCTTGTGGAAGGGCGGCACCATCGGTGATGGCGTGCTGCGTGGGCTGGACGACTAGCTGTTATCTTTTAGCGGGTTGTTCAAAAACAAAACTGCTTTAATCTTTGGATGCGGATGTTTCCGCCAGCGGGCTTTCCCGTCCAGAGCCGATAGCAGGAACCAACAAGGAAAGTATCTCTCGCGACCCAGTTAACCGGGTTGTGTTCCGGCTGAATAAACAGCTGAAAGCTTAAAACTAGTCTGCAGCCACTCCGGGATCCGCAGCCTGCAGCAGCGCATCCATAAAGGCGGTCGCCGCGCGGGACAGGCTGCGGTCGCGGTGGTAGACGCAACCCAGGGTGCGCTCTATGTGCGCGTTATCCACGTCCAGTTTTTCCAGGCTGTGATCCGCCATACTGCGCGGCAGGATGGTCCAGCCCAGGCCTACCGAAGCCATCATGCGGATGGTTTCCAGGTAGTTGGTTGCCATGGACACCTGTAACTGCATGCCCTGCTGGTCGAATAAGCGCTTGATGATCTGCCCGGTATAGGTGTTAAGCCCCGGTAAAATCGCTGGGTGCGCGCTCAAGTCCGCCAGTGTTAATTGGCCGCCGTCAGCCAGAATGTGCTCCCGCTGCACCATGAAATCCAGCGGGTCTCGCCAGATCGGGCGCGTGATCATGCTGCCCTCGTCGACTGGCGACAGGGTCACTATCGCCAGTTCCGCTTTGCCCTGGGCTATGAGGTCGTAGGCCTGTTCCGAATCCATGAAATCGATGTCGATATGGACCTGGGGAAAAGCCTTGCTGTAGTAGCTCAGGATAGGGGGCAGCCGGTGCAGTCCGATATGATGACTGGTTGCCAGGCGCAGCGTTCCGCCTACTTCGCCCTCCAGGTCGCGCACAGATTGCACCGCAAACAGCAGTTCCTGCGCAATGCGCTTGGCGTGGGGCAGCAGTGCTTCCCCGGCCTCGGTCAGGCTGATGTTTCGGCCTATACGATCGAACAGGCTGCGTTGCAGTCGTTCCTCCAGCAGCGCCACGCGTTTGCTGACAGCCGGTTGCGTCAGGTGCAAATGTTCGGCGGCCAGGGAAAATGAGCCGGTCTCGGCTACCAGCAGGAATGCCTGGAGGTTTTGTGTATCCATTTGGTATTCCTATATGGAATCAATAATATAAAAATAATAAATTTGAGTAATCTATAAATCAAGCCCATAATCCGCGACTTATTATTGTAAATTAATATGAACGATCCAAGAGGTGCCCCATGAGCGGCAAAACGCTTTATGACAAGTTATGGCATAGCCACCTGGTGGAGCAGCGTGATGACGGCAGCGCGCTGATCTATATTGACCGACAACTGATCCATGAGGTGACCTCACCCCAGGCCTTTGAAGGCCTGCGTATAGCCGGTCGACAGCCCTGGCGTCGCGATGCCAACCTCGCGGTGCCGGACCATAATGTACCTACTGAAGCGCGGGAGCGCAGCGGCGGGGTAGCCGCGATTGTCGATCCGGTATCGCGCTTGCAGGTGCAGACACTGGACGACAATTGCCAGGATTTCGATATCGTCGAAATTGAAATCAACGATGTGCGCCAGGGTATTGTGCATGTGGTCGGCCCGGAGCAGGGTGCAACACTGCCGGGTATGACCGTGGTCTGCGGTGATTCCCATACGTCTACACACGGTGCGTTGGGCGCACTGGCTCATGGTATTGGCACCTCGGAAGTGGAGCATGCGCTGGCCACCCAGTGTCTGGTGCAGATGAAGATGAAAAATTTGCTGGTGCGTATTGACGGCGAATTGGCCAGGGGCGTTTCAGCCAAGGATGTCGCGCTGGCGGTGATCGGTAAAATCGGTACCGCCGGTGGCACCGGTTACGCCATTGAGTTCGGTGGTGAGGTAATACGCAACATGAGCATGGAAGGCCGTATGACCATGTGCAATATGTCGATTGAGGCTGGAGCCCGCATGGGTATGGTCGCAGTGGATGACACCACGCTGGAGTATGTGCGCGGCAGACCCTTCGCGCCGTCCGGTGAACTCTGGGATCAGGCAGTAGCTGCATGGTCCGACTTGCACAGTGATGCCGATGCGGTATTTGACCGCATAGTGGAGTTGCGCGGTGAGGACATCAAGCCCCAGGTAAGCTGGGGCACATCCCCGGAAATGGTGTTGCCGGTCGACGGCATACTGCCTGACCCCGAGGCCATGGAAAACGAGTCCCAGCGCACCGCGGCCCGCCGTGCACTGGAATACATGGGTTTGCGCGCCGGCATGGCGATAACCGATATCAAGCCCGACCGGGTGTTCATAGGTTCCTGTACCAATTCCCGCATCGAAGACTTGCGCGCCGCCGCAGAAGTGGTCAGGGGTAAGCACGTCGCGCCGAGTATCAAGCAAGCGCTCGTTGTTCCCGGCTCCGGCAAGGTGAAGCAGCAGGCCGAGGCAGAGGGTTTGGACAAGGTGTTCCTGGAAGCGGGTATGGAGTGGCGCGAGCCCGGCTGCTCCATGTGCCTGGCAATGAATGCCGACAAACTCGGTGCGGGGGAGCATTGCGCCTCCACTTCAAACAGGAACTTTGAGGGGCGCCAGGGCTTTGGCGGGCGCACCCACCTGGTGAGCCCGGCAATGGCGGCAGCCGCGGCAGTGGCGGGACATTTTGTCGACGTGCGCGACTGGTAGGAGACAGGACAATGAAAAGTTTTACAGTTTTAACTGGCCTGGCGGCTCCCATGGATCGCGCCAACGTGGACACCGATCTGATTATTCCCAAGCAGTTCCTGAAATCCATCAAGCGCAGCGGCTTTGGCCCGAACCTGTTTGATGAACTGCGTTATATGGATGAAGGGCAGCCCGGACAGGATTGCAGCACGCGCCCGTTGAACCCGGATTTCCCGCTCAACCAGGCGCGTTACCAGGGCGCTTCTATACTGCTTGCCAGGGAAAATTTTGGTTGTGGTTCCAGTCGCGAGCACGCGCCCTGGGCGCTGGAGGACTACGGTTTTCGTTGTGTTATTGCGCCCAGCTACGCGGATATTTTCTATAACAACTGTTTCAAGAACGGTGTACTGCCGATTGTGCTGGATGCGGCGCTGGTAGATAGCCTGTTCAGCCAGATGTATGACCAGGAGGGCTACCAGTTGACGGTGGACCTGGCGAAGCAAACAGTTATCACTCCCGCGGGTGAGGAGTACCGCTTTGAAGTTGATGCCTTTCGCAAGCACTGCCTGCTCAACGGCCTGGATGATATTGGCCTGACGCTGGAAAGCGCCGATGCCATTCGCCGCTATGAAGAGGGATGGCGTGAGCAGTCCCCGTGGCTGTTCGATGTAATCAAGTAAGGCAGGGAGAGATGAAGGTGGGTAAAAAAGTTCTGATATTGCCGGGTGATTATATCGGCCCGGAAATTATCACAGAGGCGGTCAAGGTTCTGGAAAAAGCCAACGCGGGTTTCCAGTTGGGCCTGGAACTGGAATATGGACTGTTGGGTGGCGCTGCTCTGGATGTCCATGGCGTGCCGCTGCCGGAGGAAACCCTGGCGCGGGCCCGGGAAGTGGATGCCATATTACTGGGCGCAGTGGGCGGCCCCAAGTGGGATGACGTTGAGCGGCACCTGCGCCCGGAAAAGGGATTGCTTGGTATTCGTTCCGAGTTGCAGTTATTTGGCAACCTGCGCCCGGCGATTCTCTACCCACAACTGGCAGATGCATCCAGCCTGAAGCCCGAAATCGTCTCCGGCCTGGACATCCTGATCGTAAGGGAGCTTACCGGGGGTATTTATTTTGGCGAGCCCCGGGGAATACGCACCCTGGAAAACGGCGAACGCGAGGGTTTCAATACCTACGTTTACCGCGAGTCCGAGGTGCGGCGCATCGCACACCTGGCTTTTGAACTGGCTCGCAAACGCGACGGACGGCTGTGCTCCGTGGACAAATCCAACGTGTTGGAGGCGACGATCCTGTGGCGTGAGGTTGTGGAAGAGGTGGCGAGTGAATATCCCGACGTGGAACTCAGTCACATGTACGTGGACAACGCGGCTATGCAATTGGTGATGGCGCCCAAGCGCTTTGACGTGATCGTCACCGGCAATATGTTTGGCGATATCCTGTCGGACGCGGCGGCGATGTTGACCGGCTCCATCGGCATGCTGCCATCTGCGTCGCTGGACCAGGCGGGGAGGGGAATGTATGAACCCTGCCACGGCAGCGCGCCGGATATCGCTGGACAGGGGAAGGCTAATCCGCTGGCGACGATACTGTCGGTCGCTATGATGTTGCGCTATACGCTGGCCAGCCCCGAGGCGGCTGACGCCATCGAGGCGGCGGTCAGCGCGGTGCTGGACCAGGGCTTGCGTACGCCAGATATTCACTCCGCCGGCATGCAAGCGGTGTCGACTGTGGAGATGGGCGAGGCGGTGGTTGCTGCCCTGCAGTGCTGAGATACATCAAACAGGTCAATAAGTGGAAATAGAGCATGAGTAATTTATATGACGTCGCCGTTGTCGGCGCAACCGGGGCAGTGGGTGAGGCCATGATCTCGATACTGGAGGAGCGCAATTTCCCCGTGCGCAACCTCTATGCACTGGCCAGCAGTCGTTCCGCGGGCAAAACCATCATGTTCAATGGCAACACGGTGAAAGTCACTGACCTGGCTGAATTTGATTTCAGTAAGGCCCGGATTGGGCTGTTCTCCGCGGGGGGCAGTATCTCCGAGGAATTCGCACCCAGGGCCGCGGCCGCGGGTTGCGTGGTGGTCGATAACACCTCGCATTTTCGTCAGGATGAGGATGTGCCGCTGATCATCCCGGAGGTCAATATCGAGGCCCTGGCAGGCTATACCCGGCGCAATATTATCGCCAACCCCAATTGTTCTACCATTCAGATGCTGGTGGCGCTGAAGCCAATCTATGACGCGGTAGGCATTGAACGTATCAATGTGGCTACCTACCAGGCTGTATCCGGCACCGGGAAGGAAGCCATCGAGGAGCTCGCCGGGCAGACCGCGCGCCTGCTCAATGGCCAGGAGGCTCAGTGCGAGGTGTACCCCAAGCAGATCGCCTTTAATGCCTTGCCACATATCGATACCTTCCAGGACAACGGCTATACCCGAGAAGAGATGAAGATGATATGGGAAACCCGCAAGATCTTTGACGACCCGGGGATCCAGGTAAACCCCACCTGCGTGCGTATCCCGGTATTTTTCGGTCACTCCGAGGCTGTGCATATTGAGACCGTCGACAAGATCGGCGCCGAGGAAGCCCGCGCATTACTGGAGCATGCCCCCGGCGTGACTGTAATGGATGAGCGGGCCGATGGTGGTTATCCTACCGCCGTGAGCGACTCTGCGGGGACCGATCCGGTCTACGTGGGGCGGATTCGCGAGGATATCTCCCACCCCAGGGGACTGGATATGTGGATAGTCGCAGATAATGTGCGCAAGGGTGCGGCACTCAATAGTGTGCAAATTGCCGAGAGCTTGATATCGACCTACCTTGATTAATGCCGTTAGATCACTGATACTTGGGTGCAAATTCGGGGCCTTGCGGGTGCTTTGGGGTAGTTGTTGTAGTACCTGCAGTTGGTAGTGCAAGTGTTTGTAGGGGCTGATTTTTCCAAACACAGCGCTGGCAGCATCCGGATTGGTGGTCGGGTCCAGGGGAGGCCGACTGAATATACATTAGGCAGAAGAATTATAAGGCATCGGTATGGGTCGAAAAATAGCTGCTATTGCATTATCGCTGGGGTGCTTGCACGCAGGGTCCGTTATGGCCCTTGGTCTGGGTGAGCTAAGTCTGCAGTCCTTTCTCAATGAACCATTGCAAGCACAGGTAGACCTGCTTAACACGGGCAGTCTGCACGAAGACGAGATCAAGGTTCGTCTGGCGACCCGGGAAGATTTCAAGAAAATGGGCCTGGAAAGGGCTTATTTTCTTACCAGCATCAAATTCGAAGTACAAATAGACGCCGCCGGTGGTCCACGGATTGTGGTGACTTCCGAGGACCCGGTGCTTGAGCCCTATCTTGATTTTATAGTTGAGGCGCGTTGGCCCAACGGACGCCTGTTGCGTGAATACACTGTGCTGGTTGATCCTCCGGTATTTGATCAAGTCAATCCTGTGATCTCCGCGACTACTCGGGTGCAGGAAGTAGAGGGTATCCCCGCCCCGGTAAAAAAAACTGAACAGCCCGCGGCCAGCAAGAAAACCGGGACCCAGGTCGATATAAAGAAATCCACTCTCCCCCCGGGGGGGATGCCTGACCGTGATTTCAGTGCGGAAACGTCCCAGGCACCGGTATCCGGTCGTCGCTACATGATTCACCGCGATGACACGCTGTGGGAAATCGCCCAACAGGCGCGACCCCAGGGCACTTCGGTACACCAGACCATGCTGGATATCCAGCGGCTCAACCCCAACGCCTTTATCGATGGCAATATTAACCGCATCAAGGCCGGGTATATTGTCTATCTGCCCAGTGCCGACGATATCAGCTCTGCTGACCTCGACGCGGCGCTGGCCGAGGTGCGCCAGCAGAATGATGACTGGCGCGCCGGTCGCGCATCCCAACCCATTGCCAGTGCGGGACCGACTCTGCGTATTTCCGCTGATGAGCCCGATGAAAGTGCCAGCGGCGCTGACGGCGATTCAGTAGAGCAGCGTGACGTCGCTACCAGCACCAGTGCCATGGAAGAAATGGACAAGGCTGAGCTCGAGGGAGCGGACACCTCGGCGAAGCTCGCCGCCATGGAGCAGCAGGTCGAGACACTGAGCCGCATTGTCAACTTGAAAGACGAACAGATCGCAGCTTTACAGGCGGCATTGGCCAAGGCTGAAGGTGGCGAGACCGGGCCTGATAGCGCAGCCATGCCCGAGGAAGAGGGCGAGATGGCCGAGGACCTGGTTGCCGAAATCGCACCCGCTGAAGGCGACGGTGCAATGGACGCGACCCCTGGCGATGCGGACGGCGTAGATGAAGGCATGGTCGACCTGGAAGTTGTGGAGGAAGAGGTCGTTGAAGTCGTAGCTGAGGAGCCGGTCGCTGCCGTGGTCCCTGCCAAGCCAGCTCCGGCCCCCGCCGCCAAGCCCGTGCCGCAGGAAAGCGGCGGTGGCATGATGAGTTACCTGCTCTATGTGCTGGGTGCCTTGGTGTTGGGTGTACTTGGCTTTATCTTTGTGCGCCGTCGTGGCGGTGAGGACCAGGGAACGGCCACGGCAGCCCCCGTGAAGCCCGCGGAAGATGTGTTCGCCGATGTGGAGTTGAAAGACCAGGCACTGGAAGTAGACGCACCCGCCGAGGAACTGCCTGAGGCTGTTGCTGAGCAGCCGGTAGAGGAACCCGAGTATGAGCGCCCGGATAATCGCGGCTACGGGGAGCGCAAACACGATGAGTACGCGTCCGATGTGGATACCGGGGATGCGTTGGCAGAGGCTGATATTTATATCGCTTATGGCCGTTACCCGCAGGCTATTGATCTGCTTAATAATGCGGTCACCAATGAGCCTGGCAATGCCGGTTATCACCTGAAGCTGCTGGAATTGTATGCGGAAACCGGTGATCGTGCCGCCGCCCAGCGAGAACTCGGGGAACTGCGCTCGATCGGCGATGCGGACTGCCTGGCCCGTGGCGAGGAGGTGCTGGCTGAACTTGGAACCGGGGCGGAACAGCCGGTCGATGAAGCCAAGCGCTTTATAGAGCCAGAAACTGCGCCGGAGCCAGAGCCGGAGGCAGAGGCTCCTCCCCTGGATTTACTCGCAGACTCCGATGCATCGCTGGAAGCTGATTTCAGCGGACTGGAAATCGAGGAAGGGGAGGTCGATGAGTTGGCGCCCGAGGACCTGGACCTGTCTGCTGACTTTTCCGGGAGCGAGTTGGCTCAGGAGGAGGATGACGAGGAGCTGGTGATTGCAGCAGAAAGCAGTGGTCTGTCTACCAAGCTCGACCTCGCGCGGGCCTACATGGACATGGGTGATGACGATGGTGCTCGCCAGATCCTCGAAGAAGTGCTCGCAGAGGGCACCGATGAACTCAAAGCCGAGGCCAGCGAACTGCTAGATCGCATTGGCTGAGAGCCCACCCTTTTCGGCCGACCCACTGCCTGCGGGCGGCCGCATAGCCTGCCGGGTCGAATATAACGGCAGCCGCTACAGCGGCTGGCAGTCGCAACCACATCTCGATGTACAAACAGTTCAAACGACCCTTGAAGCTGCACTGGCAGTGGTTGCGGCCACGCCTGTCAGGGTGCACTGCGCCGGTCGTACCGACACCGGGGTCCACGGGTTTTGCCAGGTGGTACACTTCGATGCCCCGGTGACGCGCAGTGCCAAAGCCTGGGTGCTGGGTGGCAACGGCAACCTGCCCCATGACGTAAGACTGCATTGGGCTATGGCGGTGCCGGAGGAGTTTCACGCCCGTTTTTCCGCTCAGGCGCGACGCTACCGCTACGTGATTGCCAACACTCCGGTGCGCCCGGCGCTGTTGGGAGGACAGGTCACCTGGCAGCGCCAACCGCTGGATACACAGTTGATGCACCGTGAGGCCCAGTGTCTGCTGGGAGAGCAGGATTTCAGTGCTTTTCGTGCCGCCGCCTGCCAGTCTACATCGCCTATGCGCGATGTGCGCGCGGTGACAGTCTCGCGCGCGGGAGACTTGGTGGTTATCGACATTACCGCCAACGCCTTTGTGCACCATATGGTGCGTAATATAGCCGGTTCGCTGATGGCTGTGGGCAGTGGGCGAAGGCCCGAGGGCTGGTTGGTGCAACTGCTGGCCGGCAGGGATAGAACCGTCGCCGCAGAGACCGCTGCGCCGCACGGGCTGTACCTGGTGGATGTTGAGTACGCGCCGGCATTCGGCCTTCCGAAGACCCCGCACGGGCCTTTGCTGCTGTCTTCGCGGTAAAGTTGCGGGCTTTGTTTTAAAGACAGTGCCGCCAGCGATCTGCTATCATTCGCGCCTGTTTTTTTGCCGGTAATTCACCCCAGTGAGCCAAACGCGTATCAAAATTTGCGGTATCGCCCGGGCGCAGGACGCGCTGGTAGCGGCGTCCAGTGGCGCGGATGCTATCGGCCTGGTGTTTTACCCGGCCAGTTCCCGGGCAGTAACAGCGCAGCAAGCCGCGGAGATTGTCGCGGTATTGCCCCCTTTTGTTACCACCGTGGGGCTGTTTGTGAATGAACCTGCCGACCAGATAGAGCGTATTCTACACAAGGTGTCACTAGACGTGCTGCAATTTCATGGGGACGAGACAGCGGCATTTTGTCAGCAGTTCGACAGGCCCTGGATCAAGGCGCTGCGGGTCAGGGCCGATACGGATATCGCTGCAGCGTGCCGGGAGTTCTCCGCCGCTCGCGGCCTGTTGCTCGACGCCTGGCAGCAGGGAGTGCCCGGGGGCACCGGCAAGACCTTTGACTGGCAATTGGCCTCTGCATCGTTACCGGCTGAGATTATCCTGGCCGGAGGCCTGCACGCCGAAAACGTGGCCAATGCCATTGACGTGGTGCGCCCCGCGGCGGTAGATGTTAGCGGTGGCGTGGAAGCCAGTCCCGGGGTCAAGGATGCGGGTAAAATCAGAAGTTTTATAGCGGCCGTACGCGCCGCAGATCGTGAATTGGAAGGGTAAAGAAATGACCACTGACGTAAGGGAAACCATTTTTTCGACGGTGCCAGATGAGGATGGTCGCTTTGGGGTGTACGGCGGGAAATTCGTCGCCGAGACCCTGATGTCGGCACTGACGGAGCTGGAGGACCTCTATCACCAGCTCTCCGCCGATCCGGCGTTTCAGCGCGAGATAGACCAGGACCTGGCGCATTATGTAGGCAGGCCCTCTCCCTTATACGAGGCAAGCCGCTGGTCTGACCAGGTAGGTGGTGCGCGCATTTACCTCAAGCGCGAAGATCTTAATCACACCGGCGCGCACAAGATCAATAACTGTATTGGCCAGGCGCTGCTCGCCAAGCACATGGGTAAGAAGCGGGTGATCGCAGAAACAGGGGCGGGACAGCACGGGGTCGCTACGGCCACTATCGCTGCGCGCCTGGGTCTGGAATGCCAGGTGTTTATGGGCGAGGAAGATGTTCACCGCCAGGCGCTTAATGTGTATCGCATGAAGCTGCTGGGCGCTGAAGTCATCCCGGTGACCTCGGGTTCACGCACACTGAAAGATGCCATGAACGAAGCTATGCGGGACTGGGTCACCAATGTCGATGATACTTTCTACATCATAGGCACCGTAGCCGGACCGCATCCCTATCCCATGCTGGTTAGGGATTTTCAGTGTGTCATAGGTCGCGAGGCCCGGGCGCAGTCGCTGGCGCAGGCCGGTCGCCTGCCGGATGCACTGGTGGCATGCGTGGGCGGAGGCTCCAACGCCATCGGTTTGTTCCATCCTTTCCTGGAGGACACCAGTGTCGCCATGTACGGTGTGGAAGCCGGCGGGCACGGTGTCGCCACATCGCAGCACGCGGCGCCACTGACCGCCGGTACCCCCGGGGTATTGCATGGCAATCGCACTTACCTGATGCAGGACGACGATGGACAGATCATGCATACGCATTCTATTTCCGCCGGCCTGGATTACCCCGGTGTCGGCCCGGAGCATTCCTGGCTTAAGGATGTAGGCAGAGTGCAGTATGTGGTGGCCGATGACGACGAGGCACTGCGTGCATTCCACAGCCTGACGCGAATTGAAGGCATTATGCCCGCACTGGAAAGCAGCCACGCTCTGGCCTATGCCGAGAAACTGGCGGCCACTATGGCACCGGAGCAAAGCATTATCGTCAACCTCTCAGGAAGAGGCGACAAGGACATTCACACCGTTGCCCAGATCGACGGCATAGATTTTTAGGGAGTAATACCGAGTGAGTCGCATCGCCGGACGTTTCCGGGAATTAGCAGAGCAGGGCCGCAAGGCGTTGATACCTTACGTGGTAGCGGGAGACCCCTCCCTGGAAGCCACCGTACCGCTAATGCACCGCCTGGTGGAGAGCGGGGCGGACATCATAGAGCTGGGTGTGCCGTTTTCCGATCCGATGTCAGAGGGGCCGGTTATACAGCTGGCGCATGAGCGCGCACTGGCCCACGGTACGAGCTTGCGCGATGCGATTGCTCTGGTAGCGCAATTCCGTCGCGATGACGCCACTACACCCGTGCTGTTGATGGGCTACGCCAACCCCGTGGAACATATGGGCTATGCAGCGTTTGCTGATGCTGCGACAGATGCCGGTATCGACGCCATGCTGGCAGTCGACCTGCCACCCGAGGAAGTGGGGCAGGTGAATGCTGAGTTACACCGTGTCGGCATGGACAATATTTTCCTGGTGGCGCCTACCACTCCGGAGGCGCGAGTCGCGCGAATTGCGGCCCAGGCCAGTGGTTTTATTTACTACGTGTCCCTGAAGGGTGTAACCGGGGCCGGTCACCTGGACCTGGATGCGGTGCGCACGGGTGTCGCCGGTATCCAGCAGCACACCGCATTGCCGGTAGCCGTGGGCTTCGGCATCAAGGATGCGGAATCTGCGAAAGCTATTGCGGCAACCGCTGCCGGAGTGGTGGTGGGCAGCGCCCTGGTCAGCCGTATCGCCAGGGCAATCGCCGATGGCGGCGGCCAGCAGGCCGCAATCGATGCGGCTGGAAATTTAGTGGCAGAGATTCGCGAGGGTATAGATAGCATTGCTTCCTAGATGCCCCCCTGGGTGTTTATAATGAGGCCTTAATCGGGGTCGGGGGTAGCATGAGCTGGATTGACAAGATTCTGCCATCAGGGGTTCGCAGGGAAGAGAGCGACAAGCGCTCCAGCGTACCTGAAGGACTGTGGAAAAAGTGCGTCAAATGCGATGCGGTGCTGTACCGGCCTGATGTCGAACGCAATAACGATGTCTGCCCCAAGTGTGATCATCACATGCGCATCGGCGCGAGACGCCGCCTGGCCATCTTCCTGGATGAGGCCGGCAGCGAAGAGATATTCAGCGAAATAGAACCCGTCGACAGACTCAAATTCAAAGATAAAAAGCGCTACCGCGACAGGCTGACCGCCGCCCAGAAATCCACCGGTGAAAAAGATGCGCTGGTCGCCATGCGCGGCACCCTGCGTGGCATGCCCGTGGTTGCCCTGGCTTTCGAGTTCAATTTTCACGGCGGTTCCATGGGTTTTGCGGTGGGTGAAAAATTCACCCGCTCCGCGCAATTGGCCCTGGAAGAGGGCATACCCCTGGTTTGTTTTTCCGCATCCGGCGGCGCGCGTATGCAGGAAGCGCTGATCTCCCTGATGCAAATGGCCAAGACCAGCGCTGTTATCGAACGCCTCAGACTGCAGGGCGTCCCCTATGTGTCAGTGATGACCGATCCCATCTACGGCGGCGTGTCAGCGTCCCTGGCATTGCTGGGCGACATCAATATAGCCGAACCCGATGCCCGGGCGGGCTTTGCCGGGCCTAATATTATCGAACAGACCATCAGGCAAAAGCTGCCCAAGGGCTTTCAACGCAGTGAATTTCTGCTGGAGCACGGGGCCATCGACATGATCGTGCACCGTGTGGAAATGCGCGGCACTATAGCCGGGTTGTTGGGCAAGCTGACTCATCAGCAGCTCGGGCCCGAAGATGAAGCGCCTCCGCCACTGGAAGTGCCACCGTCACCGGAGGAAAGCGCAGTCGCTGCGACAAAGGATGAGTAAGGCGACACTGGAGCATTGGTTGCAGCGACTGGAGAGTCTGCATCCGAGTGAAATAGAGCTCGGGCTGGAGCGCGTGTCTGCCGTGGCAGGGCGCATGGAATTGCTGGGGCCGGAGCAGCCAGTGGTGACGGTGGCTGGCACCAACGGCAAGGGCTCCACGGTCGCGGTGCTGGAAGCGCTGCTGGTTGCCGACGGAAAAAAAACCGGATCCTTAACTTCTCCGCATTTCCTGCGCTTCAATGAGCGCATTCGACTGGCGGGCGCTGAGGCGGCTGACGCGGAAATTATTGCTGCCTTCGAGGCGGTCGACGCGGCCCGTGAACACACCTCGCTGACTTATTTTGAATACACGACGCTGGCTGCACTGTGGTTATTTCGTGAGTGGCAGGTGGATGTCATGATTCTCGAGGTAGGGCTGGGCGGGCGCCTGGACGCAGTGAATATTATAGACCCCACGATAGCGATCATCACCAGCATTGCCCTGGACCACCAGGACTGGCTGGGCGACACCCGGGCCGCTATAGCCCTGGAAAAGGCCGGTATTGTGCGTCCTGGCATTGCGGTGCTTGTCGCCGACAGGGACCCGCCCGGGGAACTGTTGCAGCGGGTTGCAGAGATTGGGGCCGGCCCGGTACTGCGCTTGGGCCATGAGTTCGACGCAGATGAGTCGGGCCCGGTGGTGCGAGCTCGCTTATCCCGGCCCGGCGGCGGTAGTAGCGAACTTCCTCTGCCGGATTTAGCCGGCGTGCTGCCACAAAACGCAGGTGCCGCTTTACAGGCAGCGCTGCTGCTGGGTGTGGAAGTCGGCTCCGGGCAGTTGCAGGAGGCCCTGTCAGGCATGCGGCTTACCGGGCGCCGGCAGAGTCTCCAGGTTGCCGGGGTAGACTACATCCTGGACGTGGCGCACAACCCTGCGGCAGTTGATAAATTACTTGAGAAGATGGCTATAACCCCCTGTAAAGGTAAAACTATTGCCCTTTTTTCCGTTATGAAGGATAAGGATATCAAGACCATGGTCAACGCCGCCGCGGAGGTGTTCGATGCCTGGTTTCTGGCTGATCAGCCGGGTAATGCCCGGGCCGCCCGGGCAGCCGATGTCGCGGACTTACTGCGGGCTGCGGGGCAGACGATGATTAGCGTCAGCAAAAATATCAAGCAGGCCTTGCGCCGTGCCCAGAGCCTGACGGGTAGTGGCGACAGGTTGGTAATCTTCGGCTCATTCCACACCGTGGCCGGGGTGCTGCCGGCACTGGAAAAGGATCGCCGTAAGCATGTGGTGGGAGCGCCTACTTGAACGACATCCTGAAGCAGCGATTGGTTGGAGCGCTGATCCTGGTAGCTCTGGGCGTGGTATTCTGGCCTATCATATTTGTAGAACCCGGAAGCCAGCCGGCGGAGGAGCAGCGCCGAATGCCGCCTCGGCCGCAGGTGGATAGCAGTCCGATCGAGCCCCCCGATCAGGTCGGCCTGCGGCCCACTATTG
>JARFQU010000128.1 GCA_029287595.1 Halioglobus sp. | reverse complement strand
ACCGCCTGGGGACCGCGCAGGATTTCCACCCGATCAGCATCAAAAAACGGGGTACGGGTTTGTCGGCTGCGGGGCATATAAACACCGTCCACAAACATGCTGACCGATTGTTCGAAGCTGCGATCTTCACCGGAGCCCATGCCGCGCATGGTAATCAGGTTGGTGGTCACACCATCGCCGATGGAGAAGTTGGGGATGGTGGTCGCCAGGTCACCCAGTTCACTGATAGCCATAGCATCCAGGCGCTCACCGGATACTGCCTGCACAGACATGGGAATATCCTGCACGCTCTCGGCTCGCTTGGTCGCGGTGACAACCACTTCCTCTAACTGCGCCATCGCAGCGCCAGGCAACGCCACGGCCACGGCAGTCGCCAATAGGTTCCTGGTAAATCGATTGGTGTATTTCATATTCTGTCCTCAGGTGCTGATGATGTATGCGGTTTTTTTAAAATTATTAGCCTGAATCCTGCAGGCCAAGCTTTGTTTGACGAATGTAATGTATAAATATGGGCCGCGAGCAACCATGTTCATTCATGCAAAAGAACTGTCATTTCTTTCTCATTCATCGTCCTGAGGTGAAAAGTTCACTAACTGTTTCCGGGAATACCCATAAGTAGAAATCCATCAGCGTCTACATACCAGCTCACGATTGCACCCATTTCTGCTCTAATCGACCTAAACACCGACAGCCGAAATCATGTCTTCAGATAAACCCATCTCTCGCAAGACAGTCTTTTCATCTTTGGGTGGCCGCTCTTCCCAGGCGGGCTCCGGTTTGGTTTCACTAAACCTCGGCGCCGGACGGGCATGCCAGCTGCCATCGACTTCTATATAAGCTTCGCGCGCGAGATTATGCGGATGCTGCTGAACTTCGCCATAGGAAAGTACCGGGGCAAAGCAAGCGTCACTGCCCTCGAGCAGGTCGCACCAGTACTGTCTGGATTGGGCATTGAACAACTTCTGCAGGTGCCCGGCTTGCTCCCCCCAACGCGGCCTGTCCCACTGGTTGCCGTCGGCAAACAGGGCATGCGCCTGTAACTCCAGCTTTTCCAGCAAGATTTTATAAAACCGTGCCTCTACAGAACACAAGGTAATAAATCCGCCGTCGCCACATCGATAACTGCGATTCCAGGGCGCTGCGCCGTCCATCCAATGCGCGCCGCGCTGGTCGGTGATATGGCCGGCCTGGTAAAAGCTACGAGCGAAGGTGGCGAGATAGGAAATACCGTCAATGATGGCGGCATCCACCACCTGCCCTCTGCCTTCGCGCATCGCCGGGAGCAGCGCGCTGCTGATGCCCCAGGCCATCATGGCCGCACCACCGGCACAGTCACCAAGCAAGGTTGGCGGCGCCTGCGGTGGACTGTCCGGGTCACCACTGTGATAAAGCACACCGGTTAGTGATATATAGTTCGGATCGTGACCCGCCACCTGAGCCAGTGGGCCCTCCTGCCCCCAACCGGTCAGTCGACCGTAGACCAGTGCCGGATTGCGCTGCAGGCAGGGTTCAGGGCCCAGACCCAGACGTTCCATCACGCCGGGGCGGAAGCCTTCAATCAGGACATCTGCTTTAGCGACCATTGCCAATAGTAGCTCTATGGCTGCAGGATCTTTGAGATCCAGGGCGATGATATGCTTACCGCGCTTCATCATATCCCGCTTCGATACGTGCAGGGTGGACTCAGAGCTTGCCTCCGTTTTGCGCTCGATAAGATACACCTCGGCCCCCATGTCGGCCATCATCATGCCGCACAACGGTACCGGGCCGAGGCCCGCCATCTCGATCACTTTGACTCCCGCCAGAGGTCCCATCGACCACACTCCCATTCGATTGATTTAGCAAGGTTAGCAGCAGACCCGACGAAACCGGTGTCGATTGCGGCAATCCTGCGGCCACCTCTGCCTCAGCCGAGACGTGGCCCCTCGTTTGCCCCTTTTGATAATCACTAAAGGAACCGCCATTGCTAAGGTTAGCTCCTGTTCATAAATACTGCGCAAGGTTGTACCCCATGGCAAAGCACAAGGTGGCACTCAGGGATCGATTTACCCAGCACGAGGGGCGAATTCACCTGCGTGGCAGCCAGGCCATGGTTCGGTTAATGATGGTACAGCGGCTGCGCGATGAAGCTGCCGGCCTGAACACTGCGGGCTTTGTTTCAGGCTACCGCGGTTCACCCATGACCGCCATCGACGAGGAACTGTGGCGCGTCGACGATCTACTCAAGGAACACCACACACACTTCTGGCCGGGCACCAATGAACACCTGGCTATGACTTCTATCTGGGGCACCCAGCAGACCAACTATTACAACGACAGCAACTACGATGGCGTCTACTCATTCTGGTATGGCAAGGGCCCCGGACTGGACCAGGCCATGGACGCACTGCGCCAGGGTAACTGGCATGGGTCATCCAAACACGGTGGCGTGCTTATCGCTGTCGGTGATGATCACAATATGACGTCGACGATTAATGGCTATTCTTCGGAGCTGCTGTTCGAAGACCTGTTTATGCCTGTGCTCTATCCCGCGGACATCCAGGAAGTCCTGGACATGGGCCTGTACGGCATCGCTCTGTCACGTTTTTGTGGCGCCTGGGTTGGTTACAAGTTGCTGCCGGAGACCATTGAAACCTCTGCCTCCATCGACGCGGATATCAATCGAGTGAAGATTGTCACTCCAGAATTCGAGTTCCCGCCGGAAGGCGTCAATGCCTTCCTGCAAGATTCTGTGTACATCCAGGAAGCACGCATACGCAATTATCGACTCCCCGCGGCATTGGCCTTCGCCCGAGCCAACAAGCTCAATTATGTCAGCCACCCGTCAGATAACCCACGTATTGGCATTGTGACCATGGGCAAGAGCTGGCGGGACGTACGCCAGGCGCTGGTGGACCTGGGTATCAGTGAACAACAGGCCGCCGAACTGGGCATCACCATACTCAAAGTAGGTATGCCCTACCCCGCCGATACCGAGACCTACGCCGAATTCGCCAGGGGCCTTGAAGAGGTCATCGTAGTAGAGGAAAAACGCGACTTGCTGGAAACCGGTATGCTCGCTGCCTGCTACGACCTGCCAGCCGATCAGCGCCCGCGCATTGTTGGGCGCAAAGATGAATGCGGTGCAAAGCTACTGGACAACGCCAAAGCCATCACCGCCGATGAAATTGCCCTGGTCATCGCCAGTCGTATCAAACATTTCCACGATACAGAGCTGATGCGGGCCCGGGTCCAGCGCCTGGGTGGAGGGATCGAGCGCGCTGCGCAACTGCCAGCATTGAGTATGCAGCGTACGCCCTATTTCTGTTCCGGCTGCCCGCACAATACATCAACCAAAATACCCGATGGCAGCCGCGCACTGGGCGGAGTGGGTTGTCACTACATGGTGACCTGGATGGATCGCGAGACCTATACCTTCTGCCAGATGGGAGGTGAAGGTATCACCTGGGTCGGCCAGGCGCCGTTCGTAAAAACCGATCATATATTCCAGAACCTGGGTGATGGCACCTACTTCCACTCGGGCTCCCATGCCATCAGAGCAGCCGTTGCGGCAGGCATCAACATTACCTACAAGATCCTCTACAACGATGCAGTCGCCATGACCGGTGGCCAACCGATAGACGGCTCCATTGCTGTGGATCAGATGACTCGCCAGGTGCGTAATGAAGGCATTCAGCGCATAGCCGTAGTCACCGATGAGCCGGAAAAATACCGTTCCGGTGTGACGTTTGCTGACGGCACCACTGTACATCATCGCAAGGAACTGGACGCTGTACAGCGCGAGCTGCGGGAAGTAAAAGGCGTTTCCGTGCTGATCTATGACCAGACCTGCGCCTCGGAGAAACGCCGCCGCCGTAAGCGCGGTAAGTTCCCCGACCCCGCCAAGCGCTACTTCATCAACGACCGCGTGTGCGAGGGCTGTGGCGATTGCGGTGTGCAGTCGAACTGCGTCTCCATCCAGCCACTGGAAACCGATTTCGGGCGCAAGCGCAAAATCGACCAGTCCTCTTGTAACAAGGACTATTCCTGCGTGGAAGGTTTTTGCCCCAGCTTTGTTACGGTGCTCGGCGGCAAGGTGCGTAAGGCATCTGGCATGAGCTCAGACAAACTCTCGCCCAACGTGGAAGAGATTCCACAGCCTGTCTTCGCACAACTACCGGACAGTGGCAGCTACAGCCTGATGGTAACTGGTGTGGGTGGTACTGGCGTGGTCACCATTGGCGCACTGCTGGGCATGGCAGCGCATATCGAGGACATGGGCGTATGCGTTGTCGATCAGCTGGGCTTCGCTCAAAAAGGTGGCTCAGTGGTCACCCACGTGAGGCTGGCCAAAGACCAGGACCAGATTCATGCCTCCCGCGTCAACAGCGGTATGGCGGACGCTTTCCTGGCCTGTGACATGCTGGTGGCGGGCAGTGACAAGGTACTGGATTCCCTGGATCCCACACGCACCAAAGCGGTGATCAATACGGAGAAAAACTATACCGGTGATTTCACCCGCGATACCGAGCTGGCCTACCCGGCCGATACCCTGGTCACTCGCCTTGAAAAGACCACCAGCACCGAAGGACGCCAGATGTTCAATGCCTCGCAAGTGGCAGTAAAACTGTTGGGCGACTCCCTGGGCGCCAACCTGATGCTGACCGGCTTCGCCTGGCAGCGGGGCCTGATTCCCATTCGTGAGGAGGCGATTCTGGAAGCCATCGAACTCAACGGCGTGGCCATCGACTGGAACAAGGAAGCCTTCAACTGGGGCCGCCGCCTGGCCCATGAGCCAGCTCTGATCGACCAGATACTGAAGCCGGCGGATACCGTTCAGCCGCTGATCTTCACCCCCACGACCACAACTGACTGGGTATCAAAGTAC
>JARFQU010000069.1 GCA_029287595.1 Halioglobus sp. | reverse complement strand
TGACGGAGATGTTCGAAAGCGGTGAGCTGCAGACCCTGATCAAGGAAACGGCTACTACCGAGGCTGCTGACTGACTCCGGTCGCGCTATTTTTTGGTGCATCGCACATTAGCGGGGGGGTGAGACCGCAAGCTGGTCCCTGGCTTTTGTTCAATTTAGCGGTCCCGGACAGGAAAGTGTTTCTCAGTCGCTCCACGATATTCGCTTGGTGAGAAACACTTTCCCGCCCGCTCCCTCGGTATGTGCTCACCCTTTCCAAATCGCAGAGATTGGTGAACAGGGTCTTTGTTGTTGCTCATTCGTGAGGTCGCAGCTTCCCGAACAATGGGCCGGGTGGAAGCAGGTTTTTCACCAAGCGAATATCGTGGAGCGACTGAGAAACCTGCTTCCACCCGGCCCCACTGGCCTGATCGAAATTCGGAGCCGCGAGCTGCTTAGCTCACAGCGCCGCGCGAATCTCCCGGCACATTTCTCCCAGCAGCTCTACATCGGGTGAGTAGGCTACCGGCGACACGCGCTCCACCTTGCCCTTGAAGCGCGCGGCAATACCCGCGCCCACCTCTTTGGGTGTGCCAACCACGGCAATGGTGTTGAGAATATCGTCATTGATCAGCTCAGCCATTTCCATCCACTTGCCCTCTTTGGACAGGCGCTTGGCTTCCAGGTGCACGTCCTCCCAGCCGTGGCATTGCAGCACCGGCAGGTAAGCCGGTGTGGAAGCGTAGAAGCCGATCTGGCTGCGGGCACCGAAGATGGAGGCCTGCATGGTTTCCTCATCCACACCGGTAGCGGTAATCACCTGGGCGGAGACCACAAAGTCCTCCCGGGCCTTGCCCGCCTTGTCCAGGCCGCGCTGGATGGAAGAGAGTGATAACTCATCAAGGGACTTCCCGGTACTGAATGGATGCAGGAAATAGCCATCACCCACTTCCGCCGCCACCTGTGTCATCAGCGGCCCAACACCGGCAATATAGATCGGAGGCATGCCGTGTTCACTGGTGGGTGGCACGAACATGGGGGTCATCAGCGTGTGGTTGTAGAACTCACCTTCAAAGTTCAACTTCTCGCCATTCTCCCAGCAATCCCAGATAGCGCGAATCGCCTGCACCATTTCGCGCATACGCGACGCGGGCTTGCTCCAGGGCATGGAAAAACGGCGTTCGATATGGGGCTTTATCTGGGCGCCCAGGCCGAGAATAAAACGGCCGTTGGACAGGTTTTGCAGGTCATTACCCAAATAGGCCAGGCTCATGGGGTTGCGTGCAAACGCCACGGCAATGGAGGTCATCAGCTCCATTTTTTGCGTGGTCATGGCCGCGGCGGCAATCGAGATAAAAGGATCACTCTGTCCCTCGAAGGTGTAGGCGCCATCAAAGCCCGCCGCTTCTATTTGCGGGGCCATGGTCTTGACCTTGACCGGTTCAAACATCAGGGAACTGTCAATTTTCATAATATGCTCACTCTGGTCGGGGGCCACTCAGCCCGGCTGGGATTATCGACTCCGGAGTATCCAATGTTATACCCCGAAGTGACACATTCTAAAGGGACAGGATATGCTGTCATATCCGATCAAAACTCACGACCAGGCAGCACTGGATGTGGCCCGTGACGTCATTGCCCAGCCCGCTGAAAAGGGCAGACTGAACCACCCTGCAGGAGACTGAATATGAGTTACAACTACGACCCCGAACTGGCCGCTATGCTGGATTTTCTGCCCGATGTTTCCCTGGACATCAGTGATCCGGTAGCCTCCCGCGCCGGCTTTGCCGAGATGATAGCCATGCTCAATGCGGATGTGGACAGCAGCGGTGTGGCAGTTGAAGACAGAACTATCCCCGGGCCCCAGGGGGCACCTGAGGTAAAGGTACGCATTTACTCGCCGGAGGGCCTGGCACAGGCGGGCCCGGGTCTGCTGTATATCCACGGCGGTGGCTTTGTCATCGGCGACCTGGAAAGCGAGCACGGCATGTGCCTGGCACTGAGCCGCGAACTGGGCATTGTGGTCGTTTCAGTCGATTACCGTCTCGCACCGGAAACGCCCTACCCAGGTGCCCTGGAAGACTGCTACAGCACCCTGCAGTGGATCAGCGACAACGCTGGGCAGTTGCACATCGACGCCAAGCGTTTGGGTATTTTCGGCCAGAGCGCGGGAGGCGGGCTGTCCGCAGCGACTGCCCTGCTGAGCCGCGACCGCCAGGGACCGCCGCTGTGCTTCCAGTACCTCGGCATTCCCGAACTGGATGACCGGCTGGACACCCCCAGCATGCAAGGCTTCGTGGACACGCCCATGTGGAACCGGCCCAACGCCGAATTGAGCTGGGAGTTTTACCTGGGCCAGGGCTACCAGCGAGGTGCCGACACCGTGCCTCATCACGCTGCCCCGGCTCGCTGCGAAAACCTGTCAGGCCTGCCGCCGGCCTATATCAGCACCATGGAATTCGACCCGTTGCGCGACGAGGGCGTGCTCTATGCCCTGCGACTGATGCAGGCGGGCGTGGCCACGGAACTGCACAGTTTCCCTGGAACTTTCCACGGCTCCAGCCTTTTCGCTACGGCCCAGGTAAGCCAAAGAGAATCTGCAGAAATGATGGCGGTGCTGCGCCGCGGCCTACAACTGGACAACCTTTAATCAAATCCAACGGAGACACCATGAGTACTGACGCTTTGTACCACCCGCCACTGATGCCCCACCTGCTGATAGAGGGGCTCAATCGCTATAACGACGAGCCATGTCTGTTCCTGGGCGACAAGGTCGCCAGTTACCGTGACGTGCGTGAAAGCACCAGCCAGCTGGTGCAGGCGCTGCAATCCAAAGGCCTGGGCAAGGGCAGCAGGATCGCGGTGATTTCCGCCAACCGACCGGAGGTGCTGTCCAACATCGCCGCCATGCAGATAGCCGGCTGTATCGGCACCCCACTGCACCCGCTGGGTTCACTGGACGATCACGCCTACGTGTTGGAGGCCGCAGAAATCGACACCCTGGTCTACGACGCCTCAGTGTTCGAGGACCTCGCCGCCGCACTGCAGCAAAAGGTACCCGGTCTGAAAAACCTGCTGGCCTTCGGGCCCACCAATGTGGGTGAGGATTACCTGGCCCTGGCTGCCACGTTCAGTCCCCAGCCGCTGGTCGCACCCGAAGTGGACCCGGAGGATATCGCCTCCATCACCTTCACCGGAGGCACCACGGGCAAGCCCAAGGGCGTGATGAGCCCCTATCGCGTCACCGCCTACATGACCCAGATCCAGATGACGGAATGGGAGTTCCCGGAAGAACTGCGCATGCTGATCGCCACACCCCTGTCGCATGCGGCGGCAGCATTCTTTATCCCGGTGCTGCAAAAAGGCGGCGCCTTCTACGTCATGCAGGGCTTCAGTCCCGACGGCTTCTTCGACATGGTGGAGCAGCACAAAATCACCTGTACCATGCTGGTGCCAGTGATGCTGTACTTCCTGCTGGATGCTCCGCGCTCAGCGACTGCCGACATGTCGAGCATGTCCACCATTTTCTACGGCGCTTCACCCATGAGCCCCGCCCGTCTGCAGGAGGGCATAAACAAATGGGGCCAGGTCTTCTACCAGTTCTTCGGTCAATCGGAGTGCCCGATGGTGATCGCCAATATGAGCAAAAAAGATCACGACCCCTCCAAACCACAACGCCTGTCTTCCTGCGGCCGCCCCACGCCATGGCTGCACCTGGCCCTGCTGGATCCGGACTGCAATCCGGTGCCCGAGGGCGAGCCGGGGGAGATCTGTGTACGTGGCCCACTGATCATGAAAGGCTACAAGGACATGCCCGAACAAACCGCCGAGGCTTTTGCCGGAGGCTGGCTGCACACCGGTGACGTGGGCAAGCTGGACGAGGACGGCTTCCTCTACATTGTGGACCGCACCAAGGACATGATCGTCACCGGCGGCTTTAACGTATTCCCGCGTGAAGTTGAGGATGTGCTGGGTACCCACGAGGCAGTGGGCCAGGTGGTAGTGATTGGTGTCCCGGACGAGCAGTGGGGTGAGGCGGTCAAAGCCGTCGTAGTACTCAAACCCGGCTTTGCCGCCGGCGAGGATCTCGCGCACGCCATGCAATCACTGGTGAAAGAGGCCAAGGGCTCGGTGCAGGCACCCAAGTCTGTGGATTTCGTCGATGCCATCCCGCTGACGCCGGTGGGTAAGCCCGATAAGAAAGCGGTAAGGGCACAGTACTGGCAAGGTTCGGATCGCGGTGTGGGGTAAACCCGCCCGCTGGTTCCGGCGCCTGATCACCTGCCCCATAAGCCTATATCGCGCTAGACGATTTATAGCTGTCGGGGTCCTTGGGGCAGGCCTTGTTGCCTGCAGCCCTGTCGAGGACCCCTCACTGTTTCCGCGCTTTGACCCTGCGACTGCGGTGCAGCCACCCGAGAAAGAGAGCACGGAGTTCAATCCCCGGCGCAACCTCTACTGGGGCGACCTGCATATTCACACCAGTTACTCCACCGACGCCTACACCAATGGTGTTCGCGCCACGCCGGATGACGCCTATACC
>JARFQU010000059.1 GCA_029287595.1 Halioglobus sp. | reverse complement strand
GCGACCCGGTATCCCGGCCGCGGCTCCATCAGACAGTAGTGCATGCCGGCTGGGCCGGGTCGGGCTCTATCACGAATGCCAACGGCCGATCCGGAAACCCGAGTTTCGAAGTTGAAGTCGGTGCTATCGAGTTCCGGTGCCAACGCTGTTCCCAGTGCTTTGACTCGTGACTCCTTGAGTGTCCACAGGTCATAAAACCGCTGTGCGCGCAGGGCCTCTTCCTCCCGCAGCAGGCCCTGGTGCTCCGGGACGCTGAAAAACCGCCGTGCCAGCTTCAACACCTCGCGCTGGGGCTCACAGTACTCGATATCCACGCCTACCGGCACATCGCGAGTGACCGCGCATACCTGCCAGTTTCCACTGTGGCTGACATTGAACTCGATTGGCCGGGGAGAATTGATCAGCCTTGGCTTGCCGTGAACACCAGTAGCGAAACGCAACTGTCCGGGCTCTAATCCACTGTAGCGAGCCAGCACGCCGCGCCGGAAGTCAGCGGCACTGTCGGATGTATCCCGGCGACCCAGCCACAGGTGCAGGGAACGCGCACCCAGGGAAGGTTGCTGGTCACAAACGCTGGATATTCTTGCCGATAAGGCGGTCACGCACCTTCCAGAACAGCTTGTCGGGGTTCACCACCACGATAAAAACACGGCGCAGGCGGTCCTCGGGGCAGTTGATCGGCCGCACCGCGTGCCAGGCATGGTCGGTGCGCAGCATCAGCGAGCTGTAGTTGCCGATAGAATCACATTCGTGAATCGCGTCAAAGTCCTCCAGCGGCGGGGCAGAGTTGTAATCCAGCCTACCGCCATCATCCAGCACCAGTGTCGAGCCGCCCCAGGCGGGATCCCAATCCTCTTCGCAGTTGAAATAAAACAGGTGTGAACCATGCTCGCGCCGCGCATCGCAGTGAGGTGACACATCGCAGCCAGTGGGTGTGTAGTGCCAGTGACAACGGAATTCTACTTTCTTCGCACCCAGCAACCGCTGGATTTCGCCGCGATAGGCGTCTCCTCGCAGTTCGTCGATAAACTCCTGCCACGGAGCGGGCACCGTCATATCCGGGGTGTATTCCAGCGAGTAACGGTCATGGGGGGTCTGACCGGCGCGTCGCTCATCGCCGAACTTCTGTTCAAACATATCCATGGTCGGCATATTGTGCAGTAAATCCTGGAAACCCGACTCAGTCAGCACCCCCTCGGTGTTGAAGTAGGGGTAGGGCTTTATCGCCAGGAAATCCTCCAGGCTCAGGCTGCGCAGCTTTTCAATATCGATATAGTTCATGCGGCTTTAGCGTCCAGGTCCGGGGTACGATCCAACACTTCAAAGGCGTCGTGGCGCACGTGATTTTTGCTGATCTCATCACGTACCAGGTCTTCGCTCACATGGCCGTTGGCGATACATTCTTTCAACAGGCCGAAGAATAACTCCTCCTGCCGGCGGTCCGGATGTTCCTGGTAATGACCCAGCAGACCGTATTCACCAAACACTTTTGCTCGCAGGCGATTCAATGATGCCAAAAGTGGCTTGTTCTTGAATTTGTTGGCTGGCGTGTAGTCGACCGGCAAACCGGTTTTCCAGGGCTGGGTCTTGCGCTTGGTGTTGTGAATCAATCGTGTCTCTTCATCGAGATTGTCGAAATCGTTCCAGCAGTTCTCAAGATAGCCGATGTTTGCAGGGTCTTCGTAGGCCAGAACCATCCACTCCTTGTAATCTTTCTCGCCGCTGAACAACTGGTTGAATTCTGCCTCGACGTCCCAGTGCCGCAGACGCGCGCAGTCCATTAACAGAACGCTGGTGGCTACCTGGTAGCCTTTTTCCGACTTGCCGGAGCGGTGCCGGCCCATGACTGCCGCGCCCGCCATATCGCGATCCAGCAACTCATTGACATCACCCACCGCGAATACGTCCGGATCGGTTACCACCGCACGACCCTCCCAGTTCATCAGTTTGGGAGGCATGAATCGCAGCGGCGTAAATGACTGAAGATCGTCCATACGCCAAACCCGCTGGGTGCCGCCGCGCAGAAAGCTCTGGCCTTCTTTTGCCGCGAGGAAAGGGTAATCGCGAGTGTGGATAAACTTTACGTCGAAGGCAGCGGGGTTGCGGGAATTACGGCGAAAAGAGTACTCCGCCACCAGGGCCCCAAGCCACTGTTTTTCATTAGTGTGGACGAATACGCACTTGTCCATCAGCTGACCTCCCGCTGCTCCGCGCTGGTGTAACCGAATACCGGCAACAGCTTTGAATCCACCATGGCGGCCAATTCCGCTTCTTGCTCGTCGTCAAAGTAGTCCCGGTAACCGCCCACCTTGGCCTTGCGCACCTTGTAGGTATTGGGATCGTTGACATCCTTGGCCTGCACCCGGCTGCCACTGCGCCAGAAATAGTTTTCCCGCTCCTTCTTGCGCAGGTTTTCCACCGAGGCGAAATCCGCCATGTCCTTCAGGTAATCCTCATTGACCTCCATACCCAGGAAAGCCACAACCCGCGCCATTTCCTTTTCAGGTGTCGCTCGCAGGTCCTCGTAGCGCACCACCAGAAGGTTCTCTATCTTGTCCAGTTCCCTGGCCCAGTTGTTCATGAACTCGATGATGTGCCCCAGGCCCTGGCCCTCGTGCTTGACGAAGTCGTATACGGTGATATCCGCATCGTGTTCCGGATAGTTATTCATGGATTTCTTCTCGGGACGCATCCGGAATTTCCACTGGAAAAACTGGGACACGGCAACGTCTCGCGGGTCACGCACCAGCAGCACGGTCTTCTTGTGGTAGAAGTCCTTCTTGCTGTCCCTGTTGCCGGTATAGCCGCGCAGGTAGTTGTCGTGGGTGAAGAAGATTTTGGGAATGTCCCGGTTGAGCCGCGTGTAATTGTCGAAACCCATCAGGATATTGTCAGGCAGGTCGTACATCAGCTGGTAGTAACGGGAAATCATCACCCGCACCCAGGTACGACCACTCTTGCCGTAAGAGGCGAAGATGTACTGGCAGTGTTTATACTTCCAGAACTCTTCACGCCCACGGCGCCAGCGCTGCAGGTCGTGGGCCTTTTCTTCCGGTAAAAATACCGAAATGGCGCGTACTAACCACTTGGTCAGCCGCTTCATGATCATGTGCATGTAGAATCCCCTGGTCAGGGCGGGTCAATAGACGGCGAAGGGTATAGGATGATCGGAGCATTCTCAAGATCGTGTGGTATTTTTAACGGCATTCGCATAACGCTCGCAAGTAATTGATATTAATGGAAATCGGTAAATTTCGACACTTCCTGCTGGACAGGGGGATGGTGTACTTTTACGCCACCTTTATCGCCGGCTATTTCCTGCTGCCCATGGCGAGCGGGCACCGCAAGCTGTACTACATTCTGGTGCTGCCGGCGGTCCTGGTGCTGTGGCGTGAGCAGTTGGCGCTCTACCGCAACAACCTGCTCGCATGGCTTGTTCTGGCCTATGTTGCCTACATGATGGCCACCCTGCTGTGGACCAGTAATTTCACGCCACAGGAGGCCCTCGCGACTCTGGGCTACGGCCTCGCGGTGCTCAGCTTCTGCTTTATCAGCGGCTACCTGTGGACTGAACAGGCACAGCGCATGGACCACCTCGCCCACCGATCGCTGTGGTTGGCCGCAGGCGCGGCGCTGGTGTCTATCGTGGCATGGTACAGCCAGAACCCCTTTCCCAGCTCCAGGATCATTACCCTTGGCGTTATGCACCACGAGAACAAGTCCGCCTGCGCCTACGGCCTGTTCCTGCTGCTGAGTGTGTACTATCTGTTTACCGAAAGGGGACGCAACAACAAGCTGATGTATGGCTGCCTGGCCATGGTATTAGTGGCCCTGGTGCTCTTTACCCAGTCGCGCACCGCGCTGGCGGCAGTGAGCGTGGGATTACTGGTACTCATAGGCTACCGCGCCATGGGTGTCCTGCTGGTCACTACGGGTATCAGTTGGGCGCTGGTAGCCAGCAACAGTAAATTGTGGTGGCACCGGGTAGAGGCCTTTTCCTTCCGCCCCGGAATATGGCAGCAGGTACTGGCGGATATGGAGGGACACTGGTGGTTTGGTCACGGCTACCTGCTGGATCCTCACGTCAACGCCTACGATAAGGTTTTCGACCACGCCCACAACGGTTACCTGGCCAGCCTGCGCGACGGCGGTATCATCGGCCTGAGCCTGCTACTGGCCATTCTGGGTGTGGCAGCGACCTGGGCCTGGCGACTCAACAAACAGCGAGGGGAACGAATTTACCTGGCACTGATCCTATATGCCATGACCTGCATCGCCATGGATTATGACCGACTACTGGTGCAGCCCAAGGAATTATGGCTGTTTTTCTGGCTGGGTATCGGGCTGACCATGGCCGCTTATGCGCGTCGTGACGATCCGCAGCAAGTTCGCTACCATGGCATCAAATCATGAGATATCTGTGTCACAAGCTCGTGTGTATTTGCGCCCTGCTCACACTGGGGGCGGTCACCAGCCCTGCCAGGGCGGACAGCGCCGAACTTCCCGCATGGCAGACACTGGAATTTGAACAGCGTGCCCTGTGGGCTACCGCAAAATCCAGCATAGAGCTTGTTGCGGCGCCGCAGCATCCGGGCCAATGGCTGCTCAACGCCAACAGCTCGGTGGTGAGTAATTCCGAGGAGGTACAGCTGCGACTGCTGGCAGAAAATGGCCAAGTCGTTGCCCGCTCCCGCCTCAGTCGGGGTAAAAACCAGCGCTTGAAAACATACGACTACCGCCCGCAATACATACTGCGCGAAAGACGCGAGCAGGGCCCGGATCCAGAACAGGCCGCGGCGCTATGGCCGCTGCAAAGCACCAGGGAAGTCGCCTACCCCGACGACCTGGGCGCCAAAGTGCTTACAGACGCTTATGCCCTGTTATTGATCGCGCAGCGCTTTAGTGACACGCAGACCAACTCCCAACAGGTCGCAGTCCATACCGATCTCAATTTCTACCAGGTCACCCTGTCCCGCGGGCAGGACACCGCCGTAGAAGTGAATTACCAACTCGCGGGCAACGGGCAGGTTGACGGCACACGCAACGCCCGGGTGATCAAGCTGGAGGTCACGGCGCTGGGACAGGCGCGAGACAAAGCCGACTTCAGGCTGCTGGGGCTGAACGGCGATATCGAACTGCTGTTTGATATTGAATCCGGGCTGCTGCTGCAGCTGCGCGGCAGCGCACCCCGCATTGGCTCTACCCGGATCAACCTGAAGTCAGCGACGCTGCGCGAGTCGACCACATGAATAACCGTCCCGGACCCGTTGGCCTGATCAGCAATCCAGGCAGCGGCCATAATCGTCAACAGTTTGAGCGCATTCGCGCACGCATCTCCCAGTGTGACACCATCCATCATATCGTCACCGCGAGCCCGGCGGACATAGCACCGGCGCTGCGTGAACTTGCCCGGCGAAATATCACACTACTTGCCATCAACGGCGGCGACGGCACCGCTTCAGCGATCCTTGGTGAGCTGGTGGAGTCACAACTGTTCCCCAGACTGCCCATGATCGCGCTGCTGCCCGGCGGCACTGCGAACATGAACGCCGGGGACATTGGCATACGCGGTTCACTGGTCAAAGCCACTGCGAAACTCTGTAACTGGTGCGACGGCCCCCGTAATACCGGCAACAAGACCGCGCACAGAGCCTTGCTCAGAGTCGTCATCAG
This sequence comes from Halioglobus sp., assembly GCA_029287595.1. Lineage (GTDB taxonomy): Bacteria > Pseudomonadota > Gammaproteobacteria > Pseudomonadales > Halieaceae > JAACFI01. The sequence continues at coordinate 17,768 of JARFQU010000059.1, read as the reverse complement.
CCCGGCGCAACCGGCGCACTTCGGTATGTTCCTGGGAGCTGGCGCCATAATCCAGGGTACCGAGTATGCCCATAGCAAGGTACACTCGAGGGGCCTGCGCGATGATTTCAGCCTCGCACTGATCACGCTACGCACGGTATGGGGAGTATTACGCGATGATCCGCGATTCAACCGACACGTGAGCATCCGGCTATCGCTTGATAGTGGAGAGCCCGTACAGAGGGACGCGCTGATTCTGGCTGTCAGCACCTTGCGGCGCCTGGCGTTTGGTATGCGACCCTTCTGGAGCAATGGCCCGGGAGAACTGAGACTGACTTTGATAGAGCAGCAATGCACTCGCTTTGCTCGCACTTTCATTTCTATTGCGCGGGGTAAACCCAGCCGCAACGCCGTGCCCGCATCTGGCTATCACAGCCATAATGCCGACAGCATTTGCCTGGAACTCGAGGGCAAACTCAACCTGGACGGTGAAATCCTGGTGCCGGATGGCCCGGTACAGATCAGCGCCAGCAAGAGCCTGGAGTTTCTGCGCTTGTGAACGAATATCCCGATATTGCCGGCCCCAGCGTTGACAGCGATCCCGTCCTGGCGCAATTGCTGGAACAGTTGCGCGCGCGCCACAATGACGCCATTTGCTGCACGCTGTTGTACGGTTCCTGCCTGCGCAGCGGCGATATCTATGACGGATTACTGGACCTTTACCTGATCTGCGACAACTACAGGGCAGCCTACGGCAACAGTTTTATGGCAGGCGCCAACTGGCTGCTGCCACCCAATGTGTTTTATGCGGAGACCACGCTGGAAGGTCGCACCCTGCGCAGCAAGGTGACCATGATCTCGCTGCGCGACTTCCAGCGCGGCTGCAGCAAAGCCTGGTTCCAATCGTATCTATGGGGGCGTTTCTCCCAGCCCACCCGCCTGCTGTACTGCCGTGACCAACAGGCCCGCAGGGATGTCAAAAACGCCCTGCTGCGCGCCGCCAGGACTTTCCTGGACAATGCTGCACCGGCGCTGCCGGATAGCGGCAGCGTGTGCACCCTGTGGGAGCAGGCGCTGAACCTGAGCTACGCCACAGAGTTGCGTACCGAGCGCGATGGCCGCGCCGCCGAACTGGTCGCGGCGGCCAGAGACTTTTATTGCGCCATGACGCGCGCCCACGCGGATTCGCTCAGTTTCGACTTTGCGGTGCATGATGCCGATGGCGAATTGCATTATCGCAGCCAGATGAATACTATGCGCCGGCGATGGGGTGCCTGGTCCTGGGCACTGCGCCGGGGCCAGGGTAAAGTGCTGTCAATATTGAGGCTGATAAAGGCCTTGTTTACTTTTGAAGGGGGGCTGGACTATATCGCGTGGAAACTGGAGCGGCACTCAGGCGAAGAAATCCACATTCCCGATAAGGTCAGGCGCGCGCCGCTTATCTACATGTGGGGTTACTACTGGGACCTGTACCGACGCGGAATATTCAAGTAAACAGGACGCATGACTTCCATCCCCGCCAGCGACAAACGCATCGCCATTTGCGTGTGCACCCACAGCCGCTCTCACGGCCTGTCGCTACTGCTGTCCAATATGCGCGACATCGACCTGAGGGGATACGATCCCTCGCTGGTTGAGCTGATTATCATCGACAACAGCCCAAGCCCGAAAACGCAGGCTATCTGTACCCGCGCGGCACCGGGGCTGCCCATTGCCCTGCACTATACAGAAGAGCGCCGGGCAGGCATTACCCATGCCCGCAACCGCGCGGTGGAGTGTGCGCTGCAGCGCGGTGCAGACCTGATTGCTTTTATCGACGACGATGACCAGCCGCGACCCGACTGGCTGGTACAGTTACTCGATTGCCAGGCGGAAACCGGTGCAGACCTGGTGTTCGGCACCTGGGTGCTGGATGCGCAGATGCCACAGTGGGCAAGAGATTCGGGTATCTTCCGCTCGCCCACCAAGAGCAAGCATGAGAAAAAAGGCGGCCGCTATGGGTTGCCGGACTGCGCCTCCACCTGCAACATGCTGGTGGGCAAGTCGATACTGGAGGAGGTGGCGGCTACAGGACCGGTTTTCTGCCATGCGTTTCGCTTCAGCGGCGGCGAAGACAAGGATTTCTTTATTCGCGCTCACGCCCTGGGCGCGACCCTGGCATCCGCCGAAACCTCGGTCATCTATCGCAACCATGAAACGGAGCGTTACACCGCCCGGGGATTGCTGCGGCGGGGCTTCAAGAATGGCTGCTCCCAGGTCAGCATGGCGCGCTACCACGGAGACCGCTCACGGCGTCTCAAGCTGTTTGGCTCCGCGCTGTCAAAATTCTTCATCTCTTTGTTATTATTGCCTTTTTCAATTTTTTCCCGGGGCTTTTTCATGCACAATCTATACCGCATCGCCAAGGCCAGCGGTGTGGTTTACACCACGTTTACCGGGCGCAGTATTAGCTATTATTCACATTGATTGCGGCCCCCGGTAAATGGCAATAACCCGCGCTTTGATTTATAGTTGCCACCCAAATCACAGCCATTTCGCACTCCTATGAAAGCCTGCGTATTCATCCAGACCAACCACAAGCAAATCACCGGCGCCATTGTTGCCGAGCACGCCCTGCGCCGCTATTCCAGCAACAATGACAAGTTCGACGTGCAGATAATGGACAGCCGGGATTACCCCTTTTTCGCGGCCCGCGAGGGCCAGGAGTACCTGCGCGATGGCGTTAAGCGCGTGTGGCTCAATGACGACCTGCAGTCATTCACCCCCACTCGCTTTATGCCCCCGAAACTGATGGGCTACGAGGGACGAGCCGTGGTGATAGACCCCGACATCTTCGCCGCTGCGGATGTTTGGGAACTGTTGAATCGCGATATGAAGGGTAAGGCCATCATGTGCCGCATGCGCTCCGGCCCCAAGGGATTGGTGGACCGCTGCATGGCCAGTAGCGTGATGTTGCTGGATTGCGAAAAATTAACCCACTGGGACGCCGAAGCCAAGTTCGAGGCCATGTTCGATTTCACCCAGGACTACCAGCCCTGGATCTGCCTCAAGGAAGAAGACCGCGACACTATCGATTTCTTTGAAGCGGAGTGGAACGACTTCGACAAGTTCACCCTGGATACACGTATGCTGCACACCACCCGGCGCAAGACCCAGCCCTGGAAAACCGGCCTGCCCACCGACTGGCGGCCCGCGGAGCGCTTCCGGCTTTTTCCTCCGGCCGCCTGGGTGATGATCGCCCGGCGCAAGCTGTTTGGCGAGTACGCATTCCTGGGTAACTACAAGCAGCACCCAGACCAGAACCAGGAAAACTTCTTCTTTGGCCTGCTCAAAGAGTGCCTGGCAGAAGGCAAGATAACAGAGGAATTCCTGCGCGAGGAAATGGCACAGAACCACGTGCGACACGACGCCCTGGAGGTCCTGCAGCGCACCCCGGACCTGCCCCCGGCACCGGCTCACCCGCTCAGTGCGGTATTACAAGCTGCCTGACCGCCGCCGCGGTTCGCGCCAGCTCCCGCCGGGTATGGTCATCCACTGCTGTTGATGACTTCTGTCGCGCAACCGGCAGCGCAGCCGCTGTCTTAACCACCTCTTCTGTCAGCCAACTGGCACTGCCATTATCAACCAGCGCGTCCTGCATCCTGCCGACGTCCCGGCGCATACGCTGTGGCCCACAACGCATAGCCAGCCGATGGCTCAAGGGCTTGTAGCGATAGGCATGAGGCAGCCGCCACCAGGGAATTTGCCCGTCTCCCATATCAAAAATATAGAGCGGCTTGCGCATCGAGCAAGCCTCACCCAACATCGACATGGATTCGCCGGTAACCACGAAGGCATCGGCCAGTGCCAACAGACCGCGGTAAGGGTTATCTCCCGACGCACCCCAACGGTGGTAGCGGTGGGTCACAGTGAGCTGGGCCTGCAGCGCATCCCCGGCTACACGTGGCGTGCGCGGGCTGTCGGTCAGCAATAAGGAGCCACCTGCCGTCGCTGCAAGTTCGTTGCACAGTCGACCCAGCCGGGCCCCCTTGTTCGCGGTAAATACGAACTGCCCGCTGTCGCCACCCAGCAATACGGCAATCCATGGCCGTGGCATGCCGTGCAGCTGAGGCTGCAGTGCGACCCCGGCTGCAGACAGCTCTTCACTGGACATGCGGTGCAGAGGCAGGGTGTTGTGGTGGATATTCGAACGCTGCGGTAAAAAGTACTGTGGCGTGGTTACTATCAGGTCCCAACTGGCCAGCGCCGACCAGGGGCGTCCTATATGCACCAATCGGGAGTGACCACCCGAGCACTGCCGGATCCATTGCGCCACCGGCTCGTTGCGCCTTCCCGCGCTCAGCACCAGGTCGGGCCATGGAGCCTGCAGCGGGCTGGAGGCGGTGCGGTTTATGCCCGCCAGAGTGCCGCGGTCGCGGATATGCGTGAGCAGCTCCCAGGGGCGGGCCAGAATATGCTTCTCCACATACCCGAAACCCAGCTCCTGCGCGAGGGCCAGTACCTGCGTATTGTCGCCGGCCTTCCTGCCCAGAAGACACCAGACCGTGATTTGCCCCTCAGCCACTGCCGCTTTTGCTCCAAAAATTGCCAAAGCCAGCCATTTATGAAAAGCCCGACCGACGGTAAACTATCCCACAAATATCCCGCGAGAAGAAACAGTTTGAAACCCACAGTATTCATACACACCAATCACAAGCAAATGCTGGGTGCACTGGTGAGCCGCTACTCCCTGCAGAAAAACTCCAGCCATGCGGATGAGTTCGACGTGCGCTTCATTGAGGTAAAAGATTACCCCTGCATGCTCGAGCGCGAGGGACAGCGCTATCGCCGGGATGGTGAAATGCGCCCCTGGCTGAACGAGGATTTGCAGTCATTTACCCCGCTACGCTTCGCTCCTCCGCAGCTGATGAACTACCAGGGGCGCGCAGTAGTAATGGATCCCGATATCTTTGCCATCGGTGACATCTGGGAGCTGCTGAGCCGCGACATGGAGGGCGCGGCGCTGATGTGCCGACCCAAGTCAGGCCGCAAGGGTCGCAAGGGAGCCTTCGCCAGTAGTGTCATGCTGCTGGATTGCGCCAGGCTACAGCACTGGAAATTTGAAAACGATTTCGCCGAGATGTTCGAGCCAGTGAAACGCGATTACATGGACTGGGTTTCCCTGAAGCTGGAAGACCCGGCCAGCATAGGCCTGCTGGAGAATGAGTGGAACGACTTTGACACACTGACGGAAAAGACCAAGTTACTGCACAATACCAAGCGCAAGACCCAACCCTGGAAAACCGGCCTGAAAATCGATTACCGCCCCGCGGACACCTTCCAGCTATTCCCGCCCCGGCACTGGCTGCGCCGGGCCAGGCGCGCCCTGTTCGGAGAGTACAAATTTGCCGGTACTTACGGCGCGCACCCCGATCCGGCGCAGGAGAAATTCTTTTTCGGCCTGGTCAGGGATGCACTGCAAGACGGCGCTATCAGCGAAGCCCAGTTGCGCGAAGAAATCACCCGGGGACATTTACGCACGGATGCATTGGAGCTGGTAGCGGCGGCCTGAGCCCGGCAGCATGGTTGGACGCTACCGGTACTGGAACATCGGGTCCAGGGTTTGCGCCAGCTGTGCGTCAATCGCCGCCACTTCCTCATCGGTAAAATAATCGCGGTAGCCACCGACCTTGGCGCGGCGCACCTTGTAACTGTTGGGGTTGTTCTTGTCACGGGGCATCATGCGTCCCCCCGCCAGTCGGAACTGCTGCTTGCTTTCCATCTTTTTCATATTTTCATAGGCGGAGTACTCAACTGCAGCGTTCAAATGCTCATCACTGGCGTCCACCTGCATGAAGTCCAGTAAGCGCCGCAGTTCCCCATGCGGATCCGAGCGCAGATCCTCGTAGCGTAACAGGTGAAAATTCTCCACCTTGTCCGCTTCCGCTGCCCACAGGTTGAGATAATCGCAGACCGCGTGCATGCTACCGCCGTTATCGCTGGTAATGAAATCAAATAAACTGATATCAGTACCCATGGGAGGGTAGTTATTGATCGCCACCTTGGTGGGCTTGATGCGGAATTTCCACTGAAAAAACTGCGATACAGCGACATCCCGAGGATCCCGCGCCAGCAGCACCACCCGCTTGTTGTAAAAGGGCTGTTTGCTGCTGTGGTCGCCGGTGTAGTCCTTGATATAGTTATCGTGGGTGAAAAATATTTTTGGCACGGCGCGGTTCAGGTTATGAAAGTTGTCAAAGCCCAGGATCGCGTTTTCCGGAAGTTTGTACATCACCCGAAACAAATGCGAAATCATCACCCGTAGCCAGGTGCGGCCACTCTTGCCGAAAGACACCACCACGATATCGGCCTTCTGCAACTTATCAAACTGTTCCACACCGCGCAGCTTGCGCTCGGCTATCAGGATATCGGCCTCCGACTCGCCGCGCATACGCCAGTGCAGGATGCGCCGGGACACTTTCTTGCGCGCCGTTTGCAGTGCCTGTCGCAGATTCTGCACCGCCAACTTCACGCCGAGGACTCCCCGTAGCCAAACACCGGATCCAGTTGCGCAACCATTTGCTCGAGCTGCTCGCACTGCTCGTCAGTGAAATAGTCGCGGTAGCCGCCCACCTTGGCCTTGCGCACCTTGAAGGACTGGGGGTTATCCTTGTCCCCGGGTTTAACCCTGGCGCCACTGCCTTTGAAGAACTTGTCCTGCTCCATCTTTTTCATGTTGTCGTAAGCGGCAAACTCCACCGCCTCGCGCACCTGCCCTTCACTGACCGCCGTGCCGGTAAACTCCATAATCCGCGCCAGTACCGCACCGGGATCGGCCCGCATATCCTCGTAGCGCACTACCAGCACGTCACGCAATTCAGGGATTGCCCGCGCCCAGCCATTGAAGTAATCCACGATCCGAGGCACCCCCGCTTCCTTATCAAGGACAAAATCCCAGGTATCGATGGCGGACCCGTGGGGAGGATAGTCGTTGATGAACTTCTTGTTCGGGCGCATGCGGTACTGCCACTGGAAGAACTGGGATACGGCTACATCCCGCGGGTCGCGTACCAGAAGCACAATACGCTTGCCCCTGAAATGCGTTTTGGATTCCCGGTTTCCGGTGTAATCACGCAGATAATTATTGTGGCTGAAAAACACCGCGGGAAGCGCTGGATCCATCTTCTTCAGGTTATCGAAGTCCAAAAGTTCGCTGGCATCCAGATTACCCTTGAGCTGGTAGGCGCGGGATAGCATGACACGCAGCCAGGTCCTGCCGGATTTGCCCCAACTCATCAGCACCCAGTCCGCGCGCTGCAGTTTTTTAAACTCTTCCCGCCCACGCAACCAGCGCTCAATGCTCTTGCGCCGATCTGCCGGCAACCAGAAACAAAGCAACATGATGAGATGGCGGAATGCGACGCGTACCTTGTCGGCCATGTGCCGTAGGTTCCTCGAAAGTGTGGTGGAAAGGGCGGCAAATAATACAGCAAAACGCCCGCTCCCGCACTACGGGACAAGTCCTGATCCTCAGCACTATTAACGTATTTATCGGCGCATTATTAACATCTTTGCAGTGGGGTCCAGCTTGCCCGACCAGCGCGTGAGGACTAGAATGCGCGCATGTCTATCATCAATCTCAACGCCATACGCGACGCCAAACTGAACAGCGATCCTTTCGACTTTCTGGTCGCTCCGGGGTTTCTTGATGGCGACACCTTGCGCGCCGTCAACCACGACTACCCTGCCATCGACACTGCTGCCAATCACGCCCTGGAAAACCTCCAGTACGGTCCGCAATTTGCCGCGCTGATGGAGGAGATGCAGGGGCAGGACTTTGCCCTGGCACTGGGAGAGAAGTTCGACATGGACCTGGCCTCGCTGCCCAGCACCGTCACCGTGCGCAAGTATTGTGAGCGCACCGATGGCAATATCCACACCGATCACAAAAGCAAGGTGATTACCGTGCTGGTGTATTTCAACGAGGACTGGCAGCACGAGGACGGGCAGTTGCGCCTGTTGCGCTCCAAAAGCAACATTGAGGATTATGTGGCCCAGGTACCGCCGCTGGGCGGCACCCTGTTGGCATTTCGTCGCACCGATCACTCCTGGCACGGCCACACCCAGTTTGTGGGCGAACGCCGTATGGTGCAATTGAACTATCTCGACCAGAGCCCCCTGGCCGTAGCGGCGCAAAGGGTCAGCCGGTTTGGCACACATTTTATGAAAAACGTGCTGGGCATGCGCTGAGAACACACCCGCCGGGGCAACAAGGTCCTGGAATTTAAAACAGGGTTTCTATACGCTTCACCACAGCGCCCACGTCATCCGGCAGAGTCACATCCGCCTCCCTGAAGGCTTCACCAGACCACACCGCCAGCCCCTGCTCCACCAGCAGGCGGTGAAAGGCGCGAAAATCACGTGTCGCGCACAGCACCTTGAACACATCCAGATAGTAAACCCCGCGCGCGCAGCGATGGCGCCAGCGGTCCCAGGCAGAGTCCTGGCGAGGATTGAACAGCCAGTGAGCCAGGGAGCGTCGCAGCTGATCGATGCCCCCCAGCCAGCCACCGGGCAAAGGGAAGATAGCCAGGGGCTTGTGCAGGTAAATGACCTCCACCATCATCGAGATGCTGTCTGCGGTAACAATGAAGCCGTCGGCACTGCCCAGCAGCGCCCGATAGGGATTTTCATCGGCATCCGCGCTCCACTCATAGAACACCGCCTCCGGTGGTAGCTGCGCGCGCAGCACCTCCACCACCTCCTGCGTAGTGCGCCTGCTGGTAGTGACGTAGGGGGTGCCGCCCAGCTCCCCAACCACCCAGTGTGCCGCGGACACCAGGTCTTGCGCCACCTTGCGATTCATAATGAAGGGATTGGTTTCGCCGCCAATGAGCATGGCAATCAACGGTTTTTGCAGCGGTGCAAAGCGCTCCTTCCAGGCCTCGGCCTCGGCGGCGACCACCTGGGGGTCAACCCGCATCAACGGCAGCGTGGTGGGCAGGAAATTATGCATCGGGGGCATCTGGTTTTCGGCGCTGGCTACCACCAGGGAGAAATCCAGCATGTACCCGGAGGGCTTGCCGACCAGCACGATTTTGGTGTGCCCAGCGGACTGCTGGCGAATCCACAATGCCACCATCGAGGGCCTTCGCCCCACGGTGAGTATCAGGTCCGGCCAGGGGCCCTCAATGGGGTCTGACCGGGATAGATCGATATGATCCAGTGAGGGTCTATAGCGCGGCTTGCCCAGTACGAACTCCGGTTTCATATGCACATACTTGTGCTCCACCGGCCACGGCAGGGCGTCCACGATGGTTTCAACCTGGCCGTTATCGCCGCGCTTATCGCTGAGTATGACCCAGGTGCGGGGCGCCATGGTCAGGCCTCCGGGGCGTCCTGGCAGTAGCCCAGCTCCGGCAGGATACTATCGCGCACCAGGGCCTCCAGTTCAGCGACCTGCTGTGGATCGAAGTCATCGCGATAACCGCCCACTTTACCGCGGCGCACCTTGAAAGTGCTGGGGTCATTGGCATTGACCAGCTTCATACCGCCCTGGCTGAAGGTACCACTGGTCTCCAGTTTCTGCAGGTTATCGAAAGAACCCCACTCCACGGCGGCGCGCACCTCCTCCTCACTGAAATCTTCACCCATCAGCCGGGTAATTTTGAGCAGGGTGGGCACCGGTTCAGTGCGCAGTTCCTCGTACTTGACCAACAGGCCCTGCTCCAGTTCCTGCACGTTGCGCACCCAGGTGTTCTGGTACTCGATCAGGCTGGGCAGACCGATATCTGAGTAGCGAACGAAATCCCACATTTGCACCGTATTGCGATCGATGGGGTTCTCAATCCAGTGATTAATCAACTCCTGCTTGGCGCGGGACTGGCGCTTGGTGAACTGGTGGTACCAGGACACGGCGATATCGATGGGGTTGCGCGCCAGAAACAGCACCGGCTTATGGCGCAAGGGGTTGTCGGGCGCACCGACCGCGAGTAGCTTGCCCACCTCACCCTCGTAGCTGTAGTAAGCATTGGTAGCCGCCAGGCGAGGTATTTCCGGTATTTTGCGCGCGAATTCGTCAGTGTTGATCAGCTTTGACTCGGGCAGGTCATAGCGCAGCTGGTAGAGGCGGGAAATCATAACCTTGAGCCAGGTATTGCCGCTCTTGGGGTGGCCAATGATCAGGAAATTGGCACGTTGCGCCTTGGCCATTTCCAGGTTGGCCAGGTACTTGCGCCGCAACGATACCCGCGTTTTCGCGGGCAGCGGTTGCGTGGGGATGAGAATCAACGCCTTCTTGACGCCGTCGCTCAGGTTAAACATAGAAGCTTACTCTTGGGCGGGTGTAGTGGCTTGCAAAAGACCGGGGATTATGCGGCAAGCCGGTCAAAATGACCAGATCGCCAGCGCTTGATGTACAATATGCACAATCCCTTTCAACCACGCCAGGAACAACACCCCCATTGATCATTGACCGTCATCTGAGCTGGGAAATCCTGCGTCCTTTTGCCACCGGACTGGGCCTGCTGGTAATGATTTTCATCGGCTTTTCCGCTGCCAAGCAACTGTCAATTGCTGCCCAGGGTCAAATGGATATGGTGACAGCGTTCATGCTGATCGGGCTCAATACCCTGATCACCCTGGAGATACTACTGCCTTCGGCGCTGTTTTTTTCTGTGCTGGCGGCTATCGGCCGCCTCTATCGCGACTCAGAAATGAATGCTTTTTATGCCGCCGGTGTGAGTCGCGCGCGCATTCTCGAGGCCGTTTTTAAACTGGCGCTGGCCGTGGCGCTGATCACCGGCTTTATCTCTGTACAGGGTCGCCCCTGGGCTTTTCGCACCAGCTACGCACTGGAGTCCCAGGCCGAGGCAAAATTCGATTTGAAGAAAATGGCTACTGGCGAGTTCGTCAACATGAGCGGTAGCGATTACATATTCATTGCCAAGGGAATAGACCTGGAACAGGGACTGCACCAGGGCGTGTTCCTGCAAAAAGATCACAATGACATCGGCCGCTCCGAGATAATCGTAGCCGAGTCGGCTGCCCTGCCCTCCCTCAACCCCGGCCAGGCCATGCAGGCCGAATTCTACAACGGCTACAACTACATGCTGGACAACCGCGGAAACCAGGATATTACCCTGGAATTCAAGCAGATGACCGTGCGACTGCCCAACGAGGAAGCCCAGGAGCGCTATAGACGCAAGGCAGAAACCACCATCAACCTGGCCATGTCGCAAGACCCCAAGGACGTAGCTGAATACCAGTGGCGCATCACCACGCCGCTGGCCACGGTATTACTGGCACTTATTGCCGTGCCGCTGGCGCGTTCAGCGCCACGCGAATCCCGCTCGCGTAATTTCTTCATCGCCCTGGGGGTTTACATCGCGCTATTCAGCATGACCAGTGTATTGCGAACCTGGATCGAACAGGAGAAGCTAGGCGCCCTACCGGGACTGTGGACTGCCTACGTAATCGAGGCGATGCTGCTGGTGGTGCTGGTCAGTCAGCCCTGGCTGAAGCGCCGATGATACTGCAACGCTATATCGCCCTTAACCTGGCCAGGGGCTGGTTGATAGTGCTGCTGGTCCTGGGCTCGGTCTTTGGCCTGATCAGTTTCATCAGCGAATTGAGCCACACCCGTTTTGACTACGATTCCCTTGCGGTAGCCCGATACACGCTGCTTACCCTGCCCCAGCAACTGGTTGAACTGGCACCGGTCATCGCCCTGCTGGGCAGCATCGTGGCGCTGGCCAACCTGGACCGTTTTAACGAACTCACCATCATCAGCTGCACCGGTTTTCCGCCATCCAGGCTACTGAGCGCGATCGCTTTGCCCACCGTACTGCTGATGGCCGGCCTGTGGACCGCCATGGAATATATTACGCCGCAGCTGCAACAATCAGCGGAGCGAGAGAGACATCTACTGCGTTACCGCAACGATACCAGGATACCCGATGGCGGCTTATGGTCTGCAGAAAATCTCAGATACATCCACTTGGGCCAGCTTCGGGAGGGCGGGATCCCCGGCGATATTGACCTGTTCGAGTTCAACGAGGAAGGGCAACTTGTGCGCGCCTTACACGCCGCCACGGCCAAGGTCAGTAAAGACAGGCAGTGGCTATTTCAGCGCGTAAGGGAAAAAAAACTTGTGGAGGGAAAACTGGCGACCTACCGCCACCGGGAGCTCGAAATAGCGAATCTATGGGCGGCCGAAGAGCTGCCGACGTTGACCACGTCTCGCGATAGCATGGCGCTGTCGGTACTCTATCGCTATAGCCAGTATCTGGCATCAAACCAGCAACCCACGGACAAGCACCTGAGTTCTTTTTGGCAGAAGCTGCTGATGCCCCTCACCGTTGGTGCGATGGTTTTGTTGGCCACCCCCATCAGTGCGAATCTCAGCGCGGGTCGCGATCGCAGCTTCGGCATCAACATGGCGATAGGCGCGGTGGTAGGCATCCTGTTCTATCTCGGCGCCCAGATCATTTTCGCTATGGGGCAGTTATTACAATTAAGCATCCCTATGGTGGCTGTGACCCCCGCCATCCTGGTAACCGCCTGCGCGCTGTTCCTGCTCAAGCGCATGAACTGGTAATGCGATTGTGATCACCATCGAGACTGGGCATAATCGGCCGCTTGCCACTCACTACTGGGGAGCGCCAGCCACATGCGCCTGATGGCCAGTTTCTTTCGCGCCTACCCGGGTCGCACCTCGATCATGCTGATCGCGTTGCTGCTTTCCGGTGTCGCCGAGGGTATTGGCTTATCCGCCCTGCTGCCGCTGCTCAACATCGCGGTGGGAACGGATGCCGCCAGTGCCCTGACGGGCGTTGCTGTGCCCCAGCAAAGCGATTTTGAACGCAATGTACTGGACATGTTTGCCAGCGTAGGCATAGCGCCCACCCTGGGTAACATGTTGTGGGTCATTGTCGTGGGCGTTGCTTTCAAGAGTGTTTTTCTGTTGGTGGCACAGCGTCAGGTAGGCTATACCGCAGCCCAGGTAGCAACCGATTTACGCCTGGAAATGCTGCGCGCGGTATTGTTGAGCAAGTGGGAGTACTTCCTGCACCAGCCCATAGGCAAGCTGACCAATGCGCTGGCCACCGAGGCCCAGCGCTCGTCAGCCTCCTTCGTCAATGGGGCAACCGCCATCACCTTCCTGATCCAGGCAATGATTTACGGCGGCATCGCCTTTGCACTATCCTGGCGCGCTTCTCTGGTCGCCATCGTCGCGGGCACCCTGGTTATTGGCCTGTCCCACTTCCTGGTCCGTATCACCCGGCGCGCCGGAAAGCGTCAGACGAAACTGCTCACCTCCCTGATGGCCAACCTGACGGATACGCTACAGTCGGTAAAACCACTGAAAGCCATGTCCCGCGAACACCTCGCGGACCAGGTCCTGGCCCACGATGCCAACCGCCTGAACAAGGCCCTGCGCCGCCAGGTACTCAGCGGTGCCCTGCTGGACTCGGGGCAGGAGCTGATGTTCACCGGGTTCATCTGCCTGGGCGTCTACGCGGCGATCGGCAAATACCAGATGGATCTGGCGATGGTGATGGTGTTGGTAGTGGCACTGGGTAGGGCCTTTACATTCTTCGGCAAAGTACAGAAGCAGTACCAGAAACTGGCCCAGGGCGAGAGTGCCTACTGGTCACTACGGGATTCCATCGCCGCGGCCAACGACGCGCAAGAGGCAATGGATGGCGGTGCTACACCCACCATCGAACGCGGCATACGCTTCGACCAGGTGGGCTTTGACTACGACCAGCACCCGGTATTTCGCGATCTGTCACTGAACATAGAGGCCGGGGCGCTCACCACCCTGGTGGGACCCTCCGGATCTGGCAAAACCACTATCATCGACCTGACGATCGCCCTGTTGCGCCCGCAGCGGGGCGCCATCTGGCTGGACGACACTCCCATGGAAGAGGTGGACATCAAGCAATGGCGCGGCATGATCGGCTACGTGCCTCAGGATACGGTGCTGCTACACGACACCATCGCCCACAACATAACCCTGGGTGACCCGTCGCTGACACAACAGGATACCGAGCGCGCCCTGCGTGCCGCCGGCGCCTGGGAATTTGTTAATCAACTCGCACAGGGCACGGAAACCGTGGTGGGCGAACGCGGCGGCAAGCTGTCGGGGGGGCAGCGCCAGCGCATCGTCATCGCGCGCGCGCTGGTCAACCGGCCCCGGCTGCTGATTCTCGATGAGGCCACCAGCGCCCTGGATCCGGAGAGTGAGGCCGCCGTGCGGCAAACCATGGAAAACCTCAAGGGGCAACTGACCATCCTGGCGATATCACACAACCGCGCCATGGTGCAGGCGGCGGATTATGTCTACCAGATGGAAGCCAGCGGCGCTCGATTGCTGAATGAGCAGGATCAGTCAATCCTGATTAAATAAGCGCTTTACCGCAGCGACCGCCCGCTGCATATCCGTTTCTGCAGGCACCGCTACCGCGGCAAATTCCTCTTCCAGCCACACCGCACGCCCGCTGTCGCGCAGCTGGCTGTGCACCAGCGTGATATCGCGACTGAGCGAGCGGGGCAACCAGCGCATCAGCGCCACGTATAGCGTCGCACCCAGTCGAAAATCGACTGGGTCGCAGGCCTCACCACGCATACCACCGAGATCGAACATCTGTACCGGCTTGCCGGTAGCGCAGGCCTCGGACAGCATGGCAATACTGTCTCCCGTAACAATCAGCCGGTCGGCCCAGGCCAGTATGCCAAAATAAGGGTTCTCGGCGTCACCGGCTTGCCAGTCGTAAAAGTAGTGGGGCACATCAATCGCCGCCGACAAGGCTGCTGACGCCGCTGCACTGGTGCGCGAACTGGTGGTGACCAGCAGGGAGCCACCGTGCTCCCTGGCCAGGCGGGAAGCCTGCCTACCCAATCGACCGGCGGCTTTGGGGCCGAAGGTAAAAGGTCCACTGTTACCGCCGGCGATAACCGCGAAACAGGGCTGCGGCAGGTCGGCAAAAGCGCCCTGCCATTCGCTCCTGGCGCTGGCCAGGCGCTGCGCGGACACGCTGTGCAGGGTAAGCAGATTGTTCACCACATTGGGTCGCGGTGGCACGCGATACTGCGGTGTGGTGATCACCAGGTCAAAAGTCGCCAGGTCTGCCCAGGGTCGGCCGACATGGACATAACGTGTACGCCCCCCGGATTGTGCGCGAATCCAGCGGCATACGGGCTCATTGCGCACCCCACAGGAGATAAGCAAATCCGGCCACGGCGGCTGCAGGGTCGCCGCCGCCTCTGGGGTCAGGCCGCGGATGCTGTCCCAACCCAGCAGATGCGGCAGGAAGCGCTCACTGCGGTAACTTAGAGTGCGGGTTTCAGCCGGCCAGGCCATATCATCGACCAGGGCTTGGACCAGGGCGCGCACCTGCCCTCGCTCTCCCGCGCGGTAAGCGTCTATCAGCCAAATGACTGGCATTACCATTGTTCCATGGGTATAGTTCCAGCCTTTGAATCCAGCCATCTACCTTGATTGGCGCAAGGGTAGCAATGAAATGACCGATTACCAAGAATACCTGGACTTCCTGTGCAGCGCTCTGGAATCGCAGAACAAGAAGAACATTCCACTGAACGAGAATACTGCCCTGGTCGCAGACATCGGCCTGAGTTCCCTGGAGGTCATGGAGTACATAGAGAAAATCGAGGACCATTTCGATATTTCCATTCCATTGAACATCCTGCCCGACGTCAACACCATTGGTGAGCTGGCACACAAAGTCAAGGAACTTAACCTCTGAGGCCCCGTCCTCGAAACCGGAGCGCAGGCCAAACCCATGCTGTTCGACAAATTCCAAGACATGGCCGATTTCCAGGCCGAACTGGCACAACGCCAGGTGACGCCCTTCGGCGCAGTTACCGAGAAGATCCTCTCCGCCACTGAAGGCATCGTAGAGGGTCGCCAGGTCATCCTTGCCGGCACCAACAACTACCTCGGCCTGTCCTACGACCCGCGCTGCATCAAGGCCGCGCAGGATGCCGCCCAGCAGTGGGGCACCGGCACTACCGGGTCGCGACTGGCCAACGGTTCCTTCGCCGAGCACCAGGCCCTGGAAAGCGAAATCGCCGCCTTCTATGGACTGGATCACGCAATCGTATTCTCTACCGGATATGCGGCCACCATGGGCATGTGTGCCACCCTGGCCGGGCCGGGGGACGTCATTCTGATGGACGCGGACAGTCACGCCAGTATCTACTCCGGCGTGAAACAAAGCGGTGCCGAAATCATTCGCTTCAAACACAGCAACCCGGAGGATCTGGCCAAGCGCATGCGTCGCCTGGGCGATCGTGCCGGGCAGGCGCTGATTATTGCCGAGGGAATCTATTCGATGCTCGGGGACGTGGCGCCGTTGCAGGAAATCGCCGCGATAAAACGCGAGTACGGCGGCTACCTGTTGCTCGATGAGGCCCACTCCATGGGCGCACTGGGGGACACCGGTCGCGGCGCGGCACAGGCGGCCGGCGTGGAAGCGGATGTGGACTTTACCGTGGGCACCTTCAGCAAGAGCCTGGGCTCCATTGGCGGCTTCTGCGTCAGCCGTCACGCCGAGCTTGAGGCCATTCGCTTCTGTATCAGCGCCTATATCTTCACCGCATCCTCGTCGCCTTCAATCATCGCCTCGACACGCGAGGCGCTGCGCATCATCGGCCAGGAACCGGAGCGGCGCACCCGCCTGTGGGACAACGCCAACCGACTGTACCAGGGCCTGAAATCCCTTGGTCTGGCCGTAGGCCCTACCGCCAGCCCGGTGGTTGCAGTGGAAATGGTCGATCGCTCCCAGACTATAGACTGCTGGAAGGCCCTGCTGGAGGCCGGCGTCTACGTCAACCTGGTGATACCGCCCGCCTCTCCCTCTACCAATTTCCTGCTGCGCAACAGCGTCAGCGCCGCCCACTCCAGTGAGCAGATCGACACTATCATCGCGGCCTATGCAGGCCTGCGTGACACCGGACTGCTACCCGTTTCACAGGACAGCTAATGGACCAGATCATCATCACCGGCAATGGACCATTGCGCGGTGAGGTCAGTATTGCCGGCGCCAAGAATGCCGCCCTGCCCATCATCGCCGCCGCGCTACTCTGTCCGGAACCGCTGCACCTGAGCAATATCCCCGGCGTGCGGGATATCGATACCGCTCTCAAACTGATGCAGTTACTGGGCTGCACCGTGGAGCGCGACGATACCTCGCTGGTAATCGAAAGTGCCCAGGTACACTCGGTGCGCGCGCCCTACGAGCTGGTCAAGACCATGCGCGGCTCCATACTGCTGCTGGGCCCATTGCTGGCGCGCTTCGGCGAGGCCGATGTGTCTCTTCCAGGTGGCTGCGCCATCGGCTCCCGTCCGGTCAATGAGCACATCTCGGGATTGCGCGCCATGGGTGCCGAGGTGGAAATCGAGGCGGGCTATATCAAGGCCAAGGCCAATCGCCTGAGCGGCGCCCACTTCGCCTTCGATGTGCCCTCGGTAACCGCTACCGAAAACCTGATGATGGCCGCCGCGCTGGCCGACGGTACCTCGGTGCTGGAAAACTGCGCCCTGGAACCTGAAATCGGTGACCTGGCCAAATTACTGATCGCCATGGGCGCAACAATCGAAGGCGCGGGCAGCAGCACCATAACCATCGAGGGTGTGCAACAATTGCATGGCGCCAGTCATCGCGTACCCCCTGACCGCATCGAAACCGGCACATTCCTGGTCGCAGCTGCCGCCACCCGCGGCGATATCAGGGTGATGAACACCGAGCCGGACTTCCTGCATCACGTGCTGGGCAAGCTGGAAC
>JARFQU010000010.1 GCA_029287595.1 Halioglobus sp. | reverse complement strand
AAACTGGCCGCTTTCTGGCGCGGCGGGAATTTCTGGAAGGTGCTGAGGAACTGGCCAACGTAGTCCTGTGCCGGTACCAGCAGGTAAGCGCGATCGATCATCCAGTCGTAGTAGGTGTTGGAAGTGATCGTGGCACGCTCGTAGGGGTCGCGGCGCAGGTTGAAAATCAGCGGTATACGCAGCGGGATGAAAGGCTCGGACCAGACCTGCAGGGTGCCCTGTATACGCTGCTCCATGAAGATCAGTTTCCAGTCGTTGTAGCGCAGGGCAGTCAGATCACCATCATCAGAAAAGTAGAAGATCTCGCGCCGCGGCGTTTCCTGGGTTTCCCCGGTCAGGAAGGGCAGGAAGTTGTAGCCGTCCAGGTGGACCTGGTATTTGCGACCTATGGCGCGGTGGCCCTTCAGCAGCTTTTCTTTTACGTCAGGCTCGCCGGCAGCGGCCAGGAAGGTGGGCAGCCAGTCCATGTGGTGCATGATCTCATTGGATATGGCGCCTGCCTTGATTTTGCCAGGCCAGCGTATCATGGAGGGCACTCGCCAGCCGCCTTCCCAGTTACTGTTTTTCTCTCCGCGGAAAGGGGTCATCGCCGCATCCGGCCAGGTGTTCATATGGGGGCCGTTATCGGTGGAGTAGAACACTATGGTGTTATCGGCAATGCCCAGGTCATCCAGCTGCTTCAGGAACAGGCCGATGTGAGCGTCGTGCTCGATCATGCCGCAGGTGTACTCGTCCGCGCGCGGGTACTGCTTTTTGCAGCTGCCCATCGTCTCGGGCGCCACGTGGGTGCGGAAGTGCATGCGAGTGCCGCTCCACCAGACGAAGAAGGGCTTGTCGTCTTTCACCGCTTTTTCAATAAATTTCATGGCTGCGGCGGAGGTTTCATCATCCACAACTTCCATGCGCTTCTTGGTCAGCGGACCCGTATCCTCGATCTTGCCGTCGGCACTGGAGCGGATCACACCGCGGGGGCCGTACTTTTTGCGGAATTCCGGGTCGGTGGGGTAGTCCTCGTTCTCCGGTTCCTCTTCCGCGTTCAGGTGATAGAGGTTGCCGAAGAACTCGTCAAAACCGTGGTTGGTGGGCAGCATATCGTCCCGGTCGCCCAGGTGATTCTTGCCGAACTGGCCTGTGGCATAACCGTGATTTTTCAGCAGCCCGGCGATGGTGGGGTCTTCGACCTGCATGCCCAGTTCCGCCCCGGGCAGGCCTACTTTGCTCAGGCCGGTACGAAATACCGATTGGCCCATGATGAAAGAGGAGCGACCCGCGGTGCAGCTTTGCTCACCGTAGTAATCGGTAAAGATCATGCCCTCATTGGCGATACGGTCGATATTGGGGGTCTGGTAGCCCATCAGGCCCATGGTGTAGGCGCTGATATTGGACTGGCCGACATCGTCGCCCCAGATCACCAGGATATTGGGTTTGTCGGCGGCAAAGGCTGCGCTAGACAGCAGGGTCAGTAGCGCCAGTGCGCCGGATCTCAGCGGCGTTCGCGGGGTGTGATTCGCCGCAACCGGTCGCAGTTTGCGAAGTAACTTAAACATGAATGATTATCCTTGTCTCGAGGTTGTTAAGATTTGACCACTACGCAATATAGGTTATTTTCGGCGCTTGGCAAGCAGAAAGTCGGGACAATCCCTGTGCAGGTCAGGGCCGCTTTGGCGGGGGGGTCCAACCGCGCTCCGAGCGGTCGTGCCCATCTGCGCGATCGCGCTGCATGATATCCGACAGCGCCTCCTCCAGTTCTATGAACAGGGCGCGGTAGTCCTGGCTGAAACGGTCGCCCTCGGTACCCCGGCTCCACATCCGGTACAGGCGACTGCGGGACTCCTTTTCCGCGGCGTCAAAGGCCTGGCGCTGCTGTTCCGCCTTGAACGGATGAGCCCCCAGCGCCTTCAGCGCCTCAGTGCCCAGCGCCAGGGCGCTGTGGTAGGTTTCTATGATGGCGTGATCCGCCCCGGCCTGGCACAGGCGATAAAAGTGTGGCCGGCTGCGGGCCCGGGCCAGGATGGGCAGGCGGGGATAGTTTTTACGTGCCTCGGCGACCAATGCCACCGCCTGGTCTTCCTCGTCAATGGCTACCACCAGCAATGATGCACCCTCAATACCCGCGGTGCGCAACAGGTCAATGCGGGTGGCATCTCCGTAATAGCTGCGGATGCCGACCTTGCGCATAAGGTCGATTTGCCCCGGCTCCTGGTCCAGTACCACGGTGTTTACCTGGTTTGCGCGCAGCAGCCGATCGACAATTTGTCCGAAGCGCCCGATCCCGGCGATGATCACCGGGGCGCTGGTGTCGATCTCGTCTTCTTCGACCTGCTTGTTGTCTCCCTGTATAAAGGGCACCAGCACCTTGCCGTAAAAAATGAAACACAATGGGGTGAGGAACATCGACAGGGCGATAACCAGGGACAGCAGCGGGACCATATCCGCAGGCAGGGCGTTGTTTTGCGCCGCATAGGCCAGCAGGACAAAGCCGAAGGCACTCATCTGCGGCAGGCTCAGCAGCAGCAGCCAACCATCGAGGCGTTCCAGCCGGAACAATTTTGCCAATAGCAGCAGCACCAGGGCTTTTATGGTCATTGCTCCCAGCGTCAGGGCGAGGATGTAGCCCGGCTGCTCGGCCAGTACCTCAAATTGCACCCCGGCGCCGACGGTAATAAAGAACAGGCCGACCAGGATGCCTTTGAACGGTTCGATATCGGTTTCCAGTTCATGGCGGAATTCACTGGTGGCCAATACCACCCCTGCCAGGAACGCCCCCAGGGCCGGCGACAGCCCCACCAGCAACATAAGGCTGGCGATACCCACCACCAGGGTTAGCGCGGCGGCGGTAAAGGCTTCACGCAGCCCGGTGTTGGCAATGAAGCGGAACAGGGGGCGGCTGAGGAAGTGGCCGCCGAGAATCACGAAAGCGATGGAGCCAATGATGACGCCGGCATAGGCCCAGCCATCCAGTGCGGCGATCATACTATGGGTTGCAGAGCGTGCTTCCGCCGCGTTTCCTGACGCGCTTAAACCCGGCAGCGCCAGCAGCGGAATGATTGCCAGCATCGGGATCACGATAATGTCCTGGAACAGCAGGACAGAGAAAGCAGAGCGCCCGCCCGGGGTATGGCTGACACCCATTTCGGTAAAGGTTTGCAGCACGATGGTGGTCGATGAGATGGAAGTGATCATCCCCAGGATCAAGGCTATGCGCCAGTCGAATCCCAGCAACAGGCCGCAGCCCCATACCAGCGCGGTGGTCAGACCCACCTGCAGGCCGCCCATGCCCAGCAGCTTGCCGCGCATCGCCCAGAGGGTGCGCGGTTCCAGTTCCAGGCCGACCAGGAACAGCATCATCACGATGCCGAATTCGGCGAAGTGCTGCAGATCCTGGGTCTCCCTGCCCACCAGCCCCAGTAGCGGGCCAATCAACACCCCCGCAATAAGGTATCCCAGTACTGAGCCCAGGCCTATGCGTTTGGCAATTGGCACCGCGATAACGGCGGCCGCGAGGTAGATGAAGGCGCTGCTGAGGAATTCGGTCATGCGCTTTCCAGTGTCAGCCTATCGAGGTGGTCGTTCAAATGGTCGACTTTCTCAGCCTGCGCCAGATCGAAGCATCCCTCATGCAATGCCTGCAACACCCGACGCCAGTCGCGCACATGGCAGTCGATGCGGCCCTCCTCCAGCGCACTGCGAGAACCGAACAGGACAAAAGGCGCCAGGAAACGCATTCCGCACAAAGTTGCCGTTTGCTCCAGGGGTCGCAGCAGTTCGCGCAGGGTGAACTGATTGGAGCCCTGGGAGCAATAGGCGGTCTCGGCCCCGCCTGCGGTAAGTGAACACAGTAGCACCTTATCCTGCAGTGCCGTGCCGCCCTCGCCATAGGCGAAGCCGTATTCCAGCACCAGATCCTGCCACTCCTTCAGTAGCGAGGGGGTGGAGTACCAGTACAGGGGGAACATGAAAATAATGATGTCATGCTCCAACAGGCGCTGCTGTTCCCTGTCGATATCGATCTGCAGTTGCGGGTATTCGCCGTAAAGGTCCACCACAGTCACGCCGGGTGTGGCTCTGGACGCGGCCAGCAGCTCCACGTTCACCTCGGAGCGATCGATCGAAGGGTGGGCAAACAGGATCAGTATCCGTGGCGGTCCTTCATCCATGGTGTGTTCCCGGGGTCATCGTGTGTGGAATGGTTCATTGTACGACAAGACCTGGGCAGCGGACCGCAGGACGGGGTGATAATTTTCAGGCGTGGGCGGCTGTCGGCTAGCAGCGCTCCAGCAGCAGCGCACTGCCGCTGCCCGCGGCACCACTGGCGGCGACGATACCTGCTCGCTGCCCGCGGCGTTCCAGTTCATCCAGCAGGGTGCCGGCCATCATGGCGCCGGTGGCGCCCATGGGGTGTCCCAGGGCGATGACGCCGCCATTGACGTTGAGTTTATCGGCGCTTATGCCCAGGTCATGCTGCGCTTTTAGGGTGGTCGCGGCGAAAGCTTCATGCAGTTCAAACAGGTCCACGTCACCGGCGTTGAGTTGCTGTTCCCGCAACAGGCGCTCGGTGGCGCTGATACAGCCGGACAGTACCTGCAGCGGGTCGGCGCTGGCGGCCGCGGCGCCGACGATGCGCGCGCGCGGTTGGCGTCCCAGCAATTGCCCCAGTGCCTGGTCACCGACCAGCAGCACTGCCGCGCCGTCACACATGGCCGGGGAGTTGCCCGCGGTGTGTATGTGGCTGATCTGCCCCAGCTGTGGGTAGCTGGCCAGTTGTGCCTGGTCTACCCCGTTGGCACCGATGTCGGCGAAGGCTGCGGGCAACGCTGCCAGCTGCTGCGGGGTGATATCGTCGCGAATACATTCGTCTGCGCTAACGGTGATGTCTTTTGCCGGGTTGTGTATGGGTACTATGGAGGTGAAATAGCCTTGCGCCTGTGCCTGCCCCGCCCGCTGCTGGCTCTGCAGGGCCACTGCGTCGGCCTGTTCGCGGCTGACATCATTGAGCGAGGCGATCAGGTCGGCGCCGCTGCCCATCATCAGCATCTGGCACTGGGCGGCAAAGGCGGGGTCGATAAAGGCCCTGGCTTTGTCCGCGAGCATGGGCACCCGTGACATCATTTCCACGCCGCCGGCAATAATCGCCTGCTCCTGTCCGGCGCCGATCTTAAGGGCCGCCAGCGCGATGGCGTCAATCCCGGATGAACAGAAACGGCTTACGGTCATGCCACCGATGTGGCTGGGCCAGCCAGCATACAGTGCGGAAGTCTTGGCAATATTGCCCGCCTGCTCCCCGTGCTGGGTAACGCAGCCCAGGATAATCTCGCCCACCGTGGCGGGATCCAGGCCGGTGCGCTGGCGCAGGCTTTCATACAACTGCCGCAGCACTTCCTGGGGTGTCAGGTCATGCAGGCCGCCGCTGTCCTTGGCCCGGGTGCGCGGGCTGCGAATAGCATCGTAAATATAGGCATTTTTCATCATCCCACGCCCACCACGAAGCTGGCACAGGTGGTGGTGCTGCCACCGACATTAAAAGTGGCCATATTTCTCGCCCTGGGCAGTTGATAGTCACCGGCCTGGCCGCTGACCTGCTTGGCGCAGTCCAGCAGCATGCGCACGCCGGTGGCGCCTACCGGGTGGCCCAACCCGATCAGGCCACCGCTGGGGTTGATGGGAAAATCCCCATCCGGGGTGATGCGACCTTCCTCTACCGCTTTCCAGCTCTCCCCGGGTGCTGTGAGCCCGCTGTGATCAATCGCCATGTACTCGGTTACGGAGAAGCAGTCGTGGGTCTCCAGGCCATCCAGCTCGGTGATGGCAGAGAAACCGGCCCGTTGCCAGGCATCGTCCAGGGTGGCTTTGGCGTGGGGGAACAGCAGTGGCTGGTCTTTCGATAACTGTAGTTTGGTTTCCAGCAGGATGGGAGCAGAGTGGTGACCCCAGCCCTTGATGCGCGGAATGTCCGCCAGCGTTAAGCCCTGCTTGGCAGCGTGCGCCCTGGCGACCGCTTCACTTGCCAGGATCACGCAGGCGGCACCATCGGTAATTTGCCCGCAGTCCATTTTGCGCACCGCCCCATCGATCACCGGGTTCAGTTCGTCGTTGTCAGAAAAACAACCGTCCGGGAAATTCCAGCCCCGGGTCTGGGCGTTGGGGTTGCGTTTGGCGTTGCCGAAATTGATCTGCGCAATGCTGTTCAGGTGGTCGCTGTTGATACCGAAGCGCTGGTCATATTCCCGGGTGATGCGATCGAACATGTGGGGCCAGGGGAAGTCGGCGGCGTTGGCCTCGTGTCCCAGCCAGCGCGCGGCTCCGAGGTGCTCGGCGCCGGTCTTGCCATCGACATTGCGCATCAGTTCCAGGCCCAGCACGCAGGCGACCCCATAGTGCCCCGCCTCGATATCGCGCATGGCCGAGAGTATGGCAATGGAGCCCGAGGCGCAGGCCGCCTCATGGCGGGATGTGGGCAATGAGGCCAGCTCGGGATAAACCTGGCCGAAGAAGCCCCCCAGCAAACCCTGCCCGGTGAACAGGTCCCCCACGAAGTTGCCCACGTGGCCCACCTCGATTTGTGCCGGTTCAATGTCCGCGGCCGCAATGCCGGCGTGCAAGGCCTCGGCGAACATGTCGTAGATCTCCAGTCCCTCCCGGGCCCAGTTGCGGGAGAAGTCGCTCTGTGCGCCCCCCAGGATGTAGATATTCCGGCTCATTCTGATTCTCCTGTTAGGCGACAGCGTCCTGCAGTGCACTGCGCACGACTTTATTCATCGGGTTGCGCGGCAGGGCCGGCAGTATGGCAATGCGCTCGGGCAGTTTGAATTTGGCGATACCGCGTTGCAGCAGGTAGTCGCAGATTGCCTCCAGCGAGGGCGCCTCCTGCCCAGGTTGCGGCACCACGCAGGCGCAGATTTTCTCCCCCAGCTTGTCGTCAGCGTAGGCGCAGACCGCCGCTTCCGCCAATCCAGGGAAGCCTTCCAGCAGGGTGTCTATCTCGCTGGGTGAGATTTTCATGCCGCCCCGGTTGATGATGTCCTTGCATCGGCCAACGATGCGGTAATAGTTGGGCGGCTCGCCACAGATTTCCACCAGGTCACCGGTGCGGAAATAGCCGTCGCTGGTGAACACGTCTTCACCGGTATCGCCCAGGTAGCCGTCGAATACTGTGGCACCGGCGAAGCACAGTTCTCCAGGCTTTCCGGGCTGCGTAATGTCGGCACCACTATCCGGGTCGATGACCTTGGAGCGCACACTGTCATGGGTGATGCCGCTGAAGGGCATGCCCGCCGCGCCAAAGCGCGGGAACATGGAGGCGCGTACCTCGGGTTCTGTGGCGGTGTCTGGGGTGGAGAACAGGCTGATGCCTTCGTTGGATCCGTAGTAATTGATGATGGGTATGTTGTAGTCGCGCTCGAAAGTAGCAATCATTTCCGGTGCCAGTGGTGCCGATCCGGAGCCGATCGCCCGCAGTGCGCTGAAATCGAATTGCCGCCACATCTCGGGACTCTTGGCCAGTTGGTTGAGCAGGGCGGGCGGCGCGATGGTGAAATTGATTTTTTCCTGCTGCATCTGGGCGAGGAACAGCGCCGGGTCCAGCGGGTGGTGCAGCACCAGGCCACAGCCCAGCATCGCGGCGGCATACAAAAAGCCCCCCACCGCGGCCATATTTACCAGCGGGAAAGGGTTCAGTAGCATTTCGCCTTCCCGATAGTCCCCGGCATTGGCGGAGGTGCGCCCGGTCGCCATCCACATATTGTGGGAGCGGGGCACGCCCTTGGGTGTACCGGTGGTGCCGGAGGTCCAGCACACGGTGATGATGCGGTTGGCATCGTCGCCGTGGGTTGCCTGGTGTCGCTCCAGCGGCGCCCGGGAAGCCTCATCTGTGGGCAGGGTATCCAATGACAGTTCGCGGCCAAAAGCGAGAATTTTTACATCGCCCAGGGCCTGCGCCGCATCGTCTGCCAGAGCTTGCCCGCGGAAGTTCGTGATGCTGATCAGGGCATCAGGTTGCAATGCGCCGGCCAGGCTGGCCAGTTCATGGCGGCCGTACTGCACGGGCACCGGGGAAATAATGGCACCCAGTTTGCTCATCGCGTAATAGCACACCACCAGTTCGCTGATATTGGGCAGTTGCGCCATGACCCTGCAATCGGCACCAATGCCCCTGGCCAACAGTTGCAACGCCAGCTTGTCGCTGGCCGTATCCAGTTCACTGAAGCTCAGGCGGCGCGCCGGCTCTCCGGTGAGTTCTTCACGGTTGGGCTGGTCTGCCACCGCCAACCGTTCCGGGTGGGACGCAGCTTGTGCCGCCAGCAGACTGTGCAGGGTGTCATCGCCCCACAGGCCTGCAGCTGTCAGCTCATCGATTCGCGCCTGCGGTGTAGTGTGCATGTCTAGTCTCCCAATGTACGCATGGTTTTCAGGGAGTTTAGTCCTCCGGGGTCCCCCGCTGTGGCCGGCACCAGGCATATTTCGTCTGCGCCGGCAGCGCGGTACTGAGCCATGCGCTCCTCAATTTGCATCCTTGACCCCACCAGTCCTATCGCCGACACCAGCTCATCAGGCATCGCTGCCAGCAGCTCCCGGGGATGTGGGCGGGAGCGGGCGAATGTGACCAGATCGCCGAAGCCTGCGGCGCTGATCATGTCAGCATAGCCCGGGGCTGCCAGATAGCCCACTATTGCGCGCAGTAACTGGTCCAGGGTTTCCCGCCCCGGGTCTATGCCGCAACACAGCCAGACCGCCAGGGTCGGTGCCGGTCGCCCGGCGTCGGCGGCCGCTGCGTCCAATTGTTGGCGCAGTATGGCCAGGCTTTGCGGTGTCACCATGTTGAGCAGCATGCGGTCTGCATGGCGGGCAGCGACCCGCACGGCGGCCGGGGTAAAGGCGGCTATGGTCAGTGGTGTGCCGGGGGCGTCCAGGCGTAGGCGATAGCCCCTGCAACTGGCCAGCTCGCCGTCAAAATTGACTTTTTCCCCGTCCAGCAGGCCGCGCAGGATACGCGCGCTTTCGCTCAGGTGTGTGGCGGTGCGCAGGCGTTCCCGGCCATGCCACTCTTCGACCACCACAACACTGGATGCACCCAGGGCAAGTCTGGCCGCTCGTCCGGTAAGGTCGGCGACTGACGCTATCCCCATGGCCATGGTCATGGGGGTGCGCACGGATACTGACAGGGGGCCAATGGTCAGTCCAATTTGCTGCGTGTTGAGACCTGCGGCCGTGGCGAAGGAAAAGGCGTCGTAGGTCGCCATTTCGCCAATCCAGAGCTCGTCGTAGCCCAGGCGGTCCGCATTGCGGGCGACCTCCATATTCTCCGCCGCCGGACGATCCTGCCACAGTGGGGTTACAACGCTAAGCTTCATTAACTGGCCTCCATTGTCGAACAGGGTATTGGGCATCCCGTCGATGAGATAATAGACTGAAAATGCTGGCGGGCAGCCAGAACCTTGCAATATCTATACTTGCATAAAGATACCCCACGGGTTATTTTTACGCCAGTCAATAATAAAATGCGCGCCAGGATTGCCTATCATGCCCCGCATCTGGACCTGTTTATGCAAGCTGTTGTTACCCGGCGGGCTCATACCCGGGCACGCACGCCTTGCGCAATATGGAGATAAGCCGGGTTCTGGCATCGACATCACGGCATTTTTCAGATTTGCCTGCGGATGTGCTCTGGCTGCGTTTTGCACGCAATTTACCGTGGCAGCTGAAGCGCGTCTCGATGGACGTCTTCCGGGAAGTTGTGCGACGCTGCCCGCGCCGGCAGGCGTAAAATTTGCTGAGGCACCCGCCTGGGTGAAAAGCCGGGACCTGCCGACCTACTGCCGTGTCACGGGCACCATAGCTGGCCGCACCCGCTTTGAGATGCGCCTCCCCCAACAGTGGAGTGGACGTTTCATGATGGCCGGGTGCGGCGGCTTTTGCGGCGCCCTCATCCCGGACAAGCCGGGGCATTCCAACACGATCAACGAAGCGCTGAAGCGCGGCTATGCAGCGATCAGTCACGACGGGGGTCATGAGGCCAAAAGCTGGGAAACACACTGGGCCAGCGATCCTGAAGCACTGGAACTGTGGGCGCATAAAATACTGCCAGTGGTGGCTGGCACCGGCACCGAACTGGCTACCTCCTTGTACGGGCGGGAACCGAGTTACCGTTATTTTTCCGGCTGTTCCAACGGTGGGCGCCTTGGCCTGAAGGCGGCGCAGCGCTACCCCGAGTTATTTGATGGCATTGCGGCCGGCGGCAGTATTTTCGAGTTGAGCGGAATCGCCGGGCTGTGGGGCAACTGGCTCATACTCAACAATCAAAACGGCCTGGATTCCCGCATCCCGCAGTCCAGGGTGCCGCTGATCCAGCGGGTGGTAATGGACAGTTGTGACGCACTGGATGGCCAGGCCGACGGGATCATTACCGACCCTCGCGTATGCCGAGTCGATTTTACTGCAGCCCTTTGTGACGCAGGTGCTCCGGCAGAGGACAGCTGCCTGAGCGGACCCGAAACGCAATTGCTGAACACGCTCTACGGTGGCGTGAAGAATGGCAAGGGCGAAGTGGTGTACCCCGCAGTAGCCTTCGGCTCGGAACATTATGTCGATCGCTGGCTGTTCGGCGCACCGGGTAAGCCAGCATGGGGTGTTCAGGCCTCGGCAGGGTATCGACAGATGTTGGCCATGGACCTGTCCGAGAAGGATGTCCCGGCGGGTCTGCCAACTGACCAGATGCTGGATTGGATCAGTCGCTCCGCCGTTCCCGCCCTCACCGATGCTACGGATACCGACCTGTCCGGTTTGCGTGAAGCGGGAAACAAACTGCTTATCTACCAGGGCTGGTCTGACCCTCTGATCATTCCTGAGCCGATCACACACTATTACGACAAGGCCGCCGATGCTGCTGGTGGGCTGCAGCAATTGCAGGAAAACGCTCGTCTGTTCATGGTGCCCGGCTGGGGACACTGTTGGGAGATACCTGCGGATGCGCCGGACCGGTTTGACCCTCTGCTGGAACTGGAGCAATGGGTTGAAGGCGGGCGCGCTCCGGAGTATATGTTGGCGCGTCAGATGGACGCAGCAGGGGTAGAAACCCGGTCAAGGCCCATCTGTAGCTACCCCTTAGTTGCGCAACTGGAGGTGGGCAAGGATCCCGATAATTACAAAAACTATAGCTGTATGAAGGAAGACCGCACCGTTCGCCGATCATCCGGGGAACGCTACTTATCAAAACGAGGGAATAATAATGATTAACTGCAAAAGAAACCGCTTGTTCCATGCCATGCTGATGGCGCCAGTGATGTTCTCGGGGCTCGCCCATGCGCAGGTGATTGAAGAGGTACTGGTGACCGCCGAGAGGCGGTCCCAGAGCATCCAGGATGTGCCGCTATCTGTCGCGGCGATCGGCGGAGACGATGTTACCGTCGGCAAGATATCTGACCTGAACGATATTGCCTTCAAGGTGCCCGGTGTCACCTTTAACGAGTTTAATGTAGGTGAGCCGCGTCTCTATATCCGCGGCATCGGTAATAGCTCGGATTCAGCGGCCAGTGACCAGGCGGTGGGCGTCTTTCTCGACGAGGTCTACATAGGGCGTACCGGTGGTGTGGGTTTCGACCTGTTCGACCTGGAGCGTATCGAGATACTGCGCGGGCCCCAGGGTACCCTGTACGGCAAGAACACCAACGGGGGTGCCGTCAACATCGTCACCAGCAAGCCTTCACAGGAACCGGAGTATAGACTCAGCGCATCAGCTGGCAACCACGGTATGACGAATTTCAAGGGCCTGGCGAATGCGGGCATCACCGATAACATCGCCGGTAAGCTGGTGATGCAGTATCAGCAGCGCGATGGCTATGGCAAGAATGTGATCACTGATGATGAAATCGCGACCCTGGGCGATTTTTCCGCAAGCAAACTGATTAAGAAGTCGATCGGTGCTGCCAACGCAGATGACGAGCTGGATGACGCGGACAAGCGCAGTATACGCGGCCAG
>JARFQU010000061.1 GCA_029287595.1 Halioglobus sp. | reverse complement strand
GCGAATATCGTGGAGCGACTGAAAAGCCTGCTTTTGCCCGGACCCGCTGGCTAGAACAAAATTCCCACCCGCGCCCTCGGTAGGTGCCCGGCCTGTCCAATCCCGGAGCTCTACGATCAACCTATAATAAACCGTCAGTGTTGGTGGCCGTTTCGGGGCTTCACGCTGCCGCCGTGCCCACGCAATATGGACCCATCATGCAAATCGCGTTCAATGGGGAGCAGCTATGATAGATATGGCAGGTAAAGTCGCACTGGTAACGGGCGGAGCCAGTGGCATGGGCCAGATTATCGCCCGCCGGCTGGCGGACCAGGGTGCGAAAGTCGCTATCTTCGACGTCAACGAGCAGGGCCTGCAGCAGACGGCGGCCGAATCGGGAAATATCACCCCATTCCATTGCGATATCTCAAGCCTTGAGGACGTGAATGTAAAGGTTGCCGCTGCAGCAACCGAATTGGGGCCTATCGACCTGCTGGTCCACGCCGCCGCCCTGATGCCAGCTCACACACTGAGCGAGCACACCCACGAGGGCATGGAACAGCTGTTCCGGATCAACTATTTCGGCACTACCTACATGATCCGGGCGGTGCTGCCGGCCATGGTGCAGCGCGGATCAGGTCGCATCATCGCCTTCGGCTCCATCGCCGGCATCGCGCTGGTACCCAAAATGGGCGCCTACTGTGCCACCAAGGCTGCAGTAAACGCCTACGTTGAAGTGCTACAGAACGAGATTCGTGACAGCGGCGTGCGCGCCCACCTGGTCTGCCCCCCCGCGGTCAATACCCCCCTGGTGGACCAGACCCTGGCCGGCGACAGCCCCGGCAGTATCCTGGAGGCCAAAAAAGGTGACCGCCTGGCGAATCCCGAGAAAATCGTAGATGCCATAGAAAAAGGCGTGCGCAAGGACAAGGACATTATCTACCCCGGCGAGGCAAAGCTGCTGTATCTGTGGCGCGCACTGTTCCCGAAACTATGGTGGAAGGTAGTAATGAAGTTCGAGAAGTAGCCTCCCTCCGCACTGGAACGTGCAGGCGCGCGCCTCGCGCAACAGGGTTTCCTTTGCTTTAAGCCGGGCCATCGGCTAGCATCGCCGCCCCATGTCCCGGCGATACCTGCATCACGAATCCCCCTGGCTACTGGCGTTGCTGGCAGCCATGGTCGCTCTCGGCCCACTCAGCGTGGACATGTACATTCCCGCCATGCCGAATATGATGGTGGCGCTGGATACGACTATCAGCAGCATGCACCTGACGATGAGTGCCTACCTCACCGGCTTCGCAGTGTTTCACCTGGTTTGCGGCCCATTGGCAGACCGTTACGGGCGCAAACCCATACTGTTATTGGGTACAGCCGTATTCGTGATCGGCTGCCTGGGCTGCGCAGTGTCCACCACCATCGACCAACTGTTACTGTTCCGGCTGCTACAGGGTATTGGCGCCTGTGTGGGACCGACCCTGGCGCGCACCGTAACCCGCGACGTGTTTGGCCCGACCCGCGCTGCCAGGGCCCTGTCTCTCATCGCGATGCTAATGGCACTCGCCCCCGCTGTCGCGCCAACGCTGGGTGGAATTATGCTGCTGGTGTTGCCATGGAACAGCATTTTTGTGTTTCTCGCAGTCTATGGCGCGGTGATGATCGTGTTGATTCAACGGCTGCTGGCCGAATCACTGCCCCAACGACAGAGCCTGCACCCGCTGGTTATCGCCCGCAACTACCGGGAGCTGGTGATGGATCCATTTTACCTGTCGGTCACTGTGGGCAGCGGCCTGGTGTACGCGGGCCTGATCGCCTACCTGTCATCTTCCAGCTTTGTGTATATCGAGATGTTGGGAGTGCCGGTGGAGTATTTCGGTCTGGTCTTTCTCACGGCGGTAGCGGGATACATGATCGGCAGTGGCATCAGCGCCCGGCTTGCCGGCCGCTTCCACTCGGAACAGGTGATGCTGCTGGGCTCAGCACTCGCTCTGTTCGCCTGCGTACTGATACTCAGCGCCGCCTATATCTGGCCACGCAGCGTCCTGGCACTGATGCTACCGATGATGTTCTACTCTACCGGCCTGGGCCTGGTATTACCCCACGCCATGGCCATAGCCCTGCGCCCCTTCCCACATATTGCCGGGACCGCGTCGGCTCTGCTTGGCTTCGTCCAGATGTCCCTGTCTGCAGCGGCAAGCGCGCTGTCAGGCATATTCCTGACGGATACGCCGTTACCCATGCTGTGGGCAATGCTGATCATCAGTTTACTGGCCATGGTACTGGCGTTGCGCTCTCACCGCCTCTACCATCTCAGCAATCCCTGACCGGGCCGTCCGGCTGTGGCATACTCAGCGAGAAATTTTTGCGGAGAAGACCACGTGCAAACCGCCGCTGATGTCACCCAGTTGATTGGCAACACCCCCCTGCTGCTGCTGAAACGCGTTTCCGAGCAGACCGGTTGTACCATCCTGGGCAAGGCCGAATTCCTCAACCCCGGGGGCTCAGTCAAAGACCGTACCGCCCTGGGCATCATCCGCGCAGCGGAGGCCGCCGGGGATATACAGCCGGGGGGACGCATCGTGGAGGGCACCGCCGGCAATACCGGCATAGGCCTGACCCTGCTGGCCAATGCCCTGGGCTACCGCAGCACCGTGGTCATGCCGATCACCCAGAGCAAGGAGAAAATCGACACCCTGGAGTTGCTGGGTGCCGACCTGCACCTGGTAGGCGCTACCTCCTACAAAGACCCCAAGCACTATATCCATACCGCCGAACGCCTGGCACAGAAATATGCGGCCAAGGAAGAGCGTGGCGCTATCTGGGCGCGCCAGTTCGACAACCTGGCGAACATGGCAATCCACCGGGACACCACGGGCGCCGAGATCTGGGAGCAAACGGACGGCAAGGTGGACGGTTTTGTCTGTGCGGTAGGCACTGGCGGCACCCTGGCGGGCGTTTCTATCGCCCTGAAGGAGCGCAACCCGGATATCAGGATAGGCATCGCGGACCCGGCGGGTGCCTCGCTTTACAGCTACTTCAACAGCGGCACGCTGGAACCCAGTGAAGGCAGCTCGATCATGGAAGGCATAGGCGTTAATCACATTACGGAAAACGTTGCCCAGGCCAGGGTGGACTCCTCATTTTCTATCCCTGACGAGGAAGCTCTGCCGATCATTTTTTCGCTGCTGCAGGACGAGGGGCTTTGCCTGGGCGGCTCGGCAGGCGTGAATATCGCCGGCGCGGTGCGCCTGGCGCAGGAGCTGGGTCCGGGCCACACCATCGTGACCGTCCTCTGCGACTACGGCAACCGCTACCAGAGCAAGCTGTTCAATCCGGTGTTCCTGGAAAACAAAGGACTGCCGGTGCCGGAGTGGCTGGCGATCTGAACGCGGCCTCGCCAGCAGCGGCTGGAATAAGACCCGCTAACAGACGCTAGCTACCCTTTGCAGCACGCTCTTTCGCGATCAGGTAATCGGCGACTTTCAGCATGCCGGCCTGGCTGCCGGCCTGGCGGGTACTGATGTGATATTTGCCATTGACCATCAGCGCGGGAGTTCCGGTAATCTTTGCGGCACGGGCGCGGGAGTTGGCCTGGCGCACCTGGCTGGAGACACCGAAGGAGTTGAAAGCCTTGTCAAAGTCTTCCGCTGCGACACCGTTGGCGGTGAACAGCTCCTTGATTTCCTCTTCCGAGGAGAGGCGCTTACGATCCACATTCATCGCCTGGAATATGACCGGGTGCAGGGTATCCAGAACACCCAATAACTTGGCAGTGTAGAAGGCCCGGGCGTGGATCTCCATTTTCGCATTCCAGATTGCGGGGGAGCCCTGGAACTCGACGTCTTCCGGCAGGGTTTTCTTCCATTGGCTGAGTACCGGCTCAAATGTGTAGCAGTGGCCACACCCGTACCAGAAGAACTCCGCTACCTCGATTTTATCGGGGTCGGCAGTCCTCACCGCGGGGGTGATCAACTCGTAATCCTTGCCCTCGACATATTCTTCCTGCGCTGCCGCGCCGGGGGCTGCCACCCACAGAGCGAGGGGAGCCAGTAAGGTCAGGGATAACAACAGGCGCTTGATCATGCTTTTCTCCAAAAAGACTTGCTGAACTAATAGGACACTTGTGTAGGCGTGAGGTTCTCCCGCCGATAAAAAAAGGTGACTGAAAAGCCACCTTTTCCGCGCGGGCGACGGCTTATTTCAGACCGGAAATATAGCTGGAAACTGCCTCGATTTCACCATCACTCAGGCCAAATGCGGTGGTGCGCATAATTTTCGAGTCGCCGTCGTTAGTGCGGCCTGCGGCATTCTCATATCCCTTGCGGTAGGCGCGCAGCTGTGCGGCAATATACTCCGCGTGCTGCCCACCCAGTGCGGGAAAGCCGGCGGGGGCATTACCCTTGCCCGTAGGCGAGTGGCAGGCGGTGCAGGCGGCGACATTGCGCTCGGCCACACCACCGCGATACACCTTCTCCCCCAGGGCCAGCAGTGCCGGGTCGGTCTGACCGCCGGAGCGGGTTTGGGAATCATAGAAAGCCGCGATATCAGCCAGGTCCTGGTCGGATTTACCGTCCAGTTGACCCACCATGGTGGGTATCGGGCGGGCGCCATCACGGATATCCATCAACTGCTTGGTCAGGTATTTCTCACCCAGGCCCGCCAGTTTGGGGAAGGTCCCGGCGGCACTGTTGCCGTCCGCGCCGTGGCAGGCGCTGCAGACCACGGTCTGGTCCTTACCGGCAGCGGCGTCACCTGCGGCATTCGCCTGGCCCATGGTGCCAAAGGACGCCCAGCCCAGCGCCAGGCTGAACACTATTGCTACTTTCTTCATGTTTATTCCACTAATAGTTGGTGAGAAACCCGCTTACTGTGCAGGTTTTGCCATGTACTCAATCAGGGCCTTGTAGTCATCATCGGTGCAATCGAAGCACATGCCCTTTGGCGGCATGGCATTTAGCCCGGTGTTTACTGACTGCACCAGCACGTCCATGCCCTTGGCCATGCGCGGCTCCCAAGCTGCAGCATCGCCGGTTATGGGTGCGTTGGCGGCGCCATTGGCGTGGCATACCTGGCAGCTTTTGGCGTACTTATCCATGTCGGGGGCAGCCATTGCGCCCGCCGCTGAAACCATCATCACGACAGCTAAGATCTTTTTCATGAGAAACCCCTAGTTCACTATGGTCCTTCATCCGCCACGCAAGCTTCTGATAACAGGCGAAAAAAGCTGTGGCATTATATACGAGATGACCACACCAAAAAAGGCACTAACTCGCAATGTCCGAGACACCAGCAGAACCGCAGCCCCCCGCACCTAACTTTCGCGCGGCCCAGTTCATGACCAGTGCCAGCAAGCTGTCCCAGTGTCCGCCGGACGAGGGCTGGGAGGTCGCGTTCGCCGGCCGTTCCAACGCAGGAAAATCCAGTGCAATCAATAGCTTGACTGGTAACAAGAAGCTGGCAAAGACTTCCAAGACCCCGGGGCGCACACAGCTGCTCAACTTCTTCGCGCTGTCAGAAAGCCAGCGCCTGGTAGACCTGCCCGGCTATGGTTTCGCCAAGGTGCCCCAGGCGGTCAAGCGGGAGTGGACCCGGCAGCTGGAGAATTACCTGCAGCGCAGGGAGTCACTGCGCGGCCTGGTATTGATGATGGATGTACGCCATCCGCTGCAGCCCTTTGACCAGCAGATGCTGGGCTGGGCGCTGCAGGCGTCCATGCCGGTACATATCCTGCTGACCAAGGCGGACAAACTGAAAAAGGGGCCCGCCAAAAGCACTCTGCTGAAGGTACGCTCGCAGCTCAAGGCCCAGGAGGAACTGGTCAGCGTCCAGCTGTTTTCCGCACTGAAACACAGTGGTCACGAGGAGCTACAGCGGGTGCTCAACGCCTGGCTGACAGACATCAGTGTCTACGAAGACGATACCGAAGAGGTGCCAGGGGAATAAAAAAAGCCCGACCGCCTCTAGGGGGAAGGCAACCGGGCCACATAAGGTCTCTGGGGATTAGAGACTTGCTCAGTGCGGCCCATGGAGACAGGCCGCAATAGGGATGTAGCATGCGCTACAGAACTTATGACCGGAGCTTTTGGTAATAGTTCACAAGTTTCTAAATATTTTTCACCCCGGGTGGGCCGCCGCATAGCGAACAAGGGCGAAATTCAACCGACCCCGGGTAAATTGTGAGGCCCGCGAGTCAAGCTCTAATGGGCCTCATCCCAATTATCCCCTACCCCGGCCTCGACCAGCAGCGGGACCGCCAGCTCGGCGGCGGCGGACATCAGGCGACAGACCTCGGCACTGACCTCTTCCACCTCCCCGGCGGCGACTTCAAATACCAGTTCATCGTGCACCTGCATGATCATGCGGGCGTCTGCCTCGCCGCGCTGCGACCAGTCGTCTACCGTCAGCATGGCGCGCTTGATGATATCCGCCGCACTGCCCTGCATGGGAGCATTGATAGCGGTGCGCTCCGCGGCCTGCACCCGCATCTTGTTGCGCGCGTTGATTTCCGGGAGATACAGGCGCCGTCCGAACAGGGTTTCCACGTAACCCTGCTCTTTGGCCAAGGCCCGGGTGCGGTCCATATAGTCCTGCACCCCCGGGTAGCGCTCGAAGTAGCGGTCGATGTACTGCTG
>JARFQU010000174.1 GCA_029287595.1 Halioglobus sp. | reverse complement strand
GGCACCGGAACTCGATAGCACCGACTTCAACTTCGAAACTCGGGTTTCCGGATCGGCCGTTGGCATTCGTGATAGAGCCCGACCCGGCCCAGCCGGCATGCACTACTGTCTGATGGAGCCGCGGCCGGGATACCGGGTCGCCCTTTGCTGCATTGGGAGCCTCGCAGCTGGTCCTGAATTGCGCTTGTTCCGGAGCGTAGACGGGGAGCTTTTTCAGCGCGAGCCGCTGGTTTACCGCGGTCTTTCTGCTGGCTGGAGCGGTGGGCGGGATTAACGGTAATAGTACAACCGCACATTGACTGGGGTTTTTTGCGCCTCTAGCCTGTGGCTAGAAAGTAAGTTGATTACACTAAAATTAACAGGGGCAAAATTGTCGATGAGTAAACCAGGATTATCTGCAGCTATCGCCCTGGGGCTGGGCTTTTGCGTTTCTGCTGTGCACGCGGTGCCCGCCATTCCCGAGGCCTCCGGTTGGAGTGGCCATGTCAATCTGGCGGTAGGCGCGGGTAGCTCAGAAAGCAATATGCTGGCTTCCCTGGGCTCCGTGGACCTGGGTGATGACAGGATATCCAGCCTGGATGA
The DNA here is from genome assembly GCA_029287595.1 of Halioglobus sp. Taxonomy (GTDB): domain Bacteria; phylum Pseudomonadota; class Gammaproteobacteria; order Pseudomonadales; family Halieaceae; genus JAACFI01. Next base: position 22,119 of record JARFQU010000174.1, on the reverse strand, counting down.
GGATGCGGGCAGCGAAGACCTGGTGATGCCTATCGTACAGTTCGAGGTGGCCTATACCCTGGGTGACAGCGCCACCCAGTTTTACCTGGGTAACCAGGTTGCGGACTACCTGAATTTTGACCTGGAGACGACGCTGGAAACGCACCTGGGCATCCGCCAGGCCATTCCCGATATCGGGACGGTGGACTTCTCACTGGCCACCACGCCACTTGCCACCGATGTCTGGAAGGACCCCTATCTGGTAGACCAGCGGCGCGGTGATACCGAGAGAACCAGTACCGGTGTGAAGATAAGCTGGGACGATATCCTGTCTACGCCTTTCGAGTTTGAATGGGTGGGCAAGGAAATTGAACTCGACGACGAGGAGAGTGGCACATCGTCATCCCTGGGCCTGAGCAGGGCGCAGCAGCGCCAGTTGCGTCGCACCGGTGACGTCGACCGTTTTACCCTGCACTACGACTGGCAGATCAACGAGCGCCATCGACTGGTGCCGGGAATCGGCTACACCGACTATCAATTGGATGGCGATGCCATGGCGGAAGACGGCTTCGCCCTGCACCTGAAGCACCTGTATGACCTGGGCCGCTGGCGTCTGGTAACCAAGCTGTCCTATGAGGATGTGGAGTCGGATGAAATCAATCCGATTTACGATGACGAGCGGCAGATGGAATCCCTGGGCGCTTCGGTAACCGTGTTTTACAGCAATCCTTTTGGCCTGAAGCGTTGGACTGCCAACGCCAGCGCAGCTTATACCGACGAAGACAGTAATATTGACTTTTACGATGCCAACCTGGGCCTCGTTTCCTTTGGCATGTTCTACAGGTTCGATTAAATGAAGATGATGCACGCAAGAAAGACCCTGCTATCCCTGGTCCTGGGCGGGCTCTCCCTGACTACGGCTCCCGCCTTGCTGGCGGGTTCCCCGGCAATGACCGGTTTAGTCGCCGAGGCTGATTCAGCCGAGTCCGCCTTTGCCGCTCCCGCGGGCATGTCACGGCTGAAAGGTACGAATATCACCATACAGGGTATGGTAGCGCGCTCTTTTTCCAGCTTCGATGTGGATGAAAGCAAGACTCCGGTAGGTGGCGGTGACCCGGATAACGGCCAGGACCCGATGGTGATCCCGTCCATCTATTATGTGCGGCAGCTGGACGATCGCTGGCATGCGGGGGCGTCCCTGACCATACCCAGTGGTTTCGGTTCGGACTACGGCAGCGAGTGGTCGGGGCGCTATGAAACCGTCGACTTCTCACTGGTCTATATCGCCTTCACCCCGGCGGTCGCCTATCGCTGGAATGACAAGTTGTCTTTTGGCGGTGCGGTGGGTTTCAACTACACCGCGGAAACCAGCGAAGTAAAAATTGTGCAGCCCCTGGGCGAGCGCGATGGCAAGATCGTCTCGGACCTGGATGGCATCGGTATCAATATCACCCTGTCCATGCTTTACCAGTTTACCGAGCGCACGCGGGCAGGCATTTCCTGGACCAGCGACTCAGACGCGGACCTGGAGGGCAACGTGCGGCTGCGCAATCTGGGCCCTGTGTTCGACGAGGTAGCGAAGGAATTGGGTATCAAGAACATCAACACCGAGATTACCAACACCCTGCCGCAGCGGGTAATGGCCGGGGTCTACCATGAATTTGAGTCGGGTAAGTACTTCACCGTCGACGGTATGTTCATGAAGTTTTCGGACTTCTCTGTCAGTAATCTCGAACTCAATGGCAACGACGTCAATATCGACACCCCGGATATCTATAACGATATCTGGGCTGTCACCGCGGGCATGGGCTTCCCGGCCAACGAGCGCCTGACTTACAAAATTGGCGCCATGTATGTCTCCCAGGCGGTGGATGATGAGGATCGCGGCTTCTCCATTCGCCTGGACGAAATGTGGGGAGTGGGCGCGGGCGTTAGCTATAAGCTGACCGAAGAGCGCACGGTTGATTTGAACGCCACCCTGATCAATGTCGGTGAGGCCCCGGTGGATACCGCCAACCAGGGGGCAACACTGGGCCGGGTGGTCGGTGAGAATGATGATCCCTGGGCGGTGCTGGCGGAGCTTACCTACCACTTTTAATCCCGTTTGAGCCTGCGCGCTTGCCAGGCGTAAACAGCCGGCACCAGTGTGTTACCGCCGGGCACTGGCTTTACTGTTAGAATGGCGCCAACGCCAATATTTCAAGGCATCCACTGCATATGTTTATCGATTCGTATTACAGCGAGCAAAACGGGAATATCTCCTTTACCCGTGACCAGGGCAGCGACTTTGCCAAAAAGGTGGCGGATGATTTCAACCCGCTGCACGACGCCGGCGCCTCGCGCTTTTGTATTCCCGGAGACCTGCTGTTCGCCATTATCCTGGCACGTTACGGCCTCAGCCGGCATATGGAATTCGTATTTTCCGGCATGGTGCTCGAGGGGATCGAACTGGTTCTGCCTGAGCCCAGTGGCGAGTTGAGTCTCGACGATATCCAGGGTAAGCATTACCTCAGCGTCAATCGCAGTGGTGACATCACCACGGACGAGACACTTATCCAGGGACTAACGCGCAACTACGTCGAGTTCTCCGGCCATACTTTTCCGCATATCCTGGTGCCGCTGTTGGCGGAGCAGGGCCTGATGATAAATCCAAATCGGCCCATGGTGATCTACCAGAGCATGGTCATCGATCTGGATACGCTGGGCATGGCGGATCCCTCCCTGGAGATCGATCATAATGAACTCACCACCGACGGTAAACGCGGCAATGTCAGCATGGCGTTCAATTTCATGTCCGCCGGGCAGTTGGTGGGTCGCGGCGAAAAGCACATGGTCCTGGGTGGCCTGCGCGAGTTCGACGAGCAGGCCATGACCGCGGCCATCACACGCTACAATGAACGCAAAATGGCCTTCGCCATGGGCAACGACTGAATACTCGGTATCCCTGGGCGAGATGCCGCCCGCTTTCGAGGCACTGCGCAGCCCTTCAGCCCGTGCTCACCCGCTTGAGGCCCTGCCTCAGTGGCTGCCCAGCAGGTCGTGTAGCTGGCGGTGCATGTTCTGTACGCCGGGTTCGTTGCGACCTATCAGCACCTTGCGCTCGATGCCGCAGTTGATGCCGCGGTTGATCTTGTCTACCAGGGTGTAATCCTCGGCCACGGCAACATCGTTGATCATCTGGAAATAATCTTCATATTCCTTGCGTTGCTGCGCATTATCGGGTTCCTGGGGCAGGAACATGCTGTGATAGACCACGGAGCGATCCGGTGCGATGGGGTAGACGCGCCAGGTCTGGAAGTGGTCCTCCACGATAAAAATAACCGTGTTGGGAAAAATAAAATTCACGTAGGAACTGTAAGCCCTGGGGTTCCATTCATCCTCCGGAATTTCTTTCAGATCGTTGATCTGCAGGGTGGCCGAACCCATTGAATGATTGCGACCGTACTGATGGTAGGTGGCAAGGTTACTGTAGGCCATCTGGCCAATAGTGTCAGGGTGCAGGAACTCAAAGTGATAGTACTCGTGGAAAGTATCCATGTTCAGCTTCCAACTGAAGCCGGTATGGACCTGCTTGGCCCCGAGATAATAGTGGTCTGTAAAACCGAATCCCGATAGACGCTCGCCAATACCGCCCAGGACCTGGTCGATATCGAAGCGCTTTTCGGGGTTGGGCATGACAAAAATCATGCCGTATTTTTCCTCCACCTGCAGCGGCTTCAGCCCCAGGGTGGCGCGATCAATAGTATCGAAGCCCTGTTTACCAAAGGGTACGCCCACCAGCTTGCCTTCCAGGTCATAGGTCCAGCCATGGTAGGGGCAGGAAAACAAACGCCCGTTCTTCGCCTTGCCGCTGGCGCACTCGTTAAGCGGCGCCCCGCGGTGTGAACAGATATTGACGAAGGCTTTCAGTTCGCGCTCCTGGTTACGTACTATCAGGATAGGAATGCCGGTGTCATCGAAGGCGAAGTAATCCCCGGGCTCCGGGATCATGCAACTGGGGCCCACGAACTGGGGGTAGTTGCGAAACAGCTCTATTTTTTCGCGCTCAAATTGCTCTGCATCGTGGTATTCCCTGACGTCGATTTCCATTACGCTGTCGGCCAGGTCGGTAGTTTTGTTCTCCACCAGCGCCATCAATGCTTTTATTTCTGCTACCAGTTCTGTTCGCTGCATGGCCGGGGCTCCCGTTTCAATAGGCCTGCGGGCTTAAAGCCCAAGTACCATCTTGGCGATGATATTGCGCTGTACTTCCTGGGAGCCGCCAAAAATCGAAGCGGCCCGGTTATTCAGGTAGCGCGGTACTACGGAGCTGGTGAAATCAGGACGGTACGGGCTGCCGTCTGCCACGGGATCCATGGCGAAGCCCCGGTAGCCCAGCACGTCGACTGACAGCTCGTTGATTTCCTGCTCCAGGCGCGTGGTGTTGAGTTTCAGGATCGATGACTCCGGCCCGGGGTTGCCACCACCGCTCACCGAAGAGAGGATGCGCAATTCGGTTATTTCCAGTGCCTTGAGGTCGATCTCAATACGCGCCACCCTGCGTTCGATCTCGCCGCGGGCGTCGAACTCCGGGTCCTGCTGCCGCCCCTGGCTGATCAGGTGTCGCAGGCCATCCAGTTCGTGGCTTATACGCGGTGCGCTGAAGCCGCCGCCGCGTTCGAATTCCAGCAGGTACTTGGCGTAGCTCCAGCCCTTGTTTTCCTCGCCGATACGGTTGCTCATGGGAACCCGCACATCGGTAAAAAAAACCTGGTTAACCTCGTGGTCGCCGGCCATGGTGATAATGGGCTCCACCTTCACCCCGGGGGTGTCCATGGCGATTAACAGGAAGCTGATACCCTGTTGTGGCCGGCCGCTATTATCGGTGCGCACCAGGCAGAAAATATGGTCAGCCAGGTGGGCGTGGGTAGTCCACATCTTGGAGCCATTGACAATGTAATCCTCGCCATCCGCTTCCGCCTTGAGCTTCAGGCCGGCCAGGTCGGAGCCGGCACCGGGCTCGGAATAGCCCTGGCACCAGTACTGCTCCCCCGAGAGGATCCTGGGCAGGTATTGCTGCTTTTGCTGTTCGCTGCCAAAGGCCATGATGACCGGTGCCAGCATCAACAGTCCCAGGGGAATTAACATCGGGGCCCCTGCCAGGTAGCACTCTTTGCTGAACAGGTATTTCTGCGCCGGCGACCAGTCGGTACCGCCGTGCTCTACCGGCCATTGAGGCACGGCCCAGCCCTTGCTTTCCAGGATGGCCTGCCACTCCAGTGCCAGGTCTTTCTCTACAAATACACTGGCGTTATTGGCTGTGGCCTCAACAATATGTGGAGGCAAGTTTTGCGCAAGGAACTGCTTTACCTCCTGTTGGAATTGCAGCTCATCTTCAGAAAAATTTAAATCCATGGTCCGGTTCCGGGTCGTCTACTGCGAGGACGGCATAGCCCAGCGGATACCGCGGCGCAATAGTTCATAGAATTCATCGGTCTTCCAGGCGCCTTCTTCCGGCACCGGATATTCCTCTATCAGGGGTTGCATGTCGTACTTACCGCGGCAGTGGCCCAGTGTCAGGTATAACACCGTCCCCTCGCCATAGGGGTGTAAATAAAATACCGGCTGTACGTCACTGTTTTTCATCCAGTCATCCTTGACGAAGTTGGCGACGGGGTCGGACCAGTGGGTATGCAGCAACGTCTGGTATTCCCCGTGAAACTTGCTCAGGTACAACTCGTCATCCACAGTGAAAGCGGGTATGCCCTCCACCAGCGGATGACCGGGATCGGTAGCCACCACCTCGTACTCTTGGATCGGCGGGTGCGCCATGAACTGGCTGCCCAGGATTTCCATGAACGGTACATTGCGCTCCGGGCAGTCCACCTGGGGATTGCCGGCCTCGTCCGGAGCGAGGAATTCCAGGATGGAATTGGTGCCGTGCAGCGCGAACCATTTTGCGCCACCGCGGATATAGTCCTGCAGGCGCGCGGTCTCCTGTGGAGTGGGCACCAGGTCACAGGTGTAGGTGATGAGAAAGTCACTGTTACAGATAGCGTCGATATCGCTGTAGTCCGCGCCCACCTGTACCTTGATTCGGGGCTGCTCTGCCAGCAACTTCAATATCTCCAGGCGAGCATGATCGATATTGTGGTACTTGCCACCCGCTACCAGGTAGACATCGATGCGATCACTTTTACTCATTTTGTTATGCGCCACCAAGATTACAGGTTTTTACAGTTGGGCCCGCCCGGTAAAGCCGTTACCGGCGCTGGCGTTGGGTACGAAGTTATAGATGCCTTACAGTTCCCGCTCGGCAGCGGGTCGGGACCGTTTCTTCCGGCAAGTTAGCAAACCTCCCGGGCAAAAACAATCAGATTTGACTGTTTATTTTCTATTGGCCGCAGTGGCCCTTCTGCTTCGAATTACAGCCCGGCCAGTTCCTCTCCCAGGGCTTGTAGAAACTGCGCACCGACGGCTCCGTCGATAATCCGGTGATCACAGGAGAGTGTTGCGCTTATCACGGTGGCGACCGCTGGCTCACCCTCCTTTACCACCACTCTCTGTTCGCCCTTGCCCAGCGCAAGTATGGCGCCCATGGGTGGGTTGATAATGGCGGTGAAGTTGTTGACGCCGAACATGCCCAGGTTGGATACAGTAAAAGAACCCCCGGTAATATCTTCCTTGGTCAAAGTGCCTGAGTTAGCCTTCTCCGCCAGCTGCTTTGTCGCTGCAGCGATATCCGCAGGTGACATTTTTTCAGCCTGGCGCAGCGTCACCGGATAGAGGCCATCGTTCGTGGCAATGGCTACCGATATGTTGGCGTTCCTGAACTGATGAATATCGTCGTTTACCAGGTTGACGTTTACCCGGGGTTCTCTTATCAAGGCACGAGAGACACACCAGATGATCATATCATTGACCGAAACCTTGACGCCCCCCGACTCGTTGAGCTTGTTGCGATGAGCGAGCAACTTGTCCAACTCGTATTCGACTGTGAGGTAGTAGTGGGGAACGTCCTGTTTGGCGCTGGTCAGGCGCCGGGCAATGGTTTTGCGGGTAGGGGTCAGGGGAATGATATCTACATTATTGTCCCCGCTGTCGGATGTTTCGTTATGGTCAGGCATAGCGGCCCTGACGTCGTCTTCGGTAATGCGACCGCGCCTGCCTGTCCCGGTTACGCTGTTGAGATCCACTCCCAGGTCCTGTGCAAGCTGGCGCACGGCCGGAGTCGAGCGGGTATTGGCATCACCGCCGGTTGCGGTGGGGGCGGAACTGGCTGCGCTCGCAGGTGGTGTGTCCCCTGTTTTTCCATCGGTCCCGACGCCTTTGGAAAACTCCGCTATAAAATTATCGATCGCCTCATCGTCCACTTCGGCGGAGGCTATCACACCCAGTAGCTGGCCTACCTGGTGGGTGTCGCCTTCCTCTGCCATTATCCGACGCAATATGCCATCTGCCGGGGACTCCCATACGTTGACGATCTTGTCTGATTCCATCTCGAAGATTTCTTCGCCCTTGGCAACAGGGTCACCCACCTGCTTGTGCCACAGGTTGACCGTCCCCTCGACCATTTCGATGCCCCACTTGGGTACAGCTATGGGATAAATATCGCTCACCAGATTAACTCCTTAAATTGCGTTCCCGCGATCCTACGCAAGGGTCGCTTTTATCGCCGCTATGATTTTCTCGGCACTGGGGATGTATTCCGCTTCCAGCTCGGGCGAGAAGGGGGTTGGGCTGTGCGGCGCGCAGACCTGCTTGATGGGCGCCTTCAGTGCGTGAAAGGCTTTATCCGCTGCTAGTGCGGCGATGTCGGCGGTCAGGCTGCAGCGCGGCGGTGTCTCGTCCACTACCACCAGTCTGCCGGTTGCCTCGACGCTCTCGAGTATGGCCGCCTCATCCAGCGGGGAGGTGGTCCGTGGGTCGATGAGGTCACAGCTGATGCCTTCGGCTTCCAGGGCATCGATTGCGGCGGCTGCCCTGGGAACCATCTGGCCAAAGGCTACCACAGTACAATCATCGCCCTCGCGCACGTAGGCCGCCTGGCCGAAGGGGATGGTGTACATCTCATCCGGCACCTCGCAAGCCTCCTGGTAGAGCGCTTTGGGCTCAAAGAACATCACCGGGTCATCGTCCTTGATGGCCTGCAGCAGCAGACCCTTGGCGTCGTAGGCATTGGACGGCACAACGACCTTCAGGCCCGGAAAGGCGGTCAATATCTGGTACATCGCCTGGCTGTGTTGGCTCGCGGCAGAGAAACCCCCGCCGGACGCAAAGCGAATCACCGCAGGGCAGGTGCTCTTGCCGCCAAACATGTAGCGGAATTTTCCCATCTGGTTGACGATCTGGTCCATGCAAACCCCGATGAAATCCGCAAACATTATCTCCGCCACCGGGCGCATGCCCACCAGGGCCGCACCGGCTGCCGCACCGACAATGGCGGATTCGGAAATCGGGGTATCGATGCAGCGGTTGGGACCAAAGGCTTTGTACAGGCCGCCGGTGACACCGAATACACCGCCGACACTGCCGACTTCACCCTGGCTGCCATTACAACCGGCTACATCCTCGCCAATAACGAAAACAGAGTCATCTTCGGCCATGGCCTGATGCAGGGCTTCATTGATTGCGTCACGCATAGTTTTAACTGGCATACGAATTCTCCTATGCGTTGCCGTAGTTTACGTAGACATCCTCGACCACCTGCTCGGCCGTGGGTCGCGGGGCGGCTTTCGCTGCAGCTACCGCGTCATCTATCAGTGCCAGGACGTCCGCGTCTATGGCGTCCAGTTCCTCGTGACTGACTTCCCCGTCGGTGGTGACCCTGCCGCGGAACACCTTCAGGCAGTCGGAATTTTCCCGCAAATCATCCAGTTCCCCCTCGGCGCGGTAGTATTGCGGGTCGCCAACGAAGTGGCCGTGGAACCGGCCCTGTTCCGCAAACAGACCGGCGGGGCCATTTCCTGCACGGGCATGTTCTATCGCCTTACCCGCCGCTTCATATACGGAAAAGAAATCACAGCCGTCTGCCATGAATACCGGAAAGCCGAAGGCTTCGGTACGGGCTTTGAGATCGTCGCAACCCACCGCATAGCTGATGTTGGTATGCTCGGAGTAGTAGTTGTTCTCGATAACGAAAATGGCGGGGACCTTGAGCACCACGGCCAGGTTCATTGCCTCGAAGCAGGTGCCCTGGTTGACCGAGCCGTCACCGGAAAAGGAAACAGCAACCCGGCCGTTGTCGCGGATTTTCGCGGCCAGTGCGGAACCAACGGAGATCGGCGGTCCGCCCGCGACGATACCGTTGGCGCCGAGAATACCTTTCTCGATGTCGGCCACATGCATGGAACCGCCCTTACCCTTGCACAAACCCTCGGAGGAACCGAACAGTTCCTTCATCATGCCGATCACGTCTGCGCCCTTGGCGATGCAATGGCCGTGTCCTCGGTGAGTGGAGATAATGGTATCCAGCTCGTCCAGGTGTTCGCATACGCCCACCGCATTCGCCTCCTGGCCGGTGTAAAGATGGGTAAATCCAGGAATCTGGCCGTTCATGATTTCCGCGTGGGCCCGCTCCTCGAATTCGCGTATGGTTTTCATCTGGCGGTAGGCCCGCAACAGCTTCTCTTTTGGGATGGTCACATTATTGCTCCTGAAAATGTATTTTACCGGGCCGGTTTGCCGGCCCTGGAATTCAATGACGATTGGCGTTGTAATCAGCCGAAGTAATCCACTCCCACGATTTCTTTCCAGCGCTGGGCGAAAGCTTCTCCTTGCAAGCGATTCGCTGCTATCCACTCCTCGTCGTCGACACTCGCGCGGCCGGCCAGGTTCTCTATCGCGTCCTGGCCCACCACATAGCGGAATCGTGGCGTGTCGGATTCTATCGCGTCAGCGATAGCGTAGGCCACGTCAATGGGCGCGGCGGGGTTCTGCATGGTGTGTGTGGCCCAGCGCCCTAACCGCTCCATGCTGTTCATGTAGTGGCTGTCCGCCGGGGGCGGTTTGCCTTTCTCCCAGGCGGGAGTCGGGACACTGCCCGGCTCGATAATGGATACGTGCACACTAAACTCCGCCATTTCGAAGGCCAGGGCCTCACTCAGGCCCTCCAGGGCCCACTTGGCGGCGGAGTAATGCCCGTGGCAGCCAAACACCATTCTGCCAGCAAGTGAGCCCACGGTGACAATCCGGCCCGCGCGTTGCTCGCGCATGATCGGGGTAATTGCCAGCAGCATCCGGACAGTGCCGAAGTAATTGGTTTCGAAAACTTCCCGCACTTCCTCCAGCGGCGTTTCCTCTACCGCACGCCCACCGCCTATGCCGGCATTGTTGACCAGTGCATCGATGCGGCCCTCGCTTGCCATGATGGTGCTGACCGCATTATTCACGGAGCCCTGATCGGTGATGTCGAGTTGAATGATTTCAAGGGCCAGTTCTTGTGCGGCGATCTTCTCTTTAAGTTCCTGGGCAGTATCCGGACTGCGCACACCGGCAAACACCCGGTGCCCCTGGCTGGCGAGCTGCAGGGCGGTTGCCTGGCCGATACCGGTACTGGCACCGGTGACGAGTATTACGGACATTTTTGGCTCTCTCTATTTCAGTCTTTGTTGGAGTTTCCGATGGGGGCCTGGCCCTGGCGGTCCTTGTAGTCGATACGGTAATCGCAGCTTATGCAGCGGCGCATTCCCTCTTTCATGCTTTGGTTCTGCGCTCGCAGCGTGACGATCTCCTTGCGCAAGTGCTCCAGCTCTCGCTGCTGTTGCCACAGGCGCTTCTGGCTGGCGAAAAATTGAGAGAACCTGGGCATAAATCCTGGAATCAGCCGGCATCCCAACTCATGCGCACCGTGCATGAAGTCTCCGGGAGATGGGGGTCAAACTCCATCTTCAGTCCACCGTTGGCACCGTTGAATAGTGCTTCAAATGGCCCCTTGCAAATATACAGGCAACCCTCCTCGGGCAGCATGTTGGGGTTGGGTAACCTGTCAGCCGGGCCACAGGTGTGCCAGCCACAGTCCGGTATTTCCATCACGGTCAGACCATTGGCCGGGTCAAACTCGGTAATGGTGGCCGGGCCGGTCAGCCAGTGGGCCGGGTTGAATGTTTCGAACAGGAAGGTGCTCCAGCGCCCCGGTTTTGTGCTGCCGTCCTTGGCTGGCCTGGCCTTCTTGTTCCTGTTTTTTTCCGACATGCTGTTCATCATTTTGAGGAACTCGGGAGAGTTTTCATGGGACAGGGCCACCGAGGTGCCGATCACGATTTCCTCGTATTGTTTCTGGCTGTAGTACTTGCGCAATTCAAGTAGCGCCCACTCGGCCTCGCGTACAAAGTTGCCGTAGCGCTTGCGCCATTTTTCCCTGGGTGATTCAAAGAATTTGATACTCTCCCGCCGCGATTTGATCTCGTCGTAGTCACGATCTACCTGATCCTTGTCGCCGGAGAGTCGCAATATCGGTACAAAGGTGTGGCTGATGATAGGCATGGCCTTCTTCACCAGCATGCTGTTGGACATCCACATATCAATCCAGGCCTGGGGCCCCCAGTTGTAGTACCAGCCCGATTTCTGTGCGGCCGGCACCCGGCCAGTGCCGCGGTCGGTGGAGATGATGGTGTCGTCAGGCACGGCGGTGTCTCCTAGTTGAACCAGCGTAGAGTGATGCCGTAAGTTGCCTCTGGCGCCACTATCCCGGCGTATCCACCCAGGGTCGGGATATCCAGGCCCCAGGAATAGTATTCCTCATCCAGTATATTGCGTCCCCAGACTGACACATCCCAGTCCCGGCCGGCGTTGGACAGCGACAGCCTGAAGTTCACCAGGTTGACCTCATCGTTTTTGAGATTTTCATCGAGGTCCTGGTCCAGGTAGAAGCTATCGATATAACTGTGCTCCAGTCGCGCAATGCCCACCAGACTTTCACCCAGGTCGAAGTCGTACTGCACGTAGGTACTGGTTGTCCACTCCGGTGCATTGTCCAGGGGCTTGCCTTCCAGGTCCTGGCTGCAGGTACTTGCTGTTCCCGGGGAACCGTATTGCGCGCCATCCACGATATAGTATTGGGTAAACACCTGCTCGATCGTGCACTGGCCGTTGTCGAAAGATTCGTACTCCGCCTTGACGTAGCCGATAGAGCTGCCAACAGTCATATTGGCCATGGGGATAAACACCAACTCGAGTTCGGTACCGTAACTGCGCAGGTCTCCCGCGTTGGTCACGCGTACCTGGGCCCCGTCAAAGGACTGGGCCTGGAAGTCCTCGTAATCCACCAGGAACAGGGTGCCGTTGAACTGCAGGCGGCGGTCGTAAAACGTGGATTTCCAGCCCAGTTCGTAGTTGGTGGCAGTTTCCTCATCGAACTCCCCGTCAGTGTCTTTGGCTACCCGCCGTTGGTCAAAGCCCCCGGATTTGAAGCCCCGGCTTATCGAAGCATAAGCCATGATATCGGGGCTGTAAAAGTAGCGGAGGTTGAGGGAAGGCGAAATAGCGGTATCACTGCGGTCACTGTCGTATTCTAAGTTGGGTCCGGCGATGGGTGGCAGATCCAGGCCGAAAGGTGGTTCCGGATCGCTGATCTGGGTCCCGTCGCGCTCTTTCTTTTCATAAGTGTAGCGCATACCTACCGTGGCACTGAATTCCTCGTTTATGTTCCATATAAATTGGCCGAAGGCTGCGTAACTGGTGGTCTTGTAGGTATTGTCGTCAGTGTTGATGGAACCTTCCGGGAAAAATAACGCCAGGGACGCGTCTATGGGGGTGCCCTCAATGCGAATAGTCGCGTTTTCGTACAGACTTTGACCCTGTTGGAAGGTGCCTACTGAATCAAACTCGGAATAGTAGGCATACAGGCCTGCCTGGCCCTCAAACGTCTGGCCGCCTGGAGTGGCGATGCGCAACTCGGATGAATACTGGTCGAGATCGATCTTGTCTGTCGCGGTAGATGCATCGTAAGCGGTGAAGTCACCGTCGAAGCCGCTATCGTTCTCATAGTACCGCCAGGAATTAATAAAGGTGAGCGTATTGTCACCGGCCAGCTGGCGGTTCCATTCTACCCCGACGCCGCCTACCTCGATCTTGCTGTGAATATCACCATCCATCCAGTAGCTGTCATCGCTGAACGGGTCGGGCTTTGGCGGCGAGAACCCTTCCGACTCCTCGAAAGCGTTATAGATAAGAACCGGCCTGCCCAGATCGTTGAGTCCCAGTTGCTGCTGCCATTGGGCCGAGGGGGTGTTGGTTGACGGTGTGTTCAGGGGGGAGAGGCCATCGTAGGTGATGACCGCGAAGGCGCAACAGTCCTTGTCCTCCTTGGTGTAGTCGAGCGTGATGAGGAACTCACCAAGACCTTCGTCGCCGCCCTCGCCCCGCATATCGAGCAGGACGCGGGCCCTGCCACCCCACTTGTGGGCATCGTTCAGGCCCTCGCCGTTGTAGCTGTTTTCGTACAGGTGGTCGCCGTCGACAACGAAGGCTGACAGGCGGAGCGCATGTGCCGACTCCCCCAGGGGAAGGTTGACCATGCCGCGTACGTCCAGCTGTTCGTTGCTGTCGTAGCTCACTTCCAGCATGGACTCAAATTCGTCCGAGGGGCGTTTGGTGATCACACTGAGTGCGCCAGCGGCGGTATTCTTGCCATAAAGAGTCCCCTGTGGCCCCCTGAGGATTTCCACCCTCTCTACGTCGACCAGGTCGGCGATGCTCATCCCGGCCCGACCCTGGTAGATGCCGTCAAGGAAAATACCGACACTGGGATCTATCCCGGAGTTCGTGCCCGCAGAGCCGATTCCCCTGATCCTGTAGGAGGTGGCGCGAGCGCTGGGCCCGGGGGTGATCTTCAGGTTTGGCGTATACTCTTCCAGGCTCGTGAGATCATTGATACCGCTGTCCTGTAGAAAATCGCTGCCAAAAGCAGAGACCGACATGGCCACGTCCTGCAATTTTTCGGTACGTCGGGAGGCCGTAACCAGCACCTCTTCCAGTGCCAGTATCTCTTTCGTGGCGGGCTTCTGCTGGATGTCGTCCGCTTGTGACGCGGCCTGCTGTGCAACAGATAGGGTCAGTAACGCCGCACCAAGCATGAAACTCGTCTTAGCCATAATTTTATCCAGGTGTATGTTTTATTGTTCTGTTGCCAGCGGGCTTGTTACGGCTGCCAATACGTATCAAATTGCACATTAGCAAATCACTGTTTTAAAAACAAACAGAATTGACTGATTTTAATTGGCGCGCCGTTTTTGACCCCCTGCCAGCGACAACGACTCGAGGGCGCTTATGGCCCGGCCGATGGACGCCGGCCCGTTTGGGGATTAGGGGGAGGGGTGTTTGTCACACCGTGTGCCACCGGGCTTTCGCGGAACCTGGCGGCCGGCTATTCAGGCTTCGCGCTGCTCTGGTGCTAGAAATCCAGCGGCCATTGCAGGTAGTTGGGGAAAATGTAATCCCGGTGCTCCAGCAGGGCCGGGTCGATCTCATAACCCGCAGCCTGTATAGCTGTTGCCGTCAGCCCCCATACCTTATATAAATATTCGGGCATGGGATTAACCTCCGGCGGCAGTGGGTCAAGCATCTGGGAGAAGCAGGCCCAGTATATGTCCAGCGCTGACAGATGGTCACCCACAAGATAGCGGCTGCCTGCTTCTTTCTGGCTTCGCAGCTGGCGCGATAACCGCCGGAGTATCGAAATGATTTTAGCGGGCGCCGAGGCGGCTTCGGCAACGCCGTAATGGTAATCGCGCAGCATGGGGCTGTCCGCCATGGCCGCCTCACCCATATTGTCCACCATTGACTTGAACATCAGTATCCTGGCGCTCCAGGCGAACCCGTTTTCCCCGGCTACCTCATTCAGCAGACCGAACATTACAATGCGCGCGTCGATATCCTCAGGCACCAGGGAGGGGCCGCTGCCCAGCCGCTGCGCCAGGTTGATCATGTCCACCGGGGTAACCCTGGCGGGTTCTGCGTTATACATGGCGGTAGGCGCATTGCGATGGCCAGTCCATGCCACCAGTTCCTCGTTGGCCCCGCCGCCCTCCTGCCACACCGGGATATAGTTTACCTGGCGCACACGAAAACAGCCCTTGGCCGCTTCACTCCAGGGACCCGGCACGCCGCCGGTTAAAGCCAGACGCAGGCCGTCCGCCGCGCGCGCTTGTTCAATTGCTGTGTAATCCATGGGCGCTTCCCGGGAAGTGTTGGTTGCTTAGCGGGCAGAGAGAGACCCCGCAGGGTCGCTGTTAAAGACCTTGAAGCTACTTGTTTTTACTTTTCTGCTTATTTTTTTCCTTTTCCTTTTCCTTTTCCTTTTCCTTGTCCTTGTCCTTGTCTTTGTCCTTGTCTTTGTCTTTGTCGCTTGAGTCTTCCCAGGAATCGCCGCCTTTGCTGCCCTTGCCCGGATTCTCCCGCTGTTTCTGGGCGGCGTTCTCGCGGCCGTGTTCTCCGGGATTGTCAGGTCGCCCTTTGCCCTGGTTGTTCTCGTAGCTTAACTCGTCCCTGATGGCGCTCTCAAGGTCGGAATCTTTATCAGGTTTGGCATAAGACGGCGCGGCTACTATCAGCGAGGCAAGGAGTAAGGTGCACAATTTGTTCATAAGAATTCCTCTATTGGCTTCCCGAATAGTTTAGCAGCAAGCGGCACAAGTGACAGCCGGGCCCCCGGCAGGTTGGCGCCGGGACAGCTGGCGCGCTATCGGCTACTGCGACAGGTGATCATAGCGCTTGCCCTGTTCCGTGACCATCCGCCCAGACTCCCCGAGGGGCCTGGACTTGACTCTGGCGTGCCCCGCAGCGGTTGCGATAGGGCGGGAGTACCCAAAATAACGGAATTAATAAAACAGTAAGGACTGATTGTTTTGATATGGGCCGTTTGCTAGCATGAGGCGCAATATTACGCTTCGGCTGGTCCGGGGTTTCTCTGAGTCATACAGGTGCATCGTGGATTTTTCTTTTACCCAGGAACAGATACTGCTGCAGGACAGCGTGGGCAAGTTTGTCGACGCTACCTGTGATGTAGAACGCCATCGCCGGCTCAGCAAAACGGAGCTGGCCTACGACCCCGCTGTCTGGCGCCAGTTTGCCGAGTTGGGCTGGCTGGGCGTGCCCTTCAGCGAGGAGCAGGGCGGCATAGGGGGCACGGCGGTGGACCTGATGGTCATTTGCGAGGCCTTGGGGCGAGGGTTGTTGCGCGAACCTTTCCTGTCTACCGTGGTGACCTGTGGTGGTTTTCTGCGCCGTGCGTCGCCGCAACAGCAAACGCGGTATATACCCGACATCATCGCCGGCAGCAGCCAGTGGGCCTTTGCCTGTGCCGAATCGGGGTCCGGCTACAACCTGGCCGCCGTCGACTGCCGCGCGGAACCGGAAGCGCAGGGTTATCGACTCACGGGTGCCAAGCTCGCGGTGTTGAATGGCCACTGTGCCGACTATCTGGTGGTGAGTGCGCGCACCGCCGGTACATCGCGTGATCATTCCGGTATATCCCTGTTTATCGTCGATGCCAGCCTGCCGGGGGTTGCGCGCAAGCCTTTTTGTGCGGTGGACGGTGGCCGCGGCGCAGACCTGCAGTTCGACGGGGTCCTGGTGCCACCTGACGCTCTACTGGGTGTCGAGGGCGAGGCCCTGCCCCTGCTTGAGTCGGTGATCGACGAGGCGATTCTCGCCATGGGTGGTGAAGCCCTGGGTGCCATGCAGGTGTTGCTGGATGCGACGGTGCAATACACCAGTACCCGGGAGCAGTTTGGCCAGCCTATCGGCAAGTTCCAGGCGCTACAGCACCGTATGGCCGATATGTACCTCAAGGTAGAGGAGACGCGCTCCCTGCTGTACGATGCCGCCATCCAGCTGCAGGAGGGCGGCGAGTCGGCCCGGGCCTGTGCGGCACTGAAAGTGAAGCTTGCCGAGGCCGGTAAGTTTGTATCTCAGGAGGCGGTGCAGCTGCACGGGGGTATAGGCATGACCGATGAGCTGATCGTCGGCCACCATTTCAAGCGCTTGTTGTTACTGTCAAAACTCTATGGCGATGAGGATTACTATGTGCAGCGTTACATCGAGCTGCAACGGCGCTCTGCTGCCTGAAGCCTACGGCGCATAGCGCGCGGCAAAACTACCGGCTCACTTCTTGGCGGCATGCCTGGCAATTGCGGTGGAGTCGCCTTCCTCGAAAATCTCTTCCAGCCGGTCCGCGAGATAATCCAGTAGCATGGGTATGCGATCTTCCAGCGATTCCGTCAGCTGGCCTACCGCCATACCTTCCATCATGAAGCGGGTAACGTCCATGGCCAGCAGGAAGCGGTCGCCGCGCCCGCTCCATTCCTGGAACAGCTCGGCGTTGGTTTCACGCACGTGAAGGTCGAATTTGGCGCTGGAGTTTTCCAGGATGCTATGCAGCTCCGGATCGGTACGCCCGGCCACACACAGCTCATGGTAAGCCACTGCCAGGTCACCGATGAGGTAATCCCAGTAGGCGTCCAGGCCGGCGCGACGGCGGCTTTTGCCCTTCCTGGTCTTGGGAATCTTGTTAACCCGCGCGGTGTAGTCTTCCAGTAGCTTGTTGTGCAGGTATTCCACTGCCGCCTGGATCAATTCGGTCTTGGAAGGGAAGTGGTGCAGCATCGCACCGCGTGACACCCCGGCTGTGCTGGCCACCTTGGCTGTGGTGACGTTGGTGTAGCCCAGGGTTATAAAGCAATTGATCGCCGCATCGAGGATGCGGTCGCGCGTCATCGCGCTCTTTTGCGCCTGCCAGCTGATATCCTCGCCATTTTCGGGGGTGACCTGTGGGGTTTTAGTGGGTTTCCTGGCGGGCATGCTAACTCCTGTGCTTGGCGCATTGCTTAAAAAACAATACTGCCTGATTAAAACCGTCCGATGGCGTTCGTCATTATATACGCAGGACTCATTTTCCTGCCAGACGTTCTACTACTGGCGCAAAGCTTTCGACCATATTGTTTTCACCATCGTCCAGCACTGCGATGTAGGAAATGCCATAGGTCTCCCTGCGCTGCAGTAACTGTTCGCAGATGAAATCGATGCTGCCTATCAGGCAGTGGGGGTGATCCAGTATGTCCTGGGCACTCATGCCCAGGGCGTCACCAATGGCTGCAGCGGTTGCCTGCTGGTGATCGGTGATGATGGTATTGTAAGCGCCAATTTCGAGCTCGATGTCTTCGAAGCGCTCTCCGGCACCCTGCCTGACCCAGTCAATTTTCTTTGCCGTGGCCCCGGCCAGTCCCGAGTTCATGCCGTCGGGTCCCAGCATGCCGGCACGGTTGTTGAAATTGAGGCTGACGATATCCGCCTGTTCGCCGGCAAAAGTCAGTATCTTCTTGCTGCCACCTCCTATCATCAGTGGCGGGTGAGGTGTCTGCGCCGGGGTGGGTGTACCGTGAAACCCGGACCAATTGATGCTTTGGCCAGCAATCTCAAGCGCCTCGCCGGACATAAATTCCTTGTAGGCATGCACAAATTCCGCAAAACGGCTGAAGCGTTCGGGGAATTCATCGAAAGGCAGGCCGATCGCCTGGTACTCCGCCCCTATCCATCCAGCGCCGATACCGAACTCCAGGCGCCCCTCTGACAGGTAATCCATGGTGGCCGCTTCCTTGGCCAGGACTACCGGGTGGCGATAGTCGTTGCAGAACACGCGGCAGCCGACCCGCAGGGTTGAAGTTTGCTCCAGTGCCATTGCGATGGCCGGCACAGCGGCGAGCATCTGCGGCGGGTGGAATGTGCTCTCCAGTGCCGGACCGGGGCTGAGCACGTGATCCGCGAGGAAAAAAGTCGAGTAACCCAGGCCCTCGGTCTTGCTGATCAGGTTGCGCCAGCTGCGTGGCGATTCGGTGTTAAAGCTCTGCACGGAAAAACGAAAAGGCTTCTTGTCGCTCATGCTGGGTACTCGCCAATGTTAGCCAGGGCTGGTGTCACTGGACCCGGTCGGATGGTTGGGATGATTTGCTTACTTTCACGGGTATGGTGCTCTGGCGCGGCATCCCGGAATATTTTTCCGCTGCGTGACGATTATCTATCAGCCGGTTGGTGTTACTGCCCATCTCGCGGATTCTGGCGTCGCTGCCCGCCGCGGGGTCCGGTGAGCCGCCCCAACAGTGGGACATGGAAATTACCCCCGACTTTATGTCCTCACTGGCGGCGGCAATCGCCGGAATGCTGCCGTGGGCCGAGGCGATTTCAATGAGCTCACCATCCGCGATGTCCAGCGCGGCCAGGTCCTGCGGATGCATATAGGCCGGGTTGGTCGTGCCCTTGCTTCCCAGCAGGCTCAGTTCCGGCCCGGTGGAGTTGTAGGTATTCTTCATGCGGCGACTGATCAGCAGGTGCGGCCAGGCTTGAGTGTCTGTCGGTTGCATATCCTCGTAGGCGGCGGCCAGTTCTTCCTGCAGTCCCGGGGGGTACAGATCCAGCTGCCCCCGGGTCTCGGGGTCGGCGGCCTGAATGATCACGTCATCCACAGGGTACACGGCGCCGCCGTCGGTGGCGCGGATGTCGGCAAGCGGCACCCGGGAGCCTGCAGTGATATTTTGCAGCAGCTCATACTTCTGCGGCTTGCGCTGCATATCCAGCGGGCCGTTATCCAGCTCCAGTGCCAGGCCCATACGCCGGCCGATTTCCCAGAAAAATTCCCACTCCTCGATCTTGTCACCCTCGGCTTCCACCACGGTGGACGTGTACTGACTGTAGGGCTGGTCGTGCCAGATATCGGTCAGCAGGGTTACATCCTCCCGTTCCAGGCAGATCTTGGGCGCCAGCACGTAGTCTGCAAGTTGCGCCGTGGCGGCCATCTTGATATCGATGCACACCAGCAGGTCCAGACCCTGCAGCGCTTTCAGGGTTTTTTCCTGATCCGGCCAGGCCAGCAGCGGATTGCCGCCGACACAGATCAGCGCCTTTATCTGGCCGTCACCGGGCAACAGCATCTCGTCGGTGATGACGGCAGTGGGCATCTCGCCCTGGGGGCCGTAGGGCGAGAGTACGAAAACCTCACCGATATCTGGCGCTACCCGGCTGCGCGTACCGTCGGTCAGCCACTGGGGCTGTGGCGAGGTCGCCTGGGCCCGGCGCGGGGCCGGGGGGGTCAGTACCCCGGGGTTGGGCAGGCGTTCACCTTCCCGGTAATGACGGCCGCAGATGGCGTTGAGCGCCTGTACCAGGTGTTGCAGCAGGTTGGGATGTGGGCCCATTTCCGGGCCGGTACCGGTAACTGCCGAACCGCGTGGTCCGGCGGCAAATAGCCTGGCGGCTTTATAGATCTGCTGTGCCGGGATGCCTGCGGCGGCGGCCACTGCTTCAGGGGTAAACCCTGCTGTTGCTCTAGTCAATTCAGCGAAGCCCACTGTGTGCTCCTGGCAGAATGCCTCGTCGTATAGCGCCTCGGAAATGATGACCTGGATGATACTGGCCAGCAGTGCCGCGTCCTGCCCGGGTGTCACCTGCAGGTGCAGGTCGGAGCGCGCGGCCACCTCGGTCACCCGCGGATCTATGCAGATGACTTTAACGCCGCGCTTCTTGCCCTCGCGCAGGGCATTGAATGGACTGAAGGAGGGGATACCGCCGGGAATGGAGTAGTGTGATACCAGGGTGTTGTTGCCGATGATCATGGCGACATCCGAGTCACACCACATGTGACTGCCGGCGTTCCACCAACCCATGCGCGCCGGGCCAATGGCCACCTTGGCGGGTTGGTCTATGGTCACGCTGGCGTAATAGGACGGTGAATCGATGGCCTTGTGGAAAGCCCGCGCCACCGCGTGGGAGGCGGAATTCTGGTAGGAGTAGGTGCCGTTGTAGCTGGCGATACTGCGTGGCCCGTATGCTTTCAGTATGGACTGCAGTTGTGCGGCGATCTCGTCCAGGGCCTGCTCGCTTGCGATGTTGGTAAAACCACCATCGGGTTGTTGTTTCTGCGATTGCTGCAGGCGCGTCGGATGGTAGATCTGCTCCACCAGTTGCCTACCCTTGATGCAGGTGTAGCCGCCGTAAACCGCATTGTCGGTGTCGGGTTCGATGGCGATCAGGCGGTTGTCTTCTACCGTGGCCTGCATGGGGCAGTAGGCATGGCAGAAGCGACAGTAGGTTTTGATTTTCTCTTGCGGCATTTGGGGGTGGAGCTCCTGGTATGGGGGTAGGGCGCCTAGCCGGTGAAGAAATCGGCTCGCGGCTTGCCTTCCGGGTCGTAGACGGGCTCTTCCAGGTCCACGCGAAACTTGGACACCTCGGCGTTCAGCGCCCCGTACTTGCCCAGCAGGGCGAGCATCCGGGAGTAGTAGGGACCCGCCAGGTGTGCCGCCAGATCCTCGGTGGTCTCCCAGTTCTCGAATACGTAAATACGCTTGTCGGAAGTGGGGTCTGCGGACCAGACGTAGTCTGCGCAGCCTTGCTGGGAACGGGTTTCCGCCATCAGCGCCGCGGCATCGGCCAGGGCATTGTCACGATCCTGCGGGGACATTTCGACAGTGCCGGCGATCAGAATGGTCATGGTGGTTTCCTTTGCAGGTGATGGCCTCGTCCAGTCTGGGCAAGTTAGCAGATCACCGAATCTAAAACAATCAGGGTTGACTGCTTTTTTGGCAACGACTATGTTGCGCCATGGTCCTGTATTGCCCAAACTGGCATCAGGCACCTTACTGCAGTTATAACCATCAACCGACGAGGCGACACATCTCATGACTGAACTGACCAACCGGCAATATTTCCTGGCCTCGCGCCCCGACGGTTTGCCCACCACAGAAAATGTGCAGTGTCGCGATGTGCCGCTGGCGGATCCCGGTCCGGGAGAGGTGACTATCAGAAATCTTTATATGTCCCTGGATCCCGCGCAACGGGGCTGGATGAGTGACGCCCCCAATTACATAGAGCCTATCGCTCTGGGCGATGCGGTGCGCAGCTCGGTGCTGGGGCGGGTGGTTAAAAGCAACAGCCCGGACTTTGCCGAGGGTGATATCGCCGTGACCATGGGTGCCTGGGAGCAATACACTACCGTGCCCGCCGCGACCCTGAACAAGTTGGATGAGGGGCTGGGCATCCCGCTGAGCTTGTTTCTGGGGGTGCTGGGGCCAACCGGGGCGACAGCTTATTTTGGCTTGCTGGATGTGGCACAGCCGCAACCCGGCGAAACCGTGCTGGTCAGTGCCGCTGCTGGCGCCGTGGGCTCAGTGG